>JAYVJV010000145.1:0-18396 GCA_043769005.1 Polaromonas sp. | reverse complement strand
CGAAACCATCGTCGGCATGCGCGGCGGCGTGCTCGCTGGTGTCGTGAGCCAGTTTGTACCGCCTGAAACAGTTGAAGAGCAATGGGATATTCCGACGCTCACCACAACGCTGGCGGCTGATTTCAATATTCAGGTACCGATTGATGAATGGATGAAGTCAGACGCGGAAATTGACGGCGAAATAATTGCCGCACGTATCGTTGAGCAGGCGAATGCTGCATACAACACCAAGTTCAAGGATGTCGATCCGGCGCTGCTGCATCAGTACGAGCGGTCTGTCATGCTGCAATCGATCGATTCGCACTGGCGTGAACATTTGGCATCGCTGGACTATCTGCGTCAGGGCATACACCTGCGTGGCTACGCGCAAAAGCAGCCCAAGCAGGAATACAAACGCGAAGCCTTTGAGCTGTTTGGTCAGTTGCTGGATCTGGTGAAAAACGAAGTCACCAAAACCTTGATGACGGTGAAGGTGCAAACCAACGAGCAGATCGAGCAAGCCACCAGTGCCATGGAGCAGCGCGCGGAAAGCATCTCTAACGTAACCTACACCGCACCCACCGAAACGGGCGAGGTGCAAACCACGGTAGATGCCAGCACGCAGAACCAGGGCCGTCCCGCAGGCATGGCGCATGTGGGCCGCAATGACCCCTGCCATTGCGGCAGTGGCAAAAAGTTCAAGTTCTGCCACGGAAAGCTGACTTGACCTGTGCTGTAGGCACTGCATACTTGCTATATATTCAGTAGCTGCTTACGCTATATTTTATTGGGCTGCAGCCTGATTTGTTACTTAAATTTGCCCTTGAGGAGTATTTATGGCCGTCAATCTTCTCGCCCCTGATCCAGCCACCCTGCACAGCGTAGCCGGTCTGAAAATAGGCGTTGCCGAAGCAGGTATTCGCAAAGCCAACCGCAAAGATTTGTCGGTGGTGTTGCTGGACGCAGGTGCTTCGGTGGCCGGCGTTTTCACGCAAAACCGCTTTTGCGCCGCGCCGGTGCAAATCTGCCGGGAACATCTGCAAGGCAAGCTCGGTATCCGTGCCATGCTGATCAATACCGGCAATGCCAACGCAGGCACCGGCGACGATGGTATGGCCCGCGCGCGCAGTACCTGCGCGGCATTGGCTGGCACGCTGGGCATTGCAGCCGAGCAGATTTTGCCTTTCAGCACGGGTGTCATCATGGAGTCGCTGCCCGCTGACCGCATCGTGGCGGGCCTGCCTGCTGCCATTGCGGATGCCAAAGAGAACAACTGGCTGCGCGCGGCGCAGGGCATCATGACCACCGACACCTTGCCCAAGGCCTTTAGCACCCAAGCGCAAGTGGGTGGCAAAACCGTCACCGTCACCGGCATCAGCAAGGGCGCAGGCATGATCCGCCCCAACATGGCCACCATGCTGGGCTTTATGGCGACCGATGCCACCGTGCCGCAGCACTTGATGCAGCAACTGGCCACCGAGCTGGCCAACGGCTCGTTCAACCGCGTGACGGTGGATGGCGACACGTCAACCAACGATAGTTTTGTCGTAATTGCTACCAACAAAGTAGCGCACAGCGCAATATCTACGTGGGCCAGCGCCGAAGGCCGGGCCCTCAAAACCGCCATGCTGGGTGTCGCGCAAAAGCTGGCGCAGGCCATCGTGCGCGACGGCGAGGGCGCTACCAAATTCATCACCGTCAAGGTCAGCGGTGGCAAGAGCACTGACGAATGCTGCAAGGTGGCCTACGCCATCGCCCATTCGCCCCTGGTCAAAACTGCCTTCTTTGCCAGCGACCCCAACTTGGGCCGTATCCTGGCCGCCGTGGGTTACGCAGGCATCGCCGATTTGGACCAAACCAAAATCAGTCTCCATTTGGACGACGTGAGTGTTGTCATAGGCGGTGGCCGCAACCCCAGCTACCGCGAAGAAGATGGCGCGCGCGTGATGAAGCAAAGCGAGATCACCATCCATGTAGGTCTGGGGCGTGGCAGCGTAGAGGACACCGTGTGGACCTGCGATTTCAGCTACGACTACGTGAAGATCAACGCAGACTACCGCAGTTAATACTAAACCCCGTTCGGGCTGAGCCTGTCGAAGCCATCATGCAACCTCTGCGTTTCGACCCTTTGGCAAGCTCCGGACAGGCCAATCTCAACGCGAACGGTGAAAGACACCATGAACGAAAAATTTGAACACCTCATCGTCCGCGCCGAAAGCCTGCTGGCGCGCATCGAATCCATCCTGCCGCAACCCCTGAGTGCGCCCGACTGGACCGCAGCCACCGCCTGGCGCTACCGCAAGCGCAGCTCGGGCCACGGCACCATGGAGCCGGTGCGCCATGTGGGGGTGATGCGCCTAGGTGATCTCAAAGAAATCGAGCAGCAAAAAGAAAAAATCCAGCGCAACACCTTGCAGTTTGTCCAAGGCCTGCCCGCCAACAACGTGCTACTGACCGGTGCACGCGGCACCGGCAAATCCTCCCTCATCAAGGCCTGTTTGAATGAATACACCAGCCAAGGCCTGCGTTTGATCGAGGTGGACAAGGCTGACTTGATCGACCTGCCCGACATCATCGACGTGGTGAGTGAGCGAGCCGAAAAATTCATCGTCTTCTGCGACGACCTGAGCTTTGACGACGGCGAAAGCTCGTACAAAGCGCTCAAGTCGGTGCTGGATGGTACGGTGGCCGCCAGCGCGCCCAACGTGCTGATCTACGCCACCAGCAACCGCCGCCACCTGCTGCCCGAGTACATGAAAGAAAACCTTAGCTACACCCACACTGAGGATGGCGAGGTGCACCCCGGTGAGGGCGTGGAAGAAAAAATCTCCCTGTCCGAGCGCTTTGGCCTGTGGGTCAGTTTTTACCCCTTCAGCCAGGACGAATACCTGACCATCGTGGCCCAGTGGCTGCGCTCCTTTAACGTGCCCGAGGCCGCCATCGAAGCCGCCAAGCCCGAGTCTCTGGTGTGGTCGCTAGAGCGCGCTTCGCGCAGCGGCCGCGTGGCTTACCAGTTTGCGCGCGACTATGCGGGGCGGCATGTCCAGTAATGGCCCTGCAAGCTGACAGCCATCTACCGCGCGAGGGTGGGGCAGACCGCAAAACGGTAGAAGTGGCGGTGGGTGTGCTCATCCGTCCAGACGGGGCGTTCTTGCTGACCACCCGCCCGCCCGGCAAGGTGTATGCGGGCTACTGGGAGTTTCCGGGTGGCAAGCTGGAGGCGGGCGAGACCGTCGAGCAGGCGCTGCGGCGCGAGCTCGGCGAAGAGATTGGCATCAGCATCGGCGCAGTGCAGCCTTGGCGGCAAGAGCTGGTGGACTACCCGCACGCGCTGGTGCGGCTACACTTTTGCAAGGTGTTTGATTGGACAGGCGAGCTGCATATGCACGAAGGCCAAAGCTTTGCCTGGCAGCAGTTGCCCGTGCAGGTTACGCCCGTTTTGCCGGGCACGGTGCCGGTGCTGGAATGGTTTGCGCAGGAGCGTACTACACAGTGAGTTTCCCCCCCCCATAGTATTGGCTTGTAGGCCAATAGATTATCGCGTAAGAAGCTATTGAATTAATAGTGCATATTGGGGTTTTGAAAGCCCGTGGCAATGCTTTTGTAGCGTTGATTAGCTTGGACGGGCGACGGGACATGTCGTCTGCAAACTTCCGCAAAACACGCGAACCCCGCAGTAGTAATCACCCGTTGGTCACCGCGCCTTTGCTCCAGTTTCCAGCCGACACGCTCCCATCGCTTCACCCTGGCAAATCTTTTAAGGCACACGGTTTAATAGAGTTTTTTACGCGCAGTATTGCACTGTTAACCGTAATGGGCTTGACGATGACAATTTGGACAAACAGCTATGGCATTTTCTACTGAGTCTTCTCCGTGCTCTGCCAGCTTGAGTTTGTGATGCACTTCGAGATACGGACTACCATTTGAGGCGCGAAAAAATGGGGCTGGCTGTTTACAGAGTTCGCAGTGTCCATTCGCACGGTCAAGTACCTCGGCCACAACGTCTGGATTTCGTTGAAATACAAATTGCGCCACTACTAAGTGCATGGGTATACGCTTCGCCTTTGCCAGACGCTGTCGACGACTTATCTTGTCATTGATTGCTGCAGCAACTGCCTTGTCAAACTGCGCTGCAGTTTGAGTTTGAGCTTTGATACTTACATAGCCCAAGCCAAGGTGGCGCATTGCAGCCTTGGCTTGGTTGGTTGTGTAGGAGGCTGGACGTTGCTTCGTTGCAAGCGCGAAAACGTACTTGAGTGGAAATAACTGGCCTTCAGGCGAGGCGATAAACCAGTCAACGGTTCGATCTAGCCAGGGACGTTCTCCGTTGGAGAATCTAGTCATTCCACGGCGAAGTTCATCGAGACTGATATTTTTCATTTATAGCTACGTATGATAAGAGTGAAACCAGTCTCCTTAATATCCTTGAGCGTAAACATTACATCGCCTATTGTCGTTTCGCTTTTGAAAAATTCCAGACGAATAACTGTAGCAAGGCGTGGAGGGGACTAGTGAGGACTACAAATACTGGGCGCGTATTTGCGGAAGTTTTTTGCAGCGCACTCCCGTTCGCTCGCCGCTTGCCAGCCAAGGTGGATATGCTTGCGCCTCTTAAATGCCTAGACCGTCTTCAAATCATTCGCCGCTGCTTGGCCTGCAATTTTTTCTGTAGCTGGGTGATGGTGGCGGCCATGGTGGCGCGCTACCGGTAGTTTTCTGTCAGGCAATTGGGCGACTACGGGTAGAGCGCTACTTTGTGTGCAGGCGGCATAGCGTATGCCGACCGACCGATTTCTGGTACTCCAGTATGAGGGCGGTTGGCATACGCTATGCCGCCGCTACAAACTCAGACTCTAAAAGTTTTAAATCTTTGCGTTTGAAAACCATCTCAAAAAAACCACTCATTTTGTGCAATATTTTTTGCATAATAAAGCTGCAAACCAATAAAATAAAGTGTAAACAGCTACTAAATAAGCAGCAACTCGGGTTCCATCCCAGCCCGCAAACCGGCCCGCACGTCACCAAAATGCAGTGCCACACGCAGCTCCTCCTTCATCCGCGTGTTGTCCAGTCTGCGCGATTCACTCATGAACGAGAGCAGCATCAGCGGTAACTGCTCTTGCGCCGCGCCGCGTGCTACGCGCGGTGGGCGGGGCAGGTTGTACAGGTCGGCGGCGGCATCAAAATAGTCGCCCATTTTGAGCTGGGTGTCGTCGCTCACGTTGTAGGCGCGCTGGGGCTTGCCGTGCCACAGGGCGGCAATCGTGGCGCGGGCCAGGTCGTCAGCGTGGATGTGGTTGGTGTAGACATCGTCCTCGGCTCGCAGCACGGGCGTGCCTTTGAGCAGGCGCGGGCGGGGCGTGCCGCCCTCGCGGTCTGGCGCATAGATGCCGGGGATGCGCAGGATGCTGGCACGCACACCGCTTGCGCGGCCGTAGTGGCGCAGCAGCCGCTCGGCATCCACGCGGCGCTGGGCGCGTGGGGTGTGCGGCTGCACGGGGCGGGCTTCATTGACCCAGGCACCGCCGCAGTCGCCGTACACCCCGCTGGTAGAGCCGTAGACCAGGCTGCGCGGCGGCGAGCGCCTGCGCAGGGCTTGCAGCAGGTGCTGGGTGCGGGGGTCGCGCCACCATTGGGCTGCGTCGCCTTCTCGCCCGGTCGTTTTGCCATCGCTGGGGGGCGGTGCCATATGCACGATGTGGGTGGCTATGCCCGACAGGCGCGCCAGCGTGGCGGGTGTGTCCAGATTGCCCTGTAGAGGCACCAGGCCCTGCGAGCGCAGCTGCGCCACGCGCTCGGGGGACGATGTCAAGGCCAGCACGCGCACCCGGCTGCGCGTGGCGCTGGGTGCGGCGCTGGGTGAAGGTGCGGCGCTGGGTGGGGGCAGCGTGGTCAGTGTCAATGCTGTGCCCAACGGGTGCGTCGTCACTGTCAGCGGCGCAGTCAAATCCCGCGCCACGCGCAGCCCCACATCGCCGCAACCGACGATCAATACGCGCGGGCGGCGAAAGCGGGCGGGCAGGGCACCCAAGGGGGATTGGTTTGAAGGCAAAATAGGGGGATTGGAAGGGCTAATCCAGCTCCCAGCATACCAAAGCCAGCGTGCAAGCCATTTGCCCGCTGCTCACAGGATTTTTCACATGTCTTTTACCGTTACCGTGCAGCCTAGCGGCCGCAGCTTCAGCGTCAACCCCGATCAGGCCATTTTGGCCGCAGGCATTGCCCAGGGCATTGGCCTGCCCTATGGCTGCAAAGACGGGGCCTGCGGCTCCTGCAAATGCAAGCTGGTCTCAGGCAGCGTGACGCACGGCCCGCACCAAGCTAAGGCGCTGAGCGACATCGAAGAAGCCAACGGCTACATGCTGACCTGCTGCGGCATACCGCACAGCGATGTGGTGCTGGAGAGCCGCCAGGTGACCGAGGCGGGGGCCTTCCCCATCAAAAAAATGCCGTCCCGCGTGACGCTGATGGAGAAAAAATCGCACGACGTGATGCTGGTGCGCTTGCAGCTGCCTGCTGCCGATACCTTTCAGTACCACGCAGGGCAATACATTGAGGTGATCTTGCGCGACGGCGCTCGGCGCAGCTACAGCATGGGCAATGCCGCGCACACCCAGGCCGAGACACCGGGGATTGAGCTGCACATCCGCCACATGCCGGGCGGTAAATTTACCGACCATGCTTTTGGCGCGATGAAAGAAAAAGAAATCATGCGCATCGAAGGGCCGTTTGGCAGCTTTTATTTGCGCGAGTCTGATAAGCCCATGGTGCTGCTGGCCTCGGGCACGGGCTTTGCGCCCATCAAGGCGTTGATCGAGGATATGCAGTTTAAAAACGTCACCCGCCCCGCCGTGCTGTACTGGGGTGGCCGCCGCCCGGCCGACCTGTACATGAACGACTGGGTGCTGGAGCAGGTCGCCAAGATGCCCCACTTGAAATACGTGCCCGTCATCTCGGATGCGCTGCCCGAAGACGCATGGACGGGCCGCACCGGCTTTGTACACCGCGCCGTGCTGCAAGACTTTGCCGACCTGCGCGGCCACCAGGTCTATGCCTGCGGCGCGCCGATTGTGGTGGACTCGGCGCAGAAAGATTTTGTAGAGCGTAGCGGCCTGCCCGCAGACGAGTTCTATGCCGATTCGTTTGTGACGGAAGCCGACAAAGCCCGGGCATAAATTGGCGCAAGCAGCGACGTTTTTTTTATTGCCCGAGGTAACCCATGCCAGCCATCCTTACTACGCCAGCCATTCCATCACGTTATTTCAGTATGAAAAATGCTATAAAATTAGTAGCTGCTTACGCCATATTTTGTTGGGCTGCAGTCTCTTTTGCTCAAAATTTTCCAGCTAAACCTATCCGCTGGATCGTCGTCGCTCCCGCAGGCTCGTCGCTGGATGTGATTGCCCGCTCGATGCAGGACAAGCTCAAAGATACGCTGGGCCAACCCATCGTCATCGAGAACCGTCCGCAGGCGGGCGGCACTGTGGGCGCCAATGAAGTGGCCAAGAGCGCGCCCGACGGCCACACCTGGCTGCTGGGCTTTAACGGCCCGGTGGCCTACGCGCCGTTTTTGTACAGCAAACTGCCGTATAACCCGCGTACCGATTTGCAGCCGGTGATGCTCACCACCTCGCAGCCCAACGTGATTGCGGTCAACGCCAGCTTTCCAGCAAACACTGCGCGCGAGTTGGTGCAGGTGCTCAAAGCCAACCCCGGCAAGTACAACTTTGCCTCGGTCGGCAACGGCAGCTCGTCGCATTTGACGATGGAGTATGTCAAGGCGCTCACGGGCGCGTTTGCCGTGCACATTCCGTTCAACGGTGGCCCGCCCGCCGTGCTGTCGGTGGCCAGTGGCGACACGCAGATATTGGCCACGGTGCCCACGGTCATCATCCCGCAGATCAAGCAGGGTCGCCTCAAGGCCATTGCCGTCACAGGCACGCAGCGCTTTGCCCTGATGCCCGAGGTGCCCACCGTGGCCGAAAGCGGATTGGCTGAGTTCAAAGGTTTTGAAGCCCTGGCCTGGAACGGCGTGTTAGTGGCCGCAGGCACGCCGCGCGCCACGGTAGATCGCATCAACACAGCGCTGAACGCCGCCTTGAAAGAACCACAAGTGCAAGAGCGCCTGAAGTCTGCCGGACTCGAAGCGGTGGGCGGCAGCCCCGAGCAGTTTGCCAAGCTGATCGCAGACGAGGGCAGCAAGTGGCAACCGATTATCAAACGCTCTGGCGCCAAGCTCGATTGAGTGGGGAGACTGTATGCATACGTTTACCAAGCCAATATTCGCTATTAAATCAATAGCTGCTTACACTATATTTTATTGGGCTACAGCATCATTTGCACAACAAACGGTGGCACCCAGTGCGGCGCAAAAGCCGATTCGTCTGGTGGTGCCCTATGCAGCGGGTGGGCCTATCGACGTGACCGCACGGCTACTGGCCGAGCGCGTTAAAGACAGCTTGGGCACGGTCATCGTCGACAACCGTCCCGGCGCGGGCGGCAACATCGGGGCTGATGCCGTGGCCAAGGCCGCGCCCGATGGCTTGACCATTGGCATAGCGGCCTTGGCCACCCACGCCATCAACCCGTGGCTGTACCGTAAGATGCCCTACAACGCAGGCACCGACTTTGCTGCCATCACGCAAATGGTGCGCGTGCCCAATGTGCTGGTGATGAATGCCGACACCGCCACGCGCCTTCGTATCAACAACCTGGCTGACTTGGTGCGCTATGCCAAGGCCCATCCTGGTCAGCTTAACTACGGTAGCGGCGGCAATGGCAGCGGCGGGCATTTGGCAGGCGAGATGTTCAAGCAGCAGGCGGGCTTGTTTGTGGTGCATATTCCCTACAACGGCGGCAACCCGGCGCAGTTGGCTCTGCTGTCGGGGCAGGTGGACTTCAATTTTGACAACCTGGCCACCGCAGCGGCCAACATCCGTGCAGGCAAGCTCAAAGCCCTGGCGGTCACCAGCGCCCAGCGCAGTGCCGCCCTGCCCGATGTGCCAGCGGTTGCCGAGACCTACAAAGGTTTTGAAGTGGACACCTGGTGGGGCCTGGTAGCGCCCAAGACCACAGCGCCCGAGCTGATAGAAAAATACAACCAGGCCTTTGTGCAGGCCTTGCAGTCGGAGCCCGTCAAGCAGCGCTTTGCCAGCCTGATGGCCGAACCCGTGCCCACCAGCAGCGCAGGGTTTGCGGCCACCATGCTGCGCGAGCTGGCCAAGTACGAACAGCCCGTCAAGCGCAGTGGTGCCAAGGTGGACTAGGTTTTATTCTCGCGCTTCTATTGATGCTTTGCGTTTCAGGCCCGACAGTGTGTCGATTTCAAGCGCATTGATTTTTTCTAACATCGAGCTGCGATCCGTGGCCTGGGTGGAGTCTGCGGCTACGCCTTCGTCCATGCGCGAGCTCGTGGGCGAGTCGACAAACTGTATTTTGCGCTGCGTGCCGTGGCCCATCTGGTTCAGCCGGGTACGCAGAGCCTCGATCAGGGCCTGGGCAGTCAAAGGCTTGTCTGTATTGATCCACATAGCCAAATGGACATTGAAAGCCGCTCCATTGCTGAACTGGTCTACAGGACGCATGCAGGCGGTGAGAATTTTGGTGCCCAGTGCAGTGAGAAAGTCACGCGTGACGGGCGACTCTAAAATCAGCAAAAAATGGTCATCATCCAGGCGCGCCACGGTGTCAATATAGCGCGACAGTTTGCGCAGCCGGGTGCCCAGCTGGGTCAGCACCACGTCTCTGTGGACGGTGCTTAAAGGGTCTAGCTGTTTTTTAAACTCTGTCCAGTGCAGCATTACCACCCCGCAAGCCTCACCCGCGCGCGCGCTGCGTGCCATGACGCGGGGCAGGCGCGCTAAGGCCATGTGGGCAGCGGTCAGGCCCGTGGCCAGGTCGGTGTGCGATAGCGCGCTTTCGCGCTGCAAGGCGGCAAAGGTGTCGCGGTTGCGCATAATCAGGCCAGCATAGATCACCATCATGCCGATGATGCTCACAATGATGCCCCAAAGCTGCGTCGCTTCGATCCGCGCTACCCAGCCAAAGGCATAGGCCAGGCGGGTCGTCATCGCCGCCGCCAAAGGCGAAAATCCAGCCACTACCACCCAGAGCCAGGGCTGGGCACGCCAAGCCATCCATACCAGGCAACCCAGGCTCCACGCGATCGTTAGCGCTGCAATCGCGGACAAAGAATCGCGTAGTACGTCCAGGTTCAGGGCAGCATATACAGCCGAGCACAGCAGCAGCAGCGCAATAACCCCCAGCGAGATGCGGTAGATGTACACAAAGGCCTGTTTGGCATAGCTGATTTGCAAAATGAACCACAGGCAGGCGGCCAGTGCCCATAGCGCGCTGACCCAGTGCATGATCTGATTGAGGTACATACTGCGCGGCCAGATGCGCTGCCCGGCAAAGCCAATCAATATCAGTTGCGTTGCCAACAGCGACACAACAAACAGCGCAAACCACGCAAAATGGCTGTTGCGGTACAAGAGCGCGGTCATGAGGCTGAGCACAGTGAGCAAGCCAAACAGCCCTAACATCAAGCCCACCAGGCCGCCTGTCAGCGAGGCCGACACAATGTACTCCACCGGCGAGATGAACTCTGGGTGCTCGGCGAAGGGCGTGAAATTTTGGAGTTTGAGGTAATAGGTTTGGATGTGATCGGCGCGCGTGCTCAATTGAAAGCTGGGCAGGCGCGTGGGCACGGGCCATTGAACCACCGGGACGTTCATGCCTGCCGTTTGAGCGCTCCAGCGGTTTTTGTCATCCATAAAATACAGCGTGGCCTGGTCTAAACGCAGGCGCGGGATACGCAGGTACCACGTTTGCGCCATCGCCGTGGTGGGCAGCGCAAAGCGCAGCCAGACGGTTTGGCCTAAAGCCGTGGGCAGGACGGTGTCGCTGGTAAGGTCTTTAAACCCCTGCGCCGCTGTGGGGCTCTCTAAATCCAATGGGCTGCCAACAGCGGCTTCAGGCAGCACTTGCCATTGCATTGGCATGGCAAGCTTCAAGCCATTGTCCGCTTCCTGTGCAAGCGCAGCATGCGCCAAGCACAAGCTCCAGAGCAGGCATATCAAGCTAGAACGAAAATGTCTTAACATACCCAATTCGGTGGTGAAGTAGTTAACGGTGTGAAGTATGCAAAAGTACAAAGCAACCAAGCACTATAGTGCCCCCATGCCAAGGGACAGCGCAGCTAGGGTGGGTGCTGCAAATATTCGTATCTTGCGTGCAAAACATCACAAGAAGAGGATTTTTGCTGGGCAAACTGTTGTGGAACAGCTAGTTTTCGGTTGTGCGCCTGGTGGGTACGGCAACGGTCGGCAAGAGGGGCGAGGCTTCGATGGCATTGATCTTGGCCACAATGTCTGCGCTACTCAGGGCGCCTGTAACAGTCACATTGGAGATTTCGGAGTTGCCCTCGCCAGGGCGCGAACTGGACGCAGCATCTACAAACTGTACCCGCCGCGAGGTGCCGTTGCCCATCTGGTTCAAGCGGGTGCGCAGCGCCTCCAGCACTTGGGCTGCAGTGGACACGCCCTTGCTGGAGGTCCAGATCGCTACATGCACGTTATAAATATTGTTGTCCACCTGGGGGCGGCCTGGGCGCATGCATACACTGAGCACTTTGGTGCCCAAGGCATTGAGCCGTTCCCGCGAAATCGGCGCTTCAATCACAAAGACAAAATGGTCATCGTCCAGGCGCACCACCACATCGATGGGGCGGCACAGCTTGCTCAGGCGCGCACCCAGGTGGGACAGCGCTGCAGCGCGTTGGGACGAGGCAAGAGGCTCCATAAAACTCGTGTAGTCTAGCCAGCGCACCATCAACATGCCGCAAGGCTCCTCAAAGCGCTCGCTACGGGCCAACACCAGGGGCAGCCGGGCATGTAAAGTACGTGCCAAGGGCAGGCCGGTAGATACATCGCGGTCGACGCTGGCCAGCTCGCGTTCGCGGATGATTTGTGCCTCGCGGTTGCTGGCAATTAACACCCGGTAGATCACCAGCATGCCAAGGCAGCCCACCAGCAAAGCGCAAAACTGCGCCAGCTCAATATGCCTGACCCAACCCAGGTTGTAGGCAATGCGGGTAAACAGAGTTAACGCCAGTGGCACCATGCCTGCGCTCAAGTACCACAGCCAAGTCTGGCGCGTGCGCCATGCCATCCAGGCGGACGAGCCAGAGATCCAGACAATCGTCACGCCACTCACGGCATTCAGCACCACGGTGGGGAAGTCGTAGGGTAAAAAGACATAGACCGCTGAGACGCAAAGCAGCAGCACGGTCAGGCCAATAGAGGTTTTGTAGACGATGGGAAAAACATCCTGGGACACACTGACC
This sequence comes from Polaromonas sp., assembly GCA_043769005.1. Taxonomy (GTDB): domain Bacteria; phylum Pseudomonadota; class Gammaproteobacteria; order Burkholderiales; family Burkholderiaceae_C; genus JAAFIP01. The sequence continues at coordinate 6,071 of JAYVJV010000145.1, read as the reverse complement.
CGTACGTAAAACCAGGTAGATGCTGCAAAAAAGAACAGCCAGCTGAGCCAGCACATGGCGTGTGTGAGGTAGGGGCTGTGGGGCCACAGGCGTTGCCCGGCATAGCCAATCAGCACCAACTGCACCAATAGCAGTGTAAATACCATCAATGCAAACCAGGCAAAGTTTTGGTTGCGGTAGGTGCGCGCTGCCAGCAGCCCCATGATGCCCAGCAGACAAAACAAACCAAACATCAGTCCCACCAAAATGCCCACTTGCGCCGAATCATCCACATACTCGTTGGCCGCTATCAACTCGGGCGCTTGCACCAAGTCGGTGGAGTGTTCCAGTTTGAGGTAATAGGTTTGCGCCTGGTCGGTTCGGGTCAGCAGGGCAAAGGTAGGCCGGTTGGCGGGCACCGGCCATTGCGCCATGGCGATTTTTTCGCCCGCAGTCTGTGATTTCCAGGTGCTGGCATCTTCCTGAAAATACAGGGTGACCCGCTCTACTGACAAGTGCGGTATGCGCAGGTACCATGGCTGTGCCACAGGGGTGGCGGGCAAGGCAAAGCGCAGCCACACCTCATTTTGCTTTGAGGTAGGCAGCAAGGTGCCCGGTGTGTAGGCGGCAAAGCCCTGGGCTTTGTCAGCAGCCTGGAAGGTGTCGGGGTTTGGCACTGCACCCTTGGGTGCTGCCAGCCATTGCAAAGGCGCGGCCAGCACCAGCGTGGCGCTGTCGTCCGACAAAGTGGCCAAGGCTTGCGCTGCCGCAAAATGGGGCGCGCACCAGCACAGCATACACAGCAGTAAATATCTTAGAGCGTTCAATGGGTTTGTTGCAAAAAAAAGAGCATCACCCGCCTCGCACAGTGCCTGTCGCGGTTGACTATTTTTACAAACTGGCAGAGTGTACTGGCCGGGGTCAGTTTTTTCAGATGAAAAAAAGCATGGCGTGCTAAACATCACACTACTGCGCGCTGCGTCACCGCAACACAACTACTCGCCTAAATAAGCTGCACGCACCTTCGGGTTACTGAGTAATGCTTTCGCATCACCGCCCATGGTAATCAGGCCCGAGTCCATTACGTAGCCCCGGTTGGCAATGCCCAGGGCGCGGCTGGCGTTTTGCTCTACCAGCAGCACCGTCACGCCTTGGGCGTATACATCGCGTACCACCTCAAAAATTTTGTCCACCATGATGGGAGACAGGCCCATGGACGGCTCGTCCATCAGCAGCACCTTGGGGCGGCTCATCAGGGCGCGGCCCATGGCCAGCATCTGCTGCTCGCCGCCACTCATCGTGCCAGCCAGTTGGTCTTTGCGCTCTTTGAGGCGCGGGAAAATGCCAAACACCTTGTCGATGTCCATCGCAATATCGGCCTTGTCCTTGCGGATGTAGGCACCCATTTGCAGGTTTTCAATAATCGTCATGCGGGCAAACACGCCGCGCCCCTCGGGCACCATGGCCAAGCCTTGTTTGACCAAGTCCCACGGGCCCTGGCCAGCGATGTCTTTGCCCAGGTATTCAATCTTGCCCTCGGCTGCGGCCAGCGAGCCGGTGATGGCCTTCATGGTGGTGGTTTTGCCCGCGCCGTTGGAGCCGATCAGGGTGACCAGTTCGCCTTCGTGCACCTCAAAGTCCACGCCTTTGACGGCCTGGATGCCGCCATAGGAGACCTTCAGGCCCGAGACTTTCAGCAAGGTGTTGGTACTGGGTATGCTCATTTAGTATTCTTCCCGCTCAGTGGCCTGCGCCCAGATAGGCTTCAATGACCTTGTCGTTTTTCTGCACCTCGGCGGGTGTGCCCTCGGCAATCTGTTTGCCGTAGTCCAGCACGGTCACGCGGTCACACAGGCCCATCACCAGTTTTACGTCGTGCTCAATCAGCAAAATGGTACGGTTGTCTTTGCGAATGCGGTCAATCAGCTCGCGCAGCAGCACTTTTTCGGTCGCGTTCATGCCCGCTGCGGGCTCGTCCAGGGCGATCAGTTGCGGGTCGGTGGCCAGGGCGCGGGCGATCTCCAGGCGGCGCTGGTCGCCGTAGCTCAAGGTGCGTGCCTTGTAGTCGGCAAATTTGCCGATGCCTACATAGTCCAGCAACTCCTGCGCGCGCTTGGCAATGGCTGCCTCTTCGGCGCGGGTGGCTGCGTTGCGAAAAATCGCCCCGATGATGCCCGCATGGGTGCGCACGTGGCGGCCTACCATCACGTTCTCTAGCGCCGTCATTTCGGCAAACAGGCGGATGTTTTGAAAGGTGCGGGCAATACCTGCCTTGGCCACCTCGTGCACCGCGCTGGGGGTGTAGGGCTTGCCTGCCAGCTCAAACGTGCCGCTGTCGGGCGAGTACAGGCCGGTAATGACGTTAAAGAACGTGGTTTTGCCCGCACCGTTGGGGCCAATCAGGCCATAGACCTGACCGCGCTGGATGGTGATGCCCACATCGCTGAGTGCCTGCAGGCCGCCAAAGCGCTTGGAGATGCCTGCGACTTTCAATACGGTGTCTTGGTTTGACATAGCGGCGCTCCTGCTTACTTGCTGTTGCCAGCAGCGTTTTGCAGCGACTTGCCATGCTCCGGCGAGGGCCACAGACCTTTGGGCTTGAGCAGCACGATGCTGATCATGGCCACGGCAATGAGCAACTGGCGCAGGATGGAGGCATCCAGGCGGCCATCGGTCATGGACTGCAAGGGCCCGGCCACATAGCGCAGCACCTCGGGCAGCGAGGCCAATAGCAGAGCGCCGATGATGACACCAGGAATATGCCCCAGCCCACCCAGCACGATCATGGCCACAATCATCACCGACTCCATCAGCGAGAAGGACTCGGGTGAGACAAAGCCCTGAAAAGCAGCAAACATGGCACCCGAGACACCGCCAAAGGTGGCACCCATGCCAAAGGCCAGCAGCTTCATGTTGCGGGTGTTGATACCCATGGCTTTGGCGGCAATTTCGTCTTCGCGAATGGCCATCCAGGCGCGGCCTATGCGCGACTTTTCCAGCCGATAGCACAGGAAGACCGACACAACGACCAGTGCCAAAAACAGGTAGTAGTACAGCGACACCGGGGCCACCACAAAGCCCATCACTTCGAGCTTTTTGCCCAAGTCCAGTCCGAAGAAACTGATGGAGTCGATCTGGCTCAAGCCTTTGGGGCCGTTGGTGATGTTGACTGGGTGGTCCAGGTTGTTTAAAAACACGCGGATGATCTCGCCAAAGCCCAAAGTGACGATGGCCAGATAGTCACCGCGCAATTTCAGCGTAGGCGCGCCCAGCAGCACGCCCAGCAGGCCCGCCAACACGGCCGCCAGCGGCACTGCCACCCACAGCGGCATGTGCAGCCCCTTGGGGAACATACTGGCAATCCAGGGAAAGGTGTCGGTCAGATGCGGCGAGGCCAGTAGCGCAAAGATATAGGCCCCCATGGCGTAGAAGGCCACATAACCCAGGTCAAGCAAGCCCGCGTTGCCCACCACTATATTCAGGCCCAGGGCCAGCAGCACATACAGCAGGGCTGCATCGACAATGCGCACCCAGGCGTTGCCCGCTTGCTGCAAGATCAGCGGCAGCACCAGCGCCGCGATGGCACAGGCGATGTAGAAGGCAATGCGCTGCTTGCCTTGCAAAGAGTCAAACCATTTCGTCATGTTCTTGTCTCCCTATTTACGCGCGGTCGGCCACACGCTCGCCCAGCAGGCCCGAGGGGCGCAGGGTGAGCATAAAAATCAGCACCACAAAGGCCAGAATGTCTACATAGTGGCTGCCCAGCACGCCACCCGTGAGCGCGCCCAGATAGCCCGCACCAATCGACTCGATCAGCCCCAGCAAAATGCCGCCCACCACCGCCCCGCCCAGGTTGCCAATGCCGCCAAACACAGCGGCAGTAAAGGCCTTGAGGCCCGGTAAAAAGCCCATGGTGTGGTTGACCGTGCCGTAGTTGGCTGCCCACATCACGCCCGCAATGGCTGCCAACACCGCGCCGATGATGAAGGTGGCCGAGATCACCACATCCGGGCGCACACCCATCAGTGCGGCTACGCGCGGGTTCTCTGCCGTGGCGCGCATGGCCCGGCCCAGGCTGGTGCGGTGCACGATGTACATGAGAATGGCCAGCGTGACGGCGGTGGTGCCCAGGATGAGGATTTGCGTCACCGTAATGACCGCACCCGCTACATGGTAGGGCTCGGACGGCAGCAGGCTGGGGAAGGACTTGTAGTTGGGCTTCCAGATGATCATGGCCAGGGTTTGCAGCAATATGCTCATGCCAATCGCGCTGATGAGGGGGGCCAGACGCGGGCTGTTGCGCAAGGGGCGGTAGGCCACCTTTTCAATCGTGAAGTTCAGCGCCGCGCAGACCACGCAGGCGATGATGAGGGAGAGCAGCAAGATGAGCCAGCCTGGCGCGCCCGGCATGGCATCTTTCATGATGCCGATGGTGCTCCAGCTAGTGGCTGCGCCAACCATGAGCACCTCGCCGTGGGCAAAGTTAATCAGGTTGATGATGCCGTACACCATGGTGTAGCCCAAGGCCACCAGGGCGTACATACTGCCCAGGATCAGACCGTTGAGGATCTGTTGCAGCAAAATGTCCATGAATATGTCTCCGAATCGTCTGGCCCTGGGGTCACCGTGACGGGTGCTGCGGGGTAAATGCTCAACCTGGCATGTAAGGATGGGTGGCCCAAACTGCGCTGTACTGGCGCGATTGTAGCCATGCGCAGCGGTTTAAATTTCTTGACTTTGCCTGCGAACTCGGGTTGATCCTACAAATAGGCGGAGCCGGGTAGGGTGCCAAATGTCTATTTTTTCTGCTGGTTGCGAAGTTTCAGGTGGCGCAGCTTCTCGGCAATTTTGATCTCCAGGCCGCGCTCGACCGGGCGGTAAAACTCTGCCTGCATGCCGTCGGGTAAGTAGGTCTCACCTGCTGCAAAGCCGCCTTCTTCGTTGTGTGCATAGCGGTAGCCTTTGCCGTAGTCGAGTTCTTTCATCAGCTTGGTGGGTGCATTGCGCAGGTGCATGGGCACGGGGCGGGTGCCTTCTTTTTTAATCAGAGCCTTCACCTCATTAAAGGCGGTGTACACCGCGTTGGACTTGGCGGCCATGGCCAGGTACACCACGCATTCGGCCAGGGCCAGCTCGCCCTCGGGCGAGCCCAGGCGCTCATAGGTTTCTGCCGCATCCAGTGCCAAGCGCAGCGCGCGCGGGTCGGCCAGGCCAATGTCTTCTGCGGCCATGCGAATCAAGCGGCGCGCCATGTACTTGGGCTCGGCCCCGCCGTCCAGCATGCGCACCAACCAGTACAGAGCCGCATCGGGGTCGGAGCCGCGCACGCTTTTGTGCAGGGCGCTGATGGTGTCGTAGAACTGCTCGCCGCCTTTGTCGTAGCGTCGCATCTGCTCGCCCAGCACGCGGGTCAGCCAGGCATCGGTGATGGTGCTGAGTTTTTCTTTGTCAGCGGCGACCAGCAAGGTCTCCAGGGTATTGAGCAGACGGCGTGCATCGCCATCGGCATACGCGATGAGTTTGTCTTTTGCTACTTTTTCAATAGCTGCTTGCGCATTATTTGATTGAACTTTGAGCACTATTTGCTCCAAATCTTGCGGGCTGAGTGGGCGCAGCACATACACCGCCGCGCGCGACAGCAATGCAGAATTCACCTCGAAGCTGGGGTTCTCGGTGGTCGCCCCGATAAAGGTAAACAGCCCGCTTTCCACATGCGGCAAAAACGCGTCTTGCTGGCTTTTGTTAAAGCGGTGTACTTCGTCGACAAACACGATGGTGCGTTTGCCTTTGCCTGTGGAACCCGTCGTGGACTGCCCTAGGCTGCCACTCAACGACCCAGCCGAACCCTGCCAGATCAAGGCCTGCTCTACCGCCTCGCGGATGTCCTTGACTCCGCCTAGCGTGGCGCTGATGCTGATGAAGTGCGCGTCAAACGCATCGGCCATCAGGCGCGCAATGGTGGTCTTGCCCACGCCGGGCGGCCCCCAGAGGATGCAACTGTGCGGCACGCCAGACTCAAACGCCACCCGCAGCGCCATGCCTTCGCCCAGCAGATGCTGCTGGCCAATCACTTCGCCCAGGGTTTTGGGGCG
>JAYVJV010000144.1:0-10713 GCA_043769005.1 Polaromonas sp. | reverse complement strand
ACTTTGACTTTGGTCGGTCGGTAAACCTCGCAGCAATTGCTACTTCGGTTCACCTTTTTACACTAGAAAAGTTGCAACTCGTGTTTGAATCCAAGTTGGACTAGAGGCGTAAATAACTCCTAACTGCTTAGCTAATTCAGTCACTTTACCTATCGCACTCTTTCTCCGGCACCACTTGGAGTGGTTGATTGATATTAGCAAATATGCTAATATCAACGCAAAATTAATTGGTCTGTCAGCTACTACAACGAGAAGGTGCGTAAAGAGGTCTTTGCCATGCCAGCAGGCATTGTTGCCGACTATATTCGGCTGACGGATGCCATGACTTTGTATGGCGCTGATCTTCGGATGCCGCACTCTCGGCCCATGGGTGGTGATTTGTCCCCGACACCGAGCTGCGCTTGGCGCGTAAACGACTAAAGGATGTGCAACATGGTTGAAACTGGCTACAAACCTGTCCCGCATGACGCGGCTTTCCGCAAAACTCTGCTGGCCAAGCCTGGTGTAAAGAAGGCATTTGATGCGCTGGAAGAGGAGTACACCGCGCTGCACGCCATGCTGGACGCACGCCAGGCGGCTGGCCTTACGCAGGCGGATGTAGCCATGCGCATGGGTACTACCGTTTCAGCGGTGTCACGGCTAGAGGCCTCTTTGCGCAGCGAAAAACACTCGCCGTCGTTTGCCACGCTGCGCAAATACGCGCAAGCTTGCGGCAAGAAGCTGATGATTCAGATGCTGTAAAACACAACCGTAAAAATAGATCACGGTGATGCCTATAAAAGAACTTTTAGCTCGTGATGCTAAGCGCAATATTGGCGCAGAGCTGCTGCAATCGGCGCGGGAAATGAACGCCGGGCTAGGCAAAGTAGCCTATCGAATAAAAGTGCCCAACGCTGCGACGCTTGCAGCCATGGCAGAAGCAGAGAAGATTATTCAAACGAGAAGTGCTCGGTTGAAAGATGCGGATGAAGTTTTCAAAAAACTTAAGCTATGACTGAAATATTGCAAATTACTTCCGGCAGCGACAACATCTTTCGTGACCTGGGCTTCCCAGAGGCAGAGGCGCAAAACTTGCTGCTGCGCAGCGATATGGTGATCCATATTCGCAAAGTGATAGACAAACTGGGCATCACCCAGCCGCGCATGAATGACCTGATCAAAAACCGTACCCATAAATTCACCATTGATGCGTTGGTCAATGTAGCTGCAAACCTGGGCTATTCGGTGCAGGTGAAGTTTAAGAAGGCCGACTGATACTTCTACCCGATACGCAGCAACGGGCTCCGCATGAAAATATCCTATGACAAAGCGACTGATGCGCTGTATCTGCATCTGGCAGACCGTGCGTCGCTGGACTCTGACGAAGTGGCAAACAATATCGTCGTGGATAGCGATGCCGACGGCGTAGCGGTGGGTATCGACATACAGCAAGCCAGTCACACCCTGGGGCGGCTTAACCAGGCCATTCAATGCAGCTACGTTGGCACAGATGACGTGCTCCAAATTCGTCTGTCTGACAAGCCCGTGGCGCGCGTGGTGTCACCAGACTGGCATGCCAATTTAAGCTATGCCGTTGATGGCTCGCTGGTAGCCGTCGAGCTACTGGATGCCAAACGGGCGGGTGTTCCGCTATTTATTTAGTAGCTGCTTGCGCAATATTTTATTGACCTAGAGGCCGATTTGTATGCAACCCACCACCATCCTCCACTTCTGGTTTAACGAGCTGACCGACAAGCAGCACTTTGCCAAAGACGCAGCGCTGGATGCGCTGATTGCAAAGCGTTTTGGCGCGCTGCTGGAGCAGGCGGGGCGCTGTGAGCTGTTTGGCTGGCGGGCCACGCCTGCGGGGCGGCTAGCGGAGGTGCTGGTGCTAGACCAGTTTTCGCGCAACGTGTGGCGCAACACACCGCGCGCTTTTGCGCAGGACGCGCAGGCGCTGTGCCTGGCGCAAGAGCTGGTGCTGCGTGGGGACGATGCGCAGTTGCCCGTTGCTCAGCGCCGCTTTGCCTACATGCCCTATATGCACAGCGAGTCGCTGGTGGTGCACCAGGAGGCGCTGCGCCTGTTTGACCTGCCGGGGCTGGAGGACAACCTGCACTTTGAGCAGCGCCACCTGGCCATTGTGCAGCGCTTTGGCCGCTACCCGCACCGCAATGCTATTTTGGGCCGCGCGTCTACGCCGCAAGAGCTGGCGTTTTTGCAGGAGCCGGGCTCGGGCTTTTGAGCCCGCCTCACAGCCCCAGTGCATCAAACACCCGAATGGCCGCATACGCATCATTAGCCGCGTACACCAGCTGCGCTTCGGTCAGGCGCGGGTTGGCCCAGTTACTGGTGGCGGCTTTTTTGGACTTGATGAAGCGCTGGTTAAACAGCACCGCTACAGCACCCTTCACACCCATGTCTTTGCGGTAGCCGCGCTCGCGAAAGATGGTGTTCAGCTCCAGCACGCCAACGGGCTCGACACCCAGTTTGCTGATGATGCGTTTGCGGTCATCGCCCAGGCCGAAACCGGCTTTGGCGATGCCTTTGAGCTCCAGCAGCTGGGCCACCACGGAGCGGCATTGCGAGTCGTGCAACTGGAACACCCAGGCTTGCGCGGGGGTGGATAGCTGCACAATGTGCGGGCCGCTCGACACCTCGCCGACCTTGAAGGTGGGCTTGGACTCGGTGTCAAAGCCCCAGGCGGGCGCAGCGGCCAGTGCGGCAAAAGCCTCTTTGGCGTGTTCAGCAGTGCTGACCAGTGCTATGCGGTTAAGCCCCAGCCGTTCAAAAGCGGGCAGCAGGGCAATGGCATCTTTGTCGGGCGTAGGGTGGGTGGTAGTCATGGCGCCTATCATCGCAGCTATCTGCTATTCTCCAGTTCACATGCGGATCGCCCGTTGCTTGAATGCTCCACCTATGCCACTTACGCTGCCTATGTACCCCGTGCTCACCCGCCGCGCTGCCCTGTGGGGCGGTGCGGGTGCCGTGCTGCTGCCCGGGCTGGCTTTTGCCGCGCGCCCTGCAGCCAAGCCAGCCAGCGCGCCCGCTGCGCCGCCCACCAATGGTTGGCCCCAGGCCTCGCTGGTGCCCGGCGGTATTGCACGGCTAGCGCTGGGCCCGGCCCCTGTGCGGCCAGTGGCGCACGCGGGGAACGTGCCGGTGCTGGTGCTAGGCAGCGCTGCGGGCTGGACAGCAGTGGTGGGCATACCGCTGTCTGCCAAGCCCGGCCCGGCCAGCATCAGCGTCAAGCAAGACGGCGCGGGCCAGCGGCAGGTACCCTACACCGTGTCGGCAAAGAAATACCAAGAGCAGCGCCTCAAGGTAGCCCCTGGCACGGTAGATTTGTCACCCGAAGACCAAGCCCGATACGAGCGTGAGCGGGCGCGCCAGGTCACGGTGATGGCGACCTATAGCGAGCATGATTTACACCGTGACGCCCTGCGCATGCAAGTGCCCACCCCGGGGCGGCGCTCCAGCTCGTTTGGGCTGCGCCGGGTGTTCAATGGCAAGGCACGCAGCCCCCACAGCGGCATGGACATTGCCGCCGCCACCGGCACGCCTGTGGTGGCTCCGCTTGCTTGCCAGGTGATTGATGTGGGCGACTATTTCTTTAACGGCAACACCGTGTGGCTAGACCACGGCGGTGGCCTGCTCAGCATGGTGTGCCACCTAAGCAGCACCGACGTGCAGGTGGGCGACACATTGCAAACCGGCCAGCGTATGGGCACAGTGGGCGCTACGGGCCGCGTGACAGGCCCGCATCTGCATTGGGGTGTGATGCTCAACCGCACTATGGTGGATCCGGCGCTGTTTTTGGCGGCGTAACGTTGCGCCAGTACGAACTGGAAATTACAAACGGCAAACGGCACACTTTGCGCCGCTAGCTCAGCTGCTAATCCAGCTTGACACCCAGCTCTGCGGCCGTCTGTACCCACACCGGCACGTCGCGCTCCCACTCAAGGCGCGTTTGCGCGAGGTTTTTGGGCTTATTGGGAATAGCAAACGTCTCGCGCAGTTTGGCAGCGCGCTCGCTGTTGGCACCGTCCACCACCACACGCGACAGCGCTTGCAACACGTCCTCGGGTGTGCCTGCGGGTGACATCAGCGGCAGGCCGCCCTCCAGCCCCACTAAACGGCCTTGTATGCCCTGCTCTACCAGCGTGGGCACATCGGGCAACTTGGGCGGGCGGTACACGCCTGTCACGCCAATGGCGCGCATACCCCGGCTTTGCACCGTGGCAAACGACTGGTAGCTGCCAATGGCAATTTGAACTTGTCCCGATGCCAGATCGACCCACATAGGCGCTTCGCCACGGTAATGGATGGAGACGATTTTGGTTCCATCGCTGCGGTTGGTTTGGTCGGCCACCATACGCGGGATGGAGCCGGGTGCATAGGTACCCATGGAGGTGATGTTGCTCTGGTTTTGTACGGGAGTTTGACCGTTGGATCTCCACCTCGCCAATACTGCCCGAGCATTTGCATTACATTGAAGATACTTTTGACAGGCAACTATGAGCTTACTAAACGGTATTCGTGTACTAGACTTTGGCCGCTTTATCGCCGGCCCCTACTGCGCAGCGCTGCTGGGTGACCACGGGGCCGATGTGATTCGTGTTGAGCGCATAGAAGGTGGTGAAGACCGCTATATCCCCCATGTGGCGGACACGGGCGAAGGCGGGCTGTATCTGCAAATGAACCGCAACAAGCGCTGTCTTACGCTGGATTTAGCCAGCCCGCAGGGACGCGAGATCGTGCGCCAGCTGGTCAAAACTGCCGACGTGGTGGTGGCCAACTTGCCGCCCGCCACTTTAAAACAACTGGGCTTGGACTACGACACTCTCTCTGCACTCAACCCACGCATTGTGCTCACCAGCGTCACCGCCTATGGGGCAGGCGGCCCCTACAGCCAGCGCCTGGGCTTTGACGGTGTGGGCCAGGCCATGAGCGGCAGCATGTACATGTCCGGCAGCCCCGACACACCCGCGCGCACGGTGGCCAACTATGTGGACTTTTCTACCGCCCAGGCCTGCGCCATGGGCACGCTGGCGGCGCTGTGGGCACGCGAAAAATCGGGCAAGGGGCAGTTGGTCGAGGGCTCTTTATTACGCTCAGCCTTGATCATGGGTAACTCGGTGTTGATTGAGCAAGCCGTCAAAAAACCTCACCGCATTCCGCAGGGCAACCGAGGCTATCTGGGCGGCCCGGGCGATGTGTTTAAAACCCAAACCGGCTGGTTGCTGGTGCAGTCGGTAGGTCAGGCCATGTTTGACCGCTGGTGCGAGCTGGTAGGCGCGCCGCAGATGAAGAGCGACCCGCGCTTTGCCAGCGACGTGCTGCGCGGCGAGCACAGCGCCGCCATCAGCGCGGTGATGCAAGCTTGGTGCCAAGACCAAACCCGTGAGGCCGTGCTGACCGCGCTGGCCAAGGCCAAAATCCCCAGCGGCCCGGTCTACACACCGCAAGAGGCGCTGGATGACCCGCACATCCAAGCCACCGGCCTACTCACGCCCCGGCCCTTTGGCGGCATGGCCCAGCCCTTCCCGCTCACGCCGCACCCGGTAGACATGTCGGCCAACCCCACCCCATTTAGCCGTGCGCCGCCGCTGCTGGGCGAACACACCGGTGAAATACTGGCGCAGCTAGGGTACACGGCAGCGCAGCTTGCCAGCTTGCGTGCGCAGGGTGTGGTGTAAAGCCAGACAACCACGACCTCCATGCCCCCTTGCGCTGAAAACCACCAGCATTGACGCAGCCACCTTTACCTCCGTACGCATGGTCTCAGGCGCTTGCATGCTGTGGCTGCTGTTTGGCTCGGTACAAGCCAGCATGCTGGGCTATGCCTTGGTGCAGGGCTCAGCGCCGCGCTGGGCGGCGTAGTACTGCTGGGCGAAAGCCTCACCCTCACCATGCTACTGGCCTAGGGAGCGATACTGGGAGGCGTGGACTTGGTTGACACAATTCAAGACGTTAGGGCCAATGCATAGCGCGTAGCCCTACCCTGCCCCGTTTTCACCAGCAACCCGACTGCCAGCAACTGGGTCAACTCCCGGTAGGCTGTGGCGCGCGACAGCCCGGTGATGGCCACGTATTTTTCAGTGCTCAGGCCCCCGTCGAATCCTTCAGGCTGCGCGTCGAATAGTCTGTTTAGCACTTTGCGTTGGCAGGCAGTGACGTCGGGTGGCGGGTTTGCACCTGCGCCCAGTAACGCGTTTTGCCCAGTGCCACATCCATCTGCTGCACGCTGTGCTCGCAGGCCGCTTGCATGCGCTGTGCGAACCATTGCACCCAAGCAGTGACGTTCAGGCTGCCCTTGCCGGTGGCGGCCTGCAACTGGTCGTAGTAGGCGTTGCGCTGCGCCATCAGCTGGTGCGACAGGCTGAACAGGCGCTGGTTGCTTTGTGCGTCTTGCGCCAGCGCCAAGTCGCTCAGCGCGCGGTCGATGCGGCCATTGCCGTCTTCAAAAGGGTGGATGGCCTCTAGCCACAGGTGCGCTATGGCCGCGCGGGCCAAGCCGTCCATCTGACCTTGGCTTTGGTTAAACCACGTAATCAGCTTTTTCATGTGCGCAGGCACATCTTTGGAGGGAGGGGCTACGTAGTGCACCACGTCTTCCTTGCCAATCTGTGGCATCACTATTTGCATAGACTCGGCATGCGTGCGGTATGCGCCTACAGGGATGACTGTGATACCGCTGTAACCCGTGGGGAACAGCATGGCGTGCCAACTGCAAAGCTGTGCTTGCGTCAGGGGCTGCTGCCATTGGCTCACGGCGGCTTGCAGCACGTCCAGAGTGGCTTCCTCGCGCGCAGGAGCGCGCTGATCTCGCTTGAAATTTTTACGGGCAGGCTTCGTGGTGGGCTTGGTGGTGTTTTTTTTAACGGCTACCGCCTGTAGCAGCCCCAAGCGCCGCGCGGCAGACGCACGCACCAACTGCTGGTGCAACACCTCCCCCTCAATCTGCGCCGTAGCCATTGCCTCAGCTGCCATACCGTTGACCTGCATATCGCACAGCTCCACCAACTGCAACTGGCTGGCGATGCCCAGCATACGGCCCTACGCGGTGCGCGCAGCGGCAATGGCAGGCTGCAAGGCCTGCGCATCACATTGAAAATTAGGCCATTGCTTGGCTTGCCAGATCCACATGAAGCATATTATTCGCCAATACGCTTCAATAATGAAGCGTATTAGCGCATAAATACGCTTCACACTACCAAGTAATATCTAAGGGACCCGCCCGCCGCTGGATGGCCCAAGGTTTACCCAGTTAACGAGCACCATCATGTTAAAACCACTTCTGACCGCTTTAGCCACCACCCTTACTCTGCTGGGATGCGCGGTGGAAAGAGCGCGCATTGGCGCCTCTAGTGAGGAGGTAGTAGCGACCTATGGCCCGCCTTCGCGCACCGTGGCGTTGCACACAGGCTCGCGGTTGCAATACTCGCGCCAGCCGTATGGGCAGGCTGCAGTGATGTTGGATCTGGACCGCGCTGGCACTGTGGTGTCGGTGCGCCAGGTGCTGAGCGCCAACGCGTTTGAGCGCATTGCAGTAGGCGAATGGACGCGCGAGACCACCGAGCGTGAGCTGAGCCACCCGGCCTACATCCGCCATGTGGCCCACTGGACGGGCGATATTTTGGTCTACTGCTGACGCGACGGCGGCACCGATATGTTTTTGTATGTCCACCTGGACCCCAGCAACATCGTGCAACAGGTGGGCCAAAGCATGGAGCACAAGGAAGTGCGTGAGCGGCCCATGGACAAATGACAAATGACGGTTTGGGTTTTTCTGCCAAAATTGCATCCATGCCCCACCTCATAAAGGACACCCTTTGAAATCCGCCCACATCACCAGCCTTAGCCGTCTGGCCATCACCCTTGCATTAGCACAAGCACTGAGCGCTTGTACCAAAACCGAGGCCCCTGGCCCCAGTGCCTCGCAGTCCGCACAAACCACGCCTGCTGCCAGCAGCTCGCCCGACCAAGCCTATGCCGCTGCTGGCACGCAGGGCAAGGGCTTTAGCGTGGGTGCTGTGATGAGTGCGCACACGGTGTATGTACTGTTTGACCCCCAATGCCCGCACTGCGGTCACCTGTGGGAGGCGGCCAAGCCCTTGCAAAGTAAAGCCAAGTTTGTGTGGATACCAGTCTCCATCATGAACTCCAAAAGTGGCCCGCAAGGGGCGGCTCTTTTGCAAGCAGGCAATCCAGCCGAGGTAATGTCGGCGCACGAAAAGTCGATACTTGCAGGCACGGGCGGTATGGCCGCATCGGCCAGCGCACCGGCCGAGATTGAGCAGGCCATCAAGAGCAACACCGCCTTGTTTAACAGCCTGAAAGCCAACTCGGTGCCCTACATCATCGCCAAGCACAGCCAAACCGGTCAAGTCATCACTAATGCCGGTGCAATGGACACTGCGGGTCTGACCAAGTTCCTTGGTTTCAGCGCCTTGTAAAGGACTACCTGGAAGTCAAGCGGTAGCAGAGGGATAAGGCAGGCCAACAGACCATCAAGCCTGTTACTTACCCGGCTCAACCAGCTCAAAACTGCGGTTGACCATGCTACTCAGTTGCGTAGCGACCGCGCGGGCATCGTCAGCGCTGGCCAATGCGCTGACCGTTACGTCAAACATACTGGCCGCGCCCGTAGCGCAAGGCGTGACGGTGGCCACAAAGCCCAGCTCCGCCAGTTGCGAAGCCAGCGCTTTGGCCCGGCTTTCTAGCCAAATATTGTTGGCAATGCTAAAACTGCCACCCGGCTTGGCCAAGCCGCTACCCTCTGGCGCGGCCACCTGGCCGCCAAAGCCGCGTAACTGCTCCGCAGTGGCAATGCTGACGGGCAAGGCTGCCTGGTCTGCAGGCGCAGTCCAAAACGCGTTAGGCGCATCCAGCACCGCCAATGGTTCGTTGGCGCGCGCAATATCGACCTTACCGTCAAACAGGCACACCATCTCGTGCTGGGCGTTAGACTGCGCCCAAAACCGGGTGCCGCGAATGCCAATGGTGGCGGTGGCCGTACTGAAACTGACACGACGGTTGTTGCCATTGAGTTTCTCGGTCAACGCTGTCACGTAGCGCAGGGTGCCCACAGCCAGCCGGAAAGCCGCATTGAGCAACGAAGCACCCTCGGATTTTTTATAGTCCAGCGCTTCTATCGTCAAGCGGCTGCTGGCACCCAGCGCAACCACACTGCCCTCTGGAAACTTTAAAACCACCCGCGCACCCTCGCCGGTGACCACCGTTTGCAAAGCTCTCACCATGGCCCCTGCTGCCAGCGGGATCCGCCTATCAGCCACTTCCAGCCAAGCTGGCGCACGCAACAGCTCTACCGTGGCCGCCGATCCGGTTTGCGCCCAGACACTGCCAGTGCTGCCCAGGCCTGCGACGGGCAACGGCGCACTGCGCAGCGCCAACCAGGCTATGGCCCCCAGGGCGGTCTGACGGCGTTGCAAAGCGACCTCGGGTAAGGCCTTTGCAACCTGCGAGGCGGAAGAACAGTGGCGAGCAGTCTGGGTAGGCATAGTATGGCAGTGAAGATGGTTTACAAGTTTAAATTCCCAAACATATCAGGCGATAAGCCAATAAAAAATTGCGTAAGCAGCTATCGAATTAGTAGCAAATAAATTGCTGCACTACGACTTGACGCAATCGGCGTAGTAGCGCTTAACTCCGTTTTTATCCACCAATTCCACCAGCCCGTGAATATCGGTCTCAAAACCGGGGCATTCACGGTTGAACTCGCGGGCGAACTTGAGGTAGTCGACGATCTTTTTATTAAACACTTCACCGGGGATCAGCAGCGGAATGCCCGGTGGGTACGGTGTCACCAGGCCCACGGTGACGCGGCCTTCCAGCTTGTCGATCTCCACGCGCTCGGTCTTGCGGTGAGCGATGTGGGCGTAGGCATCACTCGGGGTCATAGCCGGATGCAGATCGCTTTGGTAGACATCAGTCGTGAGGCGGGCGATGTCGTATTTGGCGTACAGGCCATGGATATGCTGACACAGGTCTTGCAGGCCCATGCGCTCGTACACTGGGTGGGCCTTGCTGAACTCGGGCAGGATGCGCCACATGGGCTGGTTGCGGTCGTAGTCGTCTTTAAACTGCTGCAAAGCGGTGAGCAGGGTGTTCCAACGGCCCTTGGTGATACCGATGGTGAACATGATGAAAAAGCTGTACAGCCCGGTCTTCTCCACAATCACACCGTGCTCGGCCAAAAACTTGCTCACAATGCTGGCCGGGATACCGGTCTTGTTGAACTTGCCGTCCAGATTGAGGCCGGGGGTGACGATGGTGGACTTGATGGGATCCAGCATATTGAAGCCCTCGGCGACGTTGCCAAAGCCATGCCAGTTGGGCTTGTCTTTTTTACCGTTGCTGTGCTGCTTGGCCTCGCCGTGCAAGCGCCACTCGTCCGCCGTCGTCATGCCGTCGTCGGAGAGTTTGTCTGGCCCCCAGACCTTGAACCACCAGTCCTCGCCGTACTCGGCATCCACCTTGCGCATGGCACGCCGGAAGTCCAGCGCTTCCATGATGGACTCTTCCACCAACGCAGTGCCGCCGGGCGGCTCCATCATGGCGGCCGCGACATCGCACGAAGCAATGATGGCGTACTGCGGGCTGGTACTGGTGTGCATCAAATACGCCTCGTTGAACAAATGCCTGTCCAGCTTGCGGTTTTGCGCGTCTTGCACCAGCACATGGCTGGCCTGGCTGATACCGGCCAGCAGC
>JAYVJV010000143.1:0-8537 GCA_043769005.1 Polaromonas sp. | reverse complement strand
GCCGTCGGCATGAAGGCTCCCATGACGGTAGTGGCCCCCGGTGCCACGCACAGTACCGAAACCCGCCTGTTTATCGGCCCACAGGAAGAAAACAAACTTGAAGCCCTCTACCCCGGCCTGGAGCTCATCAAAGACTACGGCTGGCTGACCATCCTAGCCAAGCCGCTGTACTGGCTGATGGACAAGTTGTACGGCTTCATCGGCAACTGGGGCTGGACCATTGTGGCCCTGGTGCTGGTGCTGAAAATCGCCTTTTACTGGCTCAACGCCCAGGCCTACCGCAGCATGGCCAAGATGAAGGCCGTCAACCCCAAGATCATGGAAATGCGCGAGCGCCTGAAAGACAAGCCGCAGGAAATGCAGCAGCAGATGATGAAGATCTACAAAGAAGAAAAAGTCAACCCAATGGGCGGCTGCTTTCCGATCATGGTGCAGATCCCGGTGTTCATTGCCCTGTACTGGGTGCTGCTCTCGTCCATCGAGTTTCGCGGCGCGCCCTGGATTGGCTGGATCAAAGACCTGGCCACACCCGACCCCTGGTATTTACTGCCGGTAGTGATGACCCTGACCACCATGCTGCAAACTGCGCTCAACCCCACTCCGCCCGACCCGATGCAGGCCAAGCTCATGTGGTACATGCCGCTGGCGTTTTCGGTGATGTTCTTCTTCTTTCCGGCTGGCTTGGTGTTGTACTGGATTACCAACAACATCCTGTCGATTGCCCAGCAATGGATCATCAACAAAAGCATGGGCGTGCCGCCGCAATTTAATTTGCCGGACTTCCTGAAGAAAAAACCTGCGCAAGTGAAGCGTTAATCTAAGGACACACCCTGCGTCAAGCAGTGCAAAAAAGGGCTCGCTCAGCGAGCCTTTTTTCTTGCACCATCCCCGCCGGTGAACAACCCGCGCGCTGCCGCAATTGCCGCTTAAGATACCCACATGCTGAGCCGCCACACCGACCCCATAGCAGCCATCGCCACCGCCCCAGGGCGTGGTGCGGTGGGGGTGGTGCGGGTGTCCGGCAAAGCGGTGCAACCGATCATTGACGCGTTGTGCGGTCGCGCGCTCAAACCGCGCGAAGCAAGCTATTTAGCGTTCAGGGCGGCGGACGGCAGCGCCATCGACCAAGGCTTGGCCATCCATTTCCCCGCGCCGCACAGCTACACAGGCGAAGACGTGCTGGAGTTGCAAGCCCATGGCGGCCCGGTGGTGTTGCAGTTGCTGCTGGCGCGTTGCCTGGAGGCCGGTGCGGCACTTGATGCGCGCACCGGTGCACCCAAGTTGGCAGGCTTGCGCATTGCCCAGCCGGGCGAATTCACCGAGCGCGCCTTTTTGAACGACAAAATCGACCTGGCCCAGGCCGAAGCGATAGCCGACTTGATCGATGCCAGTACTGAAGCGGCAGCCCGCTGTGCCAGCCGCTCGCTGGCGGGGGTATTTTCACGCCAGGTGCACAGCCTGCGCGACGCGCTGATCCACTTGCGTATGCTGGTAGAGGCCACGCTGGATTTTCCAGAAGAGGAAATAGACCATTTACGTAAGGGGGATGCGCGTGGGCAGCTACTGAATTTGCAGCAAACTGTGGACGAACTGTTGCACAAAACCCAGCAGGGCGCGCTGCTGCGCGAGGGCATCAAGGTGGTGATTGCCGGGCAGCCCAATGCGGGCAAAAGCTCGCTGCTTAACGCCTTGGCGGGGGCCGAACTGGCCATCGTTACGCCGATTGCCGGCACCACGCGCGACAAGGTGCAGCAAACCATCCAGATCGAAGGCGTGCCCCTGCACATCATCGACACCGCCGGGCTGCGCGAGAGCAGTGACGAGGTAGAGCGCATCGGCATCGCGCGCACCTGGGACGAGATTGCTGGGGCGGATGCCGTGCTGCACCTGCATGATCTGGCTAAGACGCATGATTCGGACACACAAATAGCTACTGAAACTATAGCTGCTGACGCATATTTGGCGGCGGTTATTGCGAAGAAAGTGTCAAAAAATATTCCTGTGCTGCAGCTTTGGAATAAATGCGATGCCGTTGCAACGGACGTGTGGCCGATACATCAACCCACCGAGAACACGCCGGAACGCGGGCTATCGGTAGCTGGCGTGGCTTCTGACCCAGCGCTGACCGCTCCCTTAGACGCCAGCATCATCCTGAGCGCCAAAACGGGGGAAGGCATCCAGGCGCTTCGCAAAAAACTTCTACACATCGCTGGTTGGCAGTCGGCCCCTGAGGGCATCTTCATCGCCCGCGAGCGCCATGTACAGGCGCTCAAAACGGTGCAAGCTCACTTAGTGGTCGCCAGTGTGCATTTGGCCGCCAAGGCCCAAAGCCTGGACTTGCTGGCCGAAGAGCTGCGCCTGGCGCAAAACGCGCTGGGCAGCATTACGGGCGAGTTCAGTGCGGACGATCTGCTGGGTGAAATTTTTTCCCGCTTCTGTATCGGAAAATAGAGACCATATTCGGCTGCAGCCCAATAAAAATGAGCGTAAGCAGCTACTAAATTTGTAGTGATTGATGTGCATCTGCGCGTTGGGTTGTGCGCGCCGAGCACCCCCCATCCCAGCGCAAACCTCAATATGTGCCCGGATAGCTGCCACCGTCAATCAACAGGTTTTGCCCGTTGATATAGCCACCATGCACGCTGCAAATAAACGCGCAGTAGGCACCAAACTCTTCGGGCACGCCCAGGCGTTTGCCTGGCAACTGGGCAATGCGAATGGCGCGGATTTCCTCAGGGGTTTTACCCGTGGCTTTGGCCGAGGCGGCAAAGTTGCCCACTAGGCGGTCGGTGTCAAAAATGCCAGGCAGCAGGTTGTTGATCGTCACACCCTTGGCGGCGATGCTGGAGCGCGCCACACCAGCGACAAAACCTGTCAAACCGCTGCGCGCGCCGTTGGACAGGCCCAGGATGTCAATCGGCGACTTGACGGCGCTGGAGGTGATGTTGACGATGCGGCCAAAACCGCGCGCGGCCATGCCGTCCACCGTGGCTTTGATGAGCTCAATCGGCGTGAGCATGTTGGCATCTATCGCGGCCAGCCAGGCAGCGCGATCCCAGGTGCGAAAGTCGCCCGTGGGTGGGCCACCCGCGTTGGTGACAACGATGTCGAAGTCTTTGCGCTGGGCGAAGATCTGCGCACGACCGGCTTCGGTGGTGATGTCGGCTGCGATGGTTACGATTTCAGGTGCTTTGTGACCACTGGCCTTTGCAGAATCAGCGCAAGCAGCTCTTAATTTAGTAGCGGATGCTTCCAGCACCTCGGCACCGCGCGAGACCATGACGAGGTTGACACCGTCCAGCGCCAGCGCCCGTGCGCAGCCCCAGCCCAAGCCTTTGCTGGCACCGCCCACCAAGGCCCAGCGGCCTGCAATACCTAAATCCATGGGTTTTCTCCTAAGTGTTGAATGAGGGATACGTGGCAGCTTACCACTGCTGATAGCGCAGAAAATCCAACGCCCGGCGCTGCGGGCGATGGACTCAAGCGGCTTCTTTGGCGGCTTTTTCCAGCTTGGTTTTGATGCGGTTGCGCTTGAGGGGGCTGAGGTATTGCACAAACACCTTACCCATCAGGTGGTCCATCTCGTGTTGTACACAGACGGCCAACAGGCCTTCGGCATCGATCTCGCGGCTGATACCCATGGCATCCTGGGCTCGCACTTTTACAGCAATACTGCGCTCTACGCCGTCGTAGATGTCGGGCACGCTCAAACAACCCTCGTCGGCCTTCTTGCGTTCGGGGCTGCTCCAAAGCAGTTCAGGGTTAATGAGTACGATGGGTGCGTCTCGCTCCTCGCTTACATCCATCACGATCAGCCGTTCGTGCACATTGACTTGGGTGGCAGCCAAGCCAATGCCGTTGGCATCGTACATGGTGTGCAACATGTCGCTGATCAAAGCTTGGATACGCGCATCAACGGCAGCGACAGACCTGGCAACGGTGTGCAGGCGTGGGTCGGGATAACGCAAAATGGGCAAAATCTGGGGAGCGGTCATGGGATTACGGCAAAATATCGGTGGAGCGGACAGCCCCAAACGGGGGTAATAATGGCTTTGAAATCACGTACTTGTTGTAAAACTGACGTATTTTCGCTATTTTTCCAGTTCAGACGCAAGTCTAGGGCGTTAAATTTGTATTTATCCTTGCCAAATCAATGGCTTAAATCGAGAATTGATTGTAAATTATGAGAATTGAGGCGAGAGGCTTTCATGAAGCAATGCATTAATAGTCTGGCAGTATTTAAGGCCAAAGCATGGTCCAGCGTAACCATTGTAAGCTTGAGCACGGTTTTATCCTGTGCCGGCGGGTCAGCTTGGGCGCAGTTCACCACCACTCCGGCACAAAGAGCGGCAGCGCAGCAGGTGGCTCAGCAGGGCGTGCCCGTCGGCGAGCTCAGTGCTAATGCACCGGACACCTATACCGTCAAATCAGGCGATACCCTGTGGGCCATTTCTGGCCTGTTTCTCAAAAGTCCATGGCGTTGGCCTGCCCTATGGGGCATGAATCTGCAAGACATTCGCAATCCGCACCGCATTTATCCCGGTCAGCAACTGTTTTTGGACAAAAGTAATGGTTATGCCACCCTGCGCACACGCGCCAATGCAGGCAACGTGCCCACCGAAACGGTACGCGTGTCCCCACGTACCCGGGTCAGCACTCTTGCAGATGCGTCCATCCCCACTTTGCCACCGCATTTGATCGAGCCGTTTTTGGCGGAGCCCATTGTTGTCGACGAGGCAACGTTTTTACGCGCTCCACGCATCGTAGCTACTCAGGAGGGCCGTGTACTGCTATCGCGTGGAGACCGCGCCTACGCGCGCTCGCAGTCACCCGAAGCGACCCAAGTCAGTGTGGAAGGCGAACTCAGTACCGCCAAAGGAGTTTCTGACCAGTACCGAGTTTTTCGTAACGCCACACCGCTGAAAGACCCCAATACCGGTCTGGTGCTAGCCTACGAAGCCCAGTATGTGGGCAAGGCCGAGCTGGTGCGTGGGCAAAGCATCCGGGAAACCAAAGACAAAGACGGCGTAACGCTTCGGGAAATTATTCCAGCGACCATTGATATCATGCACAGCAAAGAAGAAATGCGCATCGGCGATCGCTTGATTCCCGAACCCAAACGCGATTTTTCGACCTACACCCCGCGTGCACCCGAAAAGCGCATAGAGGGCGCGCGCATTTTGTCGGTCTACGGCAGTGCTGTAGTCAACGCTGCGCAAAACCAGGTGGTAGCAATCAACCGTGGCAGCGCCGATGGCATAGAGATGGGCCATGTACTGGCTATCGCCAAAGATGGAGAGACCATTCAAGACCGTACCGACGTTCTCAAACCACTGATTAAACTGCCCGATGAACGCAATGGTCTGTTGATGGTGTTCCGTACGTTTGACAAGGTCTCCTACGCACTGATATTGCAAATCACCGATGGTGTGCGTGTCGGTGACCGTTTGTCCAATCCACGTTAACCAGGGGTAGACACCATGCAGCGCGACGAACTCGCGGTGTGGTTGCGGTTGAGTTTGACCGATGGCGTGGGCAACCTGAGCGCTCGCAAATTGCTGGCCGCCTTTGGCTTGCCGCAGCTTGTTTTTGAGCAGAACTCTACGGCCTTGCAGCAGATAGTGAGTCAGGCACAGTCCCGCGCACTGCAAAGCTTGCCCGAGGGCCTGGAGACGTTGCTGCAAGCAACGCAGGACTGGTTGGCAGGCGTTGAGCGCGATGGCGTAGCACGCAGCATCGTAAGCCTGGCCGATGCGCTTTACCCGCGCTCCTTGCTGGCCACGGAGGATCCCCCGATACTGCTCTACGTAACTGGAGCGACCGAAATCTTTACGCAGTTGGCGACGAAACCGATAGCCAACGACATTGCCATCGTGGGGAGCCGCAACCCCACTCCCCAAGGGGAGGCCAATGCACGTAGTTTTGCCAAGAGCCTGGCGCTGTCAGGGCTGCATGTGGTCAGTGGCTTGGCGCTGGGCATAGATGGTGCAGCGCACTTGGGCGCGTTAGAGGCCAGGCAGGAGGCTCCAGCCAGCGCGGGGAGTACAGTTGCGGTGGTTGGCACGGGGCTAGATCGCGTGTATCCCAAAAAGCACTACGAACTGGCTCACCGCATCGCTACACAGGGCCTCTTGATCAGCGAGTTTCCCATTGGTACGCCGCCGTTGGCGGCCAACTTTCCCAAGCGCAACCGCATTATTTCTGCGCTGACCCAAGGCACCCTGGTGGTGGAGGCCGCTATGGGGTCGGGGTCGCTGATCACGGCACGTATGGCCCTGGAGCAGGGCAAAGAGGTGTTTGCCATTCCTGGATCGATCCATTCCACCGTGTCCAAGGGCTGCCATTTACTGATCAAGCAGGGGGCTAAATTGGTGGAGTCTGCGCAGGACGTGCTGGAAGAGCTGGGGCAGCCAAGCGCTATCAATTTTGCAGCAGCCGACGCACATATTGAAACAAAGAATGGTCAATCGGGTATTGAAAACGACAATGCAGACGGGGCCACGACCGGGACGGATGCAGCGCTTTTGGAAGCCTTGGGTCATGATCCCGTGAGTCTGCAAGCCTTGATCGCCCGCACAGGCATGGACGCAGCATTCTTGCAGGCTCAATTATTTGAGCTGGAGCTCTCTCACCAGGTCGCGCGCTTGCCAGGGGGCTTATTTCAACGCCAGACGCTGGCGTAAATGTGCTGCGTTTACTACGAGGTGGCCAGCAGACGCTCTGGGTTAGCATCCAGCTTGGTGAGGGCTTCGCGTGTGGCGCGTACCGTCAAGGCTTCATCCTCGATCGGGGCAATCAAGCCCGCTTGCAAGTAGGAGGCGAGGCGACGAATCTGGAACAGATACGTTCGGCCATTGGTTGAAGCAAATAAATGCAATTGTCCGCGTTCGCTGCGCCAGGAGTATTGAACCTTGACACCTTTGCCGTTATGGTCCAAATTAAACCAGGTGCCAGGTTCAAGCTCCAGAGCCCAGGATCGCATACCTTCGGTAGGATCGCTGCCGCCGGTGGTAATGATGTCGATGCCACTCGTGTCTATACCCAGCATCAACTCAATACTCTCCGCGTCCAACGGCAAGTCGCCCACATCGTCTTCCGAGACAAAATCTTCCAGATTGGCCAGACGTTTGGACATATCTGCTATTTGCTTGGCATCAATGGACTGCGCTTTGGACATGAACGCATCTGCCAAGGTGTCACTGATAATTTTGATTTGCTCATCCTGCTTGGCCAGATCAAAGCCCAGCAGTGTCATGCCGGCGCGCATGCGTTTGAGCAGTTGTGGCAAATCCTGAATGACTTTGGTACGCTCGGCACGGCTGGGTTTGGCACTGGCCGCCCATACCAAATCGGCAGCTACCTGCTTAAGGCCCAGGGTGTCAGCATGCTGCGCGCCCTGTTTGACGGTAGCAACGGCCAGCACTTCGGCCCATACTTTAAAGAAAAATTCACGAATCTCATCACGCACGGGGACGTTGTCAATAATTTTGCGTAACTCAATGATGTACTGGATCGCCGCTGTTTCCTTTTGCTCAACCTGCTGGGCAACCGACACGACGCGTTGCGTGGCGGTGCCTTCGGTGAGAAACTTGGACAGGAATTTCTGAAACTCATCAAACACCAATTGAAAAACACGTCGCCCGGTTTCAGGGTACTGCTCAATCACTTGTACCACCCGCTTGATTTCGGTCTCCATGGCGGCGGTGCCTACCGAGGCATCAAACCCCAGTACGCAGGCCCCCATGCGATCAATCAGGCGACGCGCAGGATGCTGCAAACTGCCAAAAAACTCGGGCTCAGACAGCGCCAAACGCAGTACGGGCATCTGCAAACGTGCAAACCATACGCGCACAACGGCCGGGATGCGGTCTTCGGCCAAGATACTTTGGAACATCAAGGCGACGATTTCGATGGTGGCTTTCTCCGAGGTGGTCGCCGCAGCTTTTTTCAGTGCATTGGTCTCCTCGCGCAACGCCCCTGCGGCCTGTGCGGGCTGCATTCCTTCGGAAAAACCGGCAAACGCCATGCCATTGGCACCACCGCCACCGACCACCCCTCCCCCTGCCACACCCGCATAGCCACTGGCACCGCCTGCGATTTGGGTTGGTGCATAAGCGCGCGGAGCCATAGCCGCCACTAATTTTGGCGACGGAGCATAGCCACGTGTGTCGTCAAAGCCCACCACCTTATCGCTGAGCATACGTTTGAGCTGACCGATCACCCCTTGCGCCCGCATTTTGGCCCGCGCAATCGGCGTCGCCGAGGTCATCATTCGTGTCTCTTCCTGGCTGCTACCTGCATAACGAGAGGCATCGCCTTGGTTCGCTCGCTCTGCCGATGCACCGCGCGCTGCGCTCGTGCGCGCACGACTGCTTTCTGCATTACCCCCGCCAGAGCCACCCCCGCCAGAGCCACCCCCGCCAGAGCCACCCCCGCCAGAGCCACCCCCGCCAGAGCTACCCCCGCCAGAGCTACCCCCGCCAGAGCTACCCCCGCCAGAGCTACCCCCGCCAGAGCCACCACCGCCAGAGCCACCC
>JAYVJV010000142.1:0-2355 GCA_043769005.1 Polaromonas sp. | reverse complement strand
GGCGGCGGCGCGCTGGGCACACCCTCAGCGCCCTGCCGGGTGGTGTCCAGCACATCAATGTGCAGCAGCTCATACAACTGGGGCAGCGGCACGCTGGGCCGCACGCATTGCTCCCAGCGCACGAGCCACAGGGCCTGGCCCGCCTTGTCTATGGCGCGGCCGTACAGGTTCTCGCATTCAGCGTCTTCCTCCGGCGGGGCAATGGTCACCGGCAGCGTGGTGCTGGGCTGCCACAGGCGCAGGCCGGTGGCCAGCTTGTCAGCGATCTGCATGGCCTGCGCCATGCGCAGCTCGCGCTTGGCATGCTTGGTGGCCACAAAGGCTGCCATGCGCACGCTGCGCACATGTTTGCCACTTAGGCGGGTGCCATTGGTCTCTGGGCTCCAGCCCAGCACGGTCACCAGCACCGCCGGGCAGTTGTAGCTGAGCTTATCAATTTCATCGCCGCTGAACTCGCCGCCGTAGGGTTCGACCGTGGCCAGCTCGGCGCGGGTAAACTGCGCGCGGATATAGGCTAGCGATTCGGTCAGCAGGGCGGCGCTCATTGCACCGCCTTTAGCATATCGGTCAGCAGGTAGCCAATTTGCAGCTCCTGCCGCGCGGCCACGCCCAGCACGGGGCGGGCGAGGACGCGTGTTTTTTTGCCCCGACCTGCCATGCCGCCAAAGTGGTGGATGGCGGCGTAGGCCTTGTTGGTGCCCACCTGCACACCACTGCCCACGGCCTGGTGCACATAGCTGTCGTACAGCAGGTGGCTTTTTATCA
Organism: Polaromonas sp.; assembly: GCA_043769005.1. GTDB lineage: Bacteria > Pseudomonadota > Gammaproteobacteria > Burkholderiales > Burkholderiaceae_C > JAAFIP01. Next base: position 1,590 of record JAYVJV010000142.1, on the reverse strand, counting down.
GGGTTTTGCCGCTGCGCTTAAGCGCGGCCTTGCTTTGCGGCATCGCGCTGCCGTCAAACAGCTTTTGACGGTCTAAGTTGTCTTGCACCTCGCCCACCATGTATTCGCCTATCTCGCGCAGGCCGCTGGCGTATTTGCCTGCGTCTAGCGCTACTAGGCGGCGCAAATGGTGGCCCATCTGGTCGTCGCCTAAAGTTAGGCGCACACCCGCGTTCACCGCTGCACCCCACCAAACGCCGCCCAGTTCACGCCGGTAGCAGCTTGACCAAAACGTGCACCGCTGCCGGTGTTGGCTGCCACCGGCTGCCCACCCACACCCACCAGCTGCACCAGGCCGCGCGCCACGTCTTTCAGCCAGGTGCGCCACTGTTTGCAGCATTCGTCGCTGCGCTCGGTGGCGTTGTCGCTGTCATCCGCCAGGCCGCAGCGCACCAGCGCCAGGCAGCAGTCTTCCAGCGTACCTGCGTTCGCGTCAGCCGGGGCCAGCGGCAGGCTCACCACGGCGCGCAGGTAGCCGTCCATGGTGTTACTGGTCACCTCGATCTGGCGCTGCAGCCGCGCCAGCGCCGCATTGGCAGCCAGCATCTCGGCCTCGCAGGGCTCACCCGTCCAGTAGCCGTTGCCCTGCACCGCTATAGCGTCCGTCAGCAGTTGCTGCGTTAGCAGCTGCTGCTCGTCGGCTAAAAGCTGGGCGGCTTCCTCCAGGCCAAATTTGGCAATAAAGGCAGCGGGCGTGGCGTAAGGCATGGCGCAGGCTTACTTCTTTTTTGCTGGGGTAGCGCCCACACTTTTGGCAGCAGCCTCAGCGGCGGCTTTGGCCTGCGCCGTGGTTGCCAACAAGGCATCCAGCTCAGCCTGTGCGGCAGCCTTGGCCACCAGCACGGCATCCAAGCCAGCCAGCGCATCGGCCTGGGCTGCAGCCACATCGGTCTGCACCTGAGCGGCAGCAGCCAGGGCGGCAGCATCGTCTTCGTTTTGCAGCTTCACTGCGCCCACCGCCAGCAAAGGCTCAGCCTCAGCCTCGGTCAGCGCCAGCACCGGGCCACCGCTCTGGCCGGGGCCGTACCTCACATCGTTGTGCATGACGCAAACCAGCGCCAAAAAAATAAGCGTGACGGGTGTACCCATGGTGTGCTCCTAAAAATTAAAAGGGTTGATCGAAGGGGTTTGCATACAAGAGGCCGTAGCCCCTTGGTATAACTGCCAGCCTTGCGGCTTTAAGCAATCGCGTTTTGGAATAGGTAGCCCAGGTCGTTGGCCGTCACCAGTTCTTTCACCGACTCAGCCACACGCACGCGCACACCGCCGTAGATGCCGATGTCGGCGTCTTCGATTTCGCCGCCAATACGGTCGCCAAACTGCGCCGTCATGCCAAAGGTCACGCCGTACTGCGTATCCGCCGTCATATTGCGGTGCAGGAAGGCCATGCTTTTGCCCCACACGCGCGCAATGTTCACTGGCTGGCCACGGCGCGCCAGGTTCACCCAGCCTTCGCCCACGTAGATATCGTCCAGCTCCAGCAGCGCGGCCACTTGCGCGCGGCTTACCACACCGGCATCGGTGTTGTTGCCAAACACGGCCTTGCAAATC
>JAYVJV010000141.1:0-4091 GCA_043769005.1 Polaromonas sp. | reverse complement strand
TCAAGGCTTTGTTCACTTCCTCGTTCATGCGCTTCAAAATGTCGGGCGGGGTTTTGGCCGGGGCCAGGATGGCCCACCAGGCCGGTGCGTCAAAACCGGTGATGCCGCTTTCGGCCATGGTCGGAACGTTGGGCAAATCGGGGCTGCGCTTGGCTGTAGTGACCACCAGGGGGCGCATGCGGCCACTGTCGATGTGCGGCTTGGTGACAAAGACCGAGCCAATCGACAGCGGCACATGGCCGGCTACCGCGTCGTTCATCAGCGGACCGCCGCCTTTGTAGGGTATGTGCAGCCAGTCCAGGCCATTGTTTTTGCCGATCAAGGCCATCGCCAAATGGCCCAGTGAGCCACTGCCGATGCTGCCGTAGCTGACGTTTTTCTTGGCCCGGGCGGCGGCCAGCACATCGGCAAAAGTTTTGTACTCGCTGCCTACGTTGGTGGCCAACACCATTGCCGCCGTGCCGATGAGGGCGACGGGCTCCAGATCTTTGCGGGTGTCAAAGCTGATGTTAGGGATGAGGGTAGGGTTGACCGCGTGCGTGTCAAACACCACGGCATAGGTGTAGCCATCGGGCGCGGCCTGCGCCACCTGGGCGGTACCAATCGCGCCGGATGCGCCGCCTTTGTTCTCCACAATCACGCTTTGGCCCAGCTGCGTTTGCAGTTGCTGGGCCAAGATGCGGCCTACCTGGTCGGTAGAGCCACCGGGCGGGAAGACCACCACCAGCTTGATGGGCTGTTTGCTGGGCCAGGCCTGGGCCAAGGCGCTCAGCGGCAATACGGTAATGGCAGTCAAAGCAGCGACTAACAACCAGGTTTTTTTCATACAGTGTTCCAATAAAAAGAAAGCAAAATCGCAGGGCTTGAAATCAAACGCAACAGCCTAGCAATGTAACGTCTTCTCACATCGCCAGGCTGTCGGGGGTTCTACGTAGCGATTTTGCCGTGGCGTAACTGGCAAGTTTTGCTGAAAATGCAAAAACAAACCGACTTTTTCCCGTTAAATTCGATGAGTTTTTTGCATTTTTATGCGCGCATTAGTAATTTACGTCACAAAAGAGCTGCAACGTGGTGTAATTTATGCATGGTACGTGCTTCAACCCAAATTTACCCGCTGCGCCCCGTGGTGCCCGTACGCCCTGCCGCTACGGTGCTGCTGCTGCGCGATACACCCGGGGGCATTGAGGTGCTGATGACGCGCCGCTCCAAGACTGCCAGTTTTGCACCGGGAGCCTATGTGTTTCCGGGCGGTGGGATTGATGAACAGGACATACAACTGGCTGCACAAAGCGCCCATCAAGCGCAATTTGCTAGTGTTTTAATAGCTCGCCGCAGTACCCAGACAGACGCGGCTTGTGCCCAGGCGCTGGCTGCTATCCGCGAAAGCTTTGAAGAGCTGGGTATTTTGCTGGCGCGCAAAGCAGGTGGTGCATGGTGCAACCAGGCTGATATTGACGCACTGGACCGCAGCGCCGCGTTTTACCCGGCCATGCAAGTGCGCGGCTACACACTGGCCGCCGAGGGTGTGTATTCACTAGCCCGCTGGGTGACCGACCGCGACTTAGCCCGCCGCTTTGACGTGCCATTTTTGGTCGCCCGCATGCCCGATGGCCAGCACCCCGTGGCCGACGAGGCCGAGCAGTTTGCCCCCGAGTGGATACGCCCCGCCGACGCATTGGCGCGCCATGCAAAAAATGATTTTTTCATCATCTACCCGACCATCCGTACCTTGCAGCGCCTGCAAGCCTTTCAAACCGTGGACGAAGTGCTGAAGGCCTGTGCCAGCGAAACCCCTTTATGGACAAGCTGCCCCCGCGCAGGCTTGGTGGGCGGCAAGGAAGAGCGGTTTATGGAACATGAGGCTGCCTTTGGCGAGCTGGCCATGGTCTGCCCCGATGGGCAAATCCTGCACGCCCTGGACTGGCAGCACAAAAAGCCTGTGCAACTGCTCCAGCACGTCATGCGCCTGACCGCGCCCAACCCCGGCTTGATGACCGGGCCGGGCACCAACACCTACATCGTCGGCACACCCGGCACGGGCTATGTGGTGCTTGACCCGGGCCCCAACGATAAAGGGCATATTCGCAGAATATTGGACGCGACGGACGGCGACATCAACGCCATTGTCTGTACCCACTCGCATGCTGACCACTCCCCCGCAGCCATACCGCTGCAAGCCCTGGTGGTAGAAAAAACCAATACGGTGCCCGGAGCCCTGTTGGGCGAATACGCCAGGCACATCTGCCCTATTTTGGGTTTGCCCAGCGCGGCCACGGCGCGCAGCAGTGCCCAGTTTGATCCTGATATCACGCTACAAAATAATGAGCATCTCACGAATTATTTTAGAGCCCAGTCTGGCAGAGATGCCTTTAAAATCACGCTGCAAGTGATCTACACACCCGGCCATGCAGCCAACCACCTGTGCCTGCTGCTGCAAGAAGATGGTTTGCTGATCAGCGGTGACCATATCCTAAATGGCAGCACCACCGTGATTGACCCGCCCGACGGCGACATGACGGCGTACCTGGATTCGCTGGACACCCTGGCCGCTGCCTGCGAGCAGCACAAGGTTGACTTTATTTTGCCAGCCCATGGCTATGTTTTAACGCACTGCGTGGGCGCAGACCACGCGGGGGGAGCCAAACGGGCCATTCAGGCGCTCAAAACCCATCGCCTGCAGCGCGAGGCCAAAGTCATTGCGGCCATGCGGGCCCAGCCTGCAGGCAGCGTGCGGGACTGGATACCTGCGGTCTATGGCGATGTCGATGCCAAGCTATGGCCCGTGGCCGAACGCTCGCTCACAGCGCATGTCCAGCGCATAGAGGCACTAGGGCTGCACCGTTAACGGCGCAGATGGCACCGCTTAGTAGGCGTAGCCTTCGCAAAGCCCTGAGTTGGATCGTCCTTTGCATTCCCGTTTCAAGCGCCTGTCGCGCTCCGAGCGGCTTTCTGCCGAACCGTCGTGAAAGCTGACATTGCCGCCTTTGGAGCGTTTCTTAGCACTTTGTTTTTTCGGTTTTTTAGTGCCATTTTCCGCCCTGGCGCTTATAGATGGTGCGTAAGAAGCTACTGAAAATATAGCACGTTCTGGCAACCCAGCGGCTCCCACCGGACCTGCAAATACCAGCAAAGCGCTAGTTAAACAAGCGTTCAACAGGGCAGTACAAACAACAGTCTTCATCGGTCTACTCCTTGGTTAAAAGTGGATACCCTTCATCATCTGCTGCATGGCCATGGCCTCGGCTGACAGTTGCGGTTTGGCGTTCTTGTCGCCCTTGGCAGCGGATGAATCTGGGAACATTCTAAAGCTGGTGTTCATCACAATCTGCATGATGCGCGGAAACAGCGCATGCAGCACCTGGCCGCTGATACCCAGGCGGGTGGCGATGCGCACGTTTTTATAAATGCAGGCCTGCGCCACCATGTCGGCGGCTTCTTCGGGGCTCAATGTGGGTACATTTTTATAGATATTGGTAGGCGCAATCATCGGCGTGCGCACCAGCGGCATATTGATGGTGGTAAAGCTGATGCCTTGGTCTGAGTACTCGCTGCTGGCGCAGCGTGTCCAGGCATCCAGCGCGGCTTTGGAGGCCACGTAGGCGCTAAAACGCGGCGCGTTGGTCAGCACACCGATGGAGCTGATGTTGACGATATGCCCCTTCTTCTTGGCCGTCATGCCCGGCAGCAGACCCATGGTGACGCGGATGCAGCCAAAGTAATTGAGCTGCATGGTGCGCTCAAAATCGTGAAAGCGGTCGTAACTGTTCTCTATCGCGCGGCGAATCGAGCGGCCCGCGTTGTTGATGAGGTAGTCCACGCCGCCGTGCTTCTCGTTCAGTAATTTCACAAAGCGGTCGCAGTCGGCCATGTCGGCAATGTCCGCCGCGTAGCAGACGAATTGGTAGCCCTTGGCCTGGGCTTCTTTTTGCGCCTCGTCCAGCTTGTCCTGGTCGCGCCCGCAGATGATGGTGATGGCCCCCGCCTCGGCAAACTTGTGCGCGCTGGCCAGGCCAATGCCCGAGGAGCCGCCCGTAATCAGCACCACCTTGCCCTGCACCGTGCCCTTGAGCGAGCGGTCGATAAACAAATCC
>JAYVJV010000140.1:0-3338 GCA_043769005.1 Polaromonas sp. | reverse complement strand
CCCCCGGTGTGGGCATTTGTCTGCCCAGGCATGGGCCACGCCCTCCGCATCACGCCACAGCACCAGGGTTTCGTCCAGCAACTGCACAGCCACGGGCTTGTCCGCCACAGCAGACGATAAAGCCACAGGGTGCCAGAGCATGCGTTCAATCATTTTTGTATTATCACTTGGCTGGGGAGCTTTTTGTCAATCGCATTGTCTTGTCGCGTTTTGTCTTTTACGGGAGCTGGTTGGCGGCGTACTCCACGTTTTTGTACTGGATCAGGCCGACGGCGCACTGAGCTCCGCGGCTGTCCCCCGTGGCGGCCTAGGGCCGCCGACTCCTCCTTTATGCCGCTGCGCTAAGTGCACCGCCGACCTAATCTTGGAGACATGGTAGATCGACAACCGCTGCAACCACCAGCCAATCCTGTTCGCAGTCCTGGCGCTTGGTGTGCACAGCGCAGCGGCATACAAGGAGGCCGCAGGCCGGGGGACAGCCGCGGAGCTGTGCACGCCAAGCGCCAGGGCGTGCACAGTACAAAAGCGAGCACAGATCATGAGTTTGTCGCAAGCTTTCGAATACAAGATAGCCAGCCCAAAAAAAAGCCACCCGAAAGCAGCTTTTCCTCTCGCAGTTGCACTAACTCTATTTTTTATTGCCGCCAGGAATCTTGCCCTGTACGCCTTGCACATAGAAGTTTACGCCAGACAGAAATTTGTCGTCGCCCACAGCGTCCTTGGCCAAAATCTCTTTGCCGTCTTGGCCCACGATAGGACCTTTCCAGATGTTGAAGGTGCCCGCTTTCAGGCCGGCTTTGATTTCTTCGATACGCTTTTTGGTGTCGTCGGGCACATCGGCGGCCATGCTGACCATGTCGATAGCGCCTTCTTTGACGCCGTACCAGCTGCTGCCTGTAGCCCACTTGCCGTCCAGCGCTTCGCGGGTGGCTTTGATGTAGTAAGGGGCCCAGTTGATGATGGCCGAGCCCAGGTGGGCCTTGGGGCCGTAGGCGGTCATGTCGCTGTCCCAACCGAAGGCGCGTTTACCCAGCTTTTCGGCGGTTTGCAGTACGGCGGATGAGTCGGTGTTTTGGAACAGCACGTCAGCGCCGCCGTTGATCAAGGCCGTGGCAGCCTCAGTCTCTTTGGGGGGTGCAAACCACTCGTTCACCCAAATGACTTTGGTTTTTACCTTCGGATTGACCGACTGCGCGCCCAGAGTAAAGCTGTTGATGTTGCGAATAACTTCTGGGATGGGGATGGAGGCCACTACGCCCAGGGTACCGCTCTTGCTCATCTTGCCTGCAATCACACCGGCCATGTAGGCACCCTCGTAGGTGCGGCTGTCGTAGGTGCGCATGTTCTCAGCACCTTTAAAGCCGGTGGCGTGCTCAAACTTCACACCCTTGTTGTCGGCAGCTACCTTGAGCATGGGCTCCATGTAGCCGAAGGTGGTGCCAAAGATCAGCTTGTTGCCCTGCGCGGCCATGTCGCGAATGACGCGCTCTGCGTCGGCGCTCTCGGGCACTTTTTCGACAAAGCTGGTGACCACTTTGTCGCCAAATTCTTTCTCAATCGCTTTGCGGCCGTTGTCGTGCGCAAAAGTCCAGCCGCCGTCGCCCACGGGGCCTACGTACGCGAAGGCGATTTTCAGTGGCTCGGGCTTGGGGGCGGGTGCGGATGCAGCAGCGGGCGCTGCGGCGGGCGCGGCTGGTTTGGCCTCTTCTTTTTTGCTGCAACCCATCAAAGCAGCCGCTGCCACGGCGGTGAGGGCTACTAGCTTGAGCGCCTGGCGCTTGTTCAAATCGGTCATCTCATCTCTCTTTCGGTTAAGTGGAAGTTCAAGGTCGCGGAAAAAAACACATTATCAGCCAATAGCCCCGTGCTTTAAGCCCCAGGATAGAAGGGTTTCCCTAGGGATGCAGGCATATTCACGCGGATCCACGCCGGGTTGCGCGAGATGAGTACCAGCACCACGATGGTAGCGATATAGGGCAGCATGGTGAGAAACTGGCTGGGCACGTCTACCCCCATGCCCTGCAAGTGAAACTGCACCATGGTGACCCCGCCAAACAGATAGCTACCCAGCAACACCCGTGCCGGGCGCCAGGTGGCAAAGGTAGTGAGGGCCAGCGCGATCCAGCCCTTGCCTGCCACCATGCCCTCGACCCACAGCGGTGTGTAGATGACCGACAAATAAGCCCCCGCCAGCCCACACATCGCCCCCCCAGCCACCACGGCGGCCAGGCGAATACGCCGCACCGGGGTGCCCAGTGCGTGCGCTGCGTCGGGGTTTTCGCCCACACTGCGCAGCACCAAACCTGTGCGCGAACGATAGAGGAACCATACCAGTGCCGCCGCCATCGCCATGGCCAGGTAGACCATGGGGTGCTGTTTGAAGAAGGCACTGCCCAGCAAGGCAATGTCAGACAGGTAGGGCACGGCAAACTGCGACCGTTCAGGCAACTTGTCTTGCACGTAGCCAATACCCGCAAAGGCCGAAAAGCCTGCACCAAACAGGCTCAGCGCCAGGCCGGTAGCGTACTGGTTGGTGTTGAGCCAAATCACCAGCACGCCAAAGATAGCCGCGAGCAGGGCACCCGCCCCCATGCCTGCGGCAAAGCCCAGCCAGTCGTTGCCGGTATGCACCACGGTAGCAAAGCCCGCTACGGCGGCGCACAGCATCATGCCCTCTGCGCCCAGGTTCACCACGCCTGCTTTTTCGTTGATGAGCAGGCCCAGTGCGGCGATGGCCAACACCGTGCCAGCGTTGAGCGTAGCGGCCAACAGCAGGGCATAGGGCTCCATCAGGGCCTGCCTTTCATAGTGCGTATCGGGGTAGTATTCACTATAATTTTCATAGCTGTTTACACTTTATTTTATTGGGCTACAGGCCTAAATGGCATGTGAAACCGCAATCGGTAGGCGATCAACGTGTCGCAGGCCAGCAAACTAAACAGCAGCAGGCCCTGGAACACCCCAGTGATGGATTTGGGCAGCCCCAGGCGCGACTGCGCCAGCTCGCCACCGATATAAAACATGCTCATCAGAATGGCCGAGAACATCATGCCCACCGGGTGCAGCCTCCCCACATAGGCGACGATGATGGCGGCAAAGCCGTAGCCTGCTGGTACATAGGGCGTGAGCTGGCCGATGGGACCGGCCACTTCCAGGGCCCCGGCCAGACCGGCCATTCCGCCCGAAATCAGGAACGCCGTCCACAGCGCGCCGCGCGAAGAGAAACCGGCGTAGCGTGCCGCCGCCGGTGCCAAGCCGCCCACCTGCTGGGCAAAACCCGCGCGGGTGCGGAACAGAAAGATCCACATGCCGCCCACCCCCAGCAGCGCAAACAGCAC
>JAYVJV010000139.1:0-21891 GCA_043769005.1 Polaromonas sp. | reverse complement strand
GCGCCAGTTGTCAACGGTGCCAGCTTGGGCAAAGGCCACGATCGGCGCGGCGAGTGCGGCCGACGCGAAGAGCACCGCCACCTTGTTCAGTTTCTTCATGATTCTCCTCTCGAGGAAAGCCGCAGATATCTGCGAAACGTCCAAATCGATAGCAAAAAAAGCCGGCAAACACCCGGTTTGGCAAGCGTTTACCACCGACGAGTGATTGTGCCATAGGGCCTTCGGCGAGCCTGATTTTCAGCCTCCAGATGCGTCAGCAGGCCCGCGTTGTTGCGTTACCGCGACACACGGGGCCGCATAGAATCGCCGGTTGCTGCCCGGAAACGTCGGTCGCAGCCTCTACACAACGGCGCCGCCGCGCCGCACTCGCATGACGCCCTTCGCCAAGGAAACCCTGCCGATCAGCCTCGAAGAGGAGATGCGGCGTTCCTATCTGGATTACGCGATGAGCGTGATCGTGGGCCGGGCCCTGCCCGATGCCCGTGATGGCCTCAAGCCGGTGCATCGGCGCGTGCTGTTCGCGATGCATGAGCTGAACAACGACTGGAACCGCGCCTACAAGAAGAGTGCGCGCATCGTCGGCGACGTGATTGGCAAATACCACCCGCACGGCGACACGGCGGTGTACGACACCATCGTGCGCATGGCGCAGGATTTCTCGCTGCGCCACATGCTGGTGGATGGCCAGGGCAACTTCGGGTCGGTCGACGGCGACAACGCCGCAGCCATGCGCTACACCGAGATCCGCCTGGCCAAGATCGCCCACGAGATGCTGGCCGACATCGACAAGGAAACCGTCGATTTCGCGCCCAACTACGATGGCTCCGAGAAAGAGCCCACCGTGATGCCGGCGCGGCTGCCGAATCTGCTGGTCAACGGCTCGACCGGCATCGCGGTGGGCATGGCCACCAACATCCCGCCGCACAACTTGAACGAGATCGTCGACGCCTGCCTGCACCTGCTGAAGAACCCCGAGGCGACGATCGACGAGCTGATGGAGATCGTGCCGGCGCCCGACTTCCCGACCGCCGGCATCATCTACGGCGTGCAGGGTGCGCGCGAGGGCTACCGCACCGGCCGCGGCAAGGTGGTGATGCGGGCCAAGGTGCACTTCGAGGACATCGACAAGGGCGCCCGGCAGACGATCATCGTCGACGAGCTGCCCTACCAGGTGAACAAGAAGACGCTGCTCGAGCGCATTGCCGAGCTGGTGCACGAGAAGAAGATCGAAGGCATCTCGCACATCCAGGACGAATCTGATAAATCGGGCATGCGCCTGGTGATTGAACTCAAGCGCGGCGAAGTGCCCGAGGTGGTGCTGAACAATCTGTACAAACAGACGCAACTGCAAGACACCTTCGGCATTAACATGGTGGCGCTGATTGACGGGCAGCCCAAGCTGTGCAATTTGCGTGACTTGGTCAAGGTGTTTCTGGAGCATCGCCGTGAGGTGGTTACACGGCGCACGGTGTTTGAGCTGCGCAAGGCGCGGGATCGGGGCCATTTGCTGGAAGGCCTGGCCGTGGCGCTGGCCAATATTGACGAGTTCATCCGCATCATCCGCAATGCGCCTACGCCGCCGGTGGCCAAGGCCGAACTGATGACCAAGGTGTGGGATTCCAAAATAGTCAAAGAAATGCTCACCCGCACCCGTGCCGACGGCAGCGCAGTGAATGCGGACGACTACCGGCCTAACGGCATGGAAGTGCAGTTTGGCTTGCAAAAAGACGGTCTGTACCGCTTGAGTGAAGCGCAAACCACCGAAATTTTGAACATGCGCTTGCAGCGCCTGACGGGCCTGGAACAAGACAAGATCGTCGCCGAATACAAAGAAGTCATGTCGGTCATTGAAGATTTACTGGACATTCTGGCCAAGCCCGAACGCGTGTCGGTCATCATTGGCGACGAGCTGCAAGCCATCAAGACCGAGTTTGGCCAGACCAAGCTGGGCGCACGGCGCAGCCAGATCGAGCACAACGCGCAGGACATGTCCACAGAAGACTTGATTACACCGACCGACATGGTGGTGACGCTGTCCCACAGCGGCTACATCAAGAGCCAGCCCCTGGGCGAATACCGGGCGCAAAAACGCGGCGGGCGCGGCAAGCAGGCGACCCAGACCAAAGAAGACGACTGGATTGACCAGCTCTTTATTGCCAACACGCATGACTATTTGCTGTGCTTTAGCAACCGGGGCCGCATGTACTGGCTCAAAGTCTGGGAGGTGCCCGCCGGCACACGCGGCTCGCGCGGCAGGCCGATTGTCAACATGTTCCCGTTGCAAGAAGGCGAAAAAATCAACGTCGTGCTGGCCCTCACGGGGGATAACCGCAGCTTCCCAGCAGACCACTTCGTCTTCATGGCCACCCGCATGGGCACCGTGAAGAAGACGCCGCTGGAAGATTTCAACAACCCGCGCAAGGGCGGCATCATCGCCGTGGACTTGGACGAGGGCGACATTTTGATTGGCGCAGCCATCACCGATGGCAAGCACGATGTGATGCTGTTCAGCGACGGCGGCAAAGCCGTGCGATTTGACGAAGACGATGTGCGCGCCGTAGGCCGCACCGCACGCGGTGTGCGCGGCATGACGCTGGATGACGGCCAAAGCGTGATCGCCATGCTGGTGGCCGAAGACGAGCTGCAAAGCGTGCTGACTGCGACTGAGAACGGCTATGGCAAACGCACACCGATTGGCGAATACACCCGCCACGGGCGCGGCACCAAGGGCATGATTGCTATCCAGCAATCTGAGCGTAACGGCAAAATTGTGGCCGCCACCCTGGTGCACCCCGACGACGAGATCATGATGATCACCGACAAAGGCGTGCTGGTGCGCACCCGCGTGGCCGAGATGCGCGAGCTAGGCCGCGCCACGCAAGGCGTGACTTTGATCGCGCTGGACGCGGGCACCAAGCTCAGCGGCCTGCAACGCATTGTAGAAAATGATGCCGCAGTAGCTGCCAGCGATGACAACGGCGAAGCTGGCAGCGACGTTGAAGAACCAAACCATGATGGTACAGACGGCGGCGACGGGACAACATAAGTCAGCCGCACCTTCTCCATCACCTCGCTCACCTGCCGCAACGCAGGCAGGAGTTTTACCAACCTATGCAAGGAATCCAATGCTGTTTACTTCTACCATCAAATTCACTATTAAATTAATAGCTGCTTACGCTTTATTTATGGGCGCTACTACCAGTATTCATGCGCAAGCACCAGATGCCAAACGCGCTTTGGCCGTGCGTGCTGTGGCCGCCCAAGAGGGCCCCGAGATGAACCGCATGTTGGCCCAGCTAGCTGGCTCTGCCACCCAGCAAATGGTGTCCAACTGGGACGAACGCGTCTCCGAGCTGCCCGAAGCCAAGCAAAAAAGCGTCATCAGCGCCATGGATGCCGAGCTTAAAAAATACAATGACGATGCACTCAAGCTCATCACCGCCCAAGCCGGTAAAGTTCGTGGCGATGCGCTGCTGGCCGCTTACATCGAACGCTTCACCGAGGACGAGCTCAAGCAACTGGTGGCCTTGATGGAGGCCCCCGTATTCAAAAAATACCAAAACGTCGGCCCCGAGCTGGGTAACATCTACATCAAAGCCATTGTCGATGGCACCCGCTCTGCGGTGGAGGCACGCAGCAAAGCTTTTGATGCGGCAGCTGCCAAGATAGTGGGTGTACCCACCCCTGCGCCTGCCCGCTAAAGCGATTGCCCCAAGCCTTTGAGCACCCCAGCCTATGCGTACCCTGCCCCAATTGCGTATCGCTATTGATGCGCTAGACCAGCAGCTGCTGGCGCTGCTAAACCAGCGCGCCGCATTGGCGAATGAAGTTGGCGATATCAAGCGCATCGAGGGCTCTGCGGTATACCGCCCCGAGCGCGAGGCGCAGGTGATCTCCAACTTGCAGCAAAGCAATCCCGGCCCCATCAAGTCCGAGAGCATCGGCCCCATTTGGCGCGAAGTGATGTCTGCCTGCCGCAGCCTGGAGGCCGCGCAGCGCGTAGCTGTGCTAGGCCCAGCAGGTACGTTTTGCGAACAGGCGGCGCTGGAGTTTTTTGGCTCCAGCGTAGAGCTGATTTACTGCGCCAATTTTGACGAAGTTTTTCACGCCAGCGCCGCCGGCCGGGCGCATTTTGGTGTGGTGGGCGTCGAAAACTCCACCGAAGGCGTAGTCACCCGTTCGCTCGATTTATTTTTGAACAGCCCCACGCAGATCATTGGTGAGGTCAGTCTGATGGTGCGGCACAACCTACTGCGCCAAAGCGAGAGCCTGGACGGCGTGCAAGTGGTGCTTGCCCACCAGTTGGCGCTGGCTCAGTGCCAAGACTGGCTGACCAAACACCTGCCCCATGCCGAGCGGCGTGCTGTTTCCAGCAATGCCGAAGGCGCACGCCTGGCAGCGCAAAATCCGAGCTGGGCGGGCCTGGCTAGCGAACGTGCCGCCAGCCAGTTTGGGCTGCATATCGTTGCCCATGCGGTGCAAGACGATGCCTTTAACCGCACCCGCTTTAGCGTCATTTGCCTGCCGGGCACCGTGCCCGCACCTCAGGCCAGTGGCAAAGACTGCACTAGTTTGATTGTCTCGGTACCCAACCGGCCCGGTGCGGTACACGACCTGCTCATGCCCCTCAAAACCCATGGCGTGTCGATGACGCGCTTTGAATCGCGCCCGGCGCGCACAGGTCAGTGGGAGTATTATTTTTATATTGATTTGGCAGGCCATGCCCAGCAACCCGAAGTGGCCGCAGCCTTAGCAGCACTGCGCAGCGCCTGCGCTTTTTATAAAGTGCTGGGCTCCTACCCTGTCAGCGCATAAAACCAAGACAAAGAGACTCGCTATGTTTGAACAATTAGGATTGATCGGCTGCGGCCTGATGGGTGGCTCGTTTGCGCTGGCCCTGAAAAAAGCCGGTTTGGTCAAACGCGTGGTCGGCTACAGCAAATCGCCCTCCACCACCGAGCTGGCATGCCAGTTGGGCGTGATTGATGTGGAAGCGCCCTCTGCCTTGATGGCCGTATCGGGCGCTGACATCGTGCTGTTGGCCGTGCCCGTGGCTGCTACCGAATCTACTTTCAAGGCCATCAAGCACTTGGTCACGCCCAGTATGCTGATCATGGATGTAGGCTCCACCAAGCGCGATGTGGTCGATGCCTCGCGCCGCGTGCTCAAGGAGCATGCTGGTGTGTTTGTGGCAGCGCACCCCATCGCAGGCAAAGAAGTGTCGGGCGTAGAACATGCCGATGCCGACCTGTACTACGGTAAACAAGTCATCCTGACACCGATTGAACGCACCCAAACCATCCAACTGCAAAAAGCCACCGCCGTCTGGAACGCACTGGGCTGCCAGGTGATGCAAATGTCGCCCGAGTCGCATGATGCGGCCTATGCCGCCGTCAGCCACCTGCCGCATCTGATTGCTTTTGCCCTGATGAATGCCATCAGTGGCCAAGACCATGCCAAAAACTTTTTATCCCTGGCGGGACCGGGCTTTCGGGACTTCACCCGTATTGCCGCCAGCGACGCGCATGTCTGGCGCGACATTTTGTTGACCAACAAGCAAGAACTGCTGGAGCAATCCAAGTTTTTCAAAAAAGCTTTGACCCAACTGGAAGACATGATCAACAACAACCAGTCCGAGCTGCTGGAAGCCGAGATCGACAAAGCCAGCCTGAGCCGCGCCCATTGGCGCATGACGGCGCGTAAATAGCCCCCGCAAGCCGCGGCCACACCTTCACCACGCCTCCTGCGTCCGCAGATGTACAGCACCGCCTTTCTCGATATTCCAGCCCTCGCCAGTGCGCAGGGCACAGTACGCCTGCCCGGCTCCAAAAGTATCTCCAACCGGGTGCTGCTGCTGGCCGCCCTGTGCGCAGGCCGCACGGTGGTGCATGACCTGCTGGACTCGGACGACACCCGCGTCATGCTGGACGCGCTGCGCGCCTTGGGCTGCGCGGTAGACAAAACCAGCGCGAGCACAGTGGCCATTACCGGCCTGGCTGGGCGTGCACCCAGCCAGACTGCCCAGTTATTTTTAGGCAATGCTGGCACCGCTATGCGGCCACTCACTGCGGCGCTGGCCGTGCTGGGCGGCGATTTCACACTCTCCGGTGTGGCCCGCATGCACGAGCGGCCCATTGGCGACTTGGTCGATGCCCTGCGCCAACTCGGCTGCTCAATCACCTATACGGGTAACGAAGGCTTCCCACCGCTGCACATCGGCAAACCGCAGCTCAAACTGGATGCGCCCATCCAGGTGCGCGGCGATGTGTCGAGTCAGTTTCTTACCGCTCTGCTGATGGCGCTACCTCTCGCGGCTGCGCAACAGCCCATCGTCATTGACGTTATCGGCGAGCTGATCTCCAAACCGTACATCGACATCACACTCAACCTGTTGCAGCGCTTTGGCATCAGCGTGCAGCGCGAGGGATGGCAGCGCTTTACCATTCCCGCAGGCTCGCACTACCAGTCGCCAGGGGACATTTATGTGGAGGCTGATGCTTCGTCCGCTAGCTACTTTATAGCGCTTGGCGCAATAGCTACGGGCATTACAGGCAGTATTCGCATAGAAGGACTGGGCAAAGACTCGATCCAGGGCGATATCCGCTTTGTCGAAGCCGCCGCGCTGATGGGCGCGCAGATTGACAGCGGCCCGAACCATTTGGACATCCGCCGTGGCACATGGCCCCTCAAAGCCATTGATCTGGATTGCAACCACATCCCCGATGCCGCCATGACGCTGGCCGTCATGGCCTTGTACGCCGACGGCACCACCACCCTGCGCAACATCGCCAGTTGGCGCGTGAAGGAAACCGACCGCATAGCCGCCATGGCCTGCGAGCTGCGCAAACTGGGGGCCAGCGTCGTGGAAGGCCAAGACTTTATCCAGGTGACAACGCCGGGTCAGGCACCGAGCGCCGACAGGCCGCCTGCAAAAGCGAGAGCCCCACGCCCCGACGCAGTCGGGGCCCCTCCCCCGACTGGGGGCAGCGCAGTACGCGAAGCGACAAGCGTGGGGGCTTGGAAATCAGCCAGCATCCACACCTACGACGACCACCGCGTCGCCATGTGCTTTGCTTTGGCGGCCTTTAATCCGGCAGGCAAAATGCTGCGCATCGAAGACCCGAAATGCGTGGCCAAAACCTTTCCGGACTTTTTTGAAACTCTGTTTGAGGTCAGCCGGGCCCATAGCGTGCCCGTCATCTGCGTGGACGGCCCCTCGGCCTCCGGCAAGGGCACCTTGGCCAGCCGCCTGGCGGCGCAGTTGGGCTACCACTACCTTGACTCGGGCGCACTCTACCGCCTCACCGCCCTGGCCGCCCAGCGCGCGGGTGTAGCCTGGGACAACGAGGCCGCGCTGGCACAGATTGCCGCGCACCTGCCCGTGGTGTTTGAAGGCGAATCGGTACTGCTCAATGAAGACGATGTATCGGAGGCCATTCGCACCGAGGCTATGGGCGCAGGTGCCTCCCAGGTGTCGGCCTGGCCCGCCGTGCGCTCTGCGCTGACCCAACTGCAACGGGGCTTTGCCAAGCTGCCCGGCCTCGTGGCCGACGGGCGCGATATGGGCACGGTGATCTTTGCGGCAGCACCTCTAAAAATATTTCTCACAGCCAGCGCAACGCAAAGAGCGGATCGGCGCTATAAGCAGTTGATTTCAAAGGGAATTTCTGCTAAACTCGATCTTCTTCGCGCTGATTTAGAAGCGCGCGATGCCCGCGACTCAGGTCGCAGTGTCGCGCCTCTCAAGCCAGCGCAGGATGCGGTGCAACTGGACAATTCCGCGCTGTCCATCGAGCAATCGGTGGATGCGGTGATGTCTTTATGGCATAGCAAAGTCGCAGTGTGATGGCTAGTCGCCAGCACATGGTCGGCAACTGGCCCTGCCAGGCTCTTTTCGCGCATCAAGCGCTTTAGCCTGCAGGATTTTTAACGTAACCCACGGGCACGCTTAACTCTAGGCTCGCTAGCTCTATAGCCCCCGTAAAACCAGCGTAAGCAGCTATATAAACAGGAGCATTTCGCGCCTGTACATCCTGCTTTGCGCTACTAGGAAACTTAATGTCTGAATCTTTTGCAGCCCTTTTTGAAGAATCCCTGACGCGCTCGGAAATGCGCGCTGGCGAGGTCATTACCGCCGAAGTCGTGCGGATGGATCACAACCACGTTGTCGTCAACGCCGGCCTCAAGTCCGAAGCCTTTATTGAACTCTCCGAGTTCAAAAACGACAAAGGCGAGATCGAAGTCAAAGTGGGCGATTTCGTATCGGTCGCTATCGGTTCTATCGAAAACGGCTACGGCGACACCATCCTGTCGCGCGACACCGCCAAGCGTCTGGCCTCCTGGATGAGCCTGGAAAAGGCCCTGGAGTCCGGCGAGTTTGTCACCGGCATGACCAGCGGCAAAGTCAAGGGTGGCCTGATGGTCATGGTCAACGGCATCCGCGCCTTCCTGCCTGGCTCCTTGATCGAAGCGCGTCCTTTGAAGGACCTGTCGCCCTACGAAAACAAATTGCTTGAGTTCAAGGTCATCAAGCTGGACCGCAAGCGTAACAACGTTGTGCTCAGCCACCGCGCCGTGCGCGAAGCCAGCATGGGCGAAGAGCGCGCCAAGCTGATGACCACCCTGAAAGAAGGCTCGGTAGTCCATGGTATCGTCAAGAACATCACCGAGTACGGCGCATTCGTCGACCTAGGCGGTGTGGACGGCCTGTTGCACATCACCGACATGGCTTGGCGCCGTGTGCGTCACCCGTCCGAGGTGGTGCAGCCTGGTCAAGAGATCACCGCCAAGATTCTCAAATTTGATACCGAGAAAAACCGTGTGTCCTTGGGCCTCAAGCAAATGGGCGACGACCCGTGGATGGGCGTGAACCGCCGCTACCCAACCAGCACCCGCATGTTCGGCAAGATCACCAACATCGCCGACTACGGCGCGTTTGTCGAAATCGAACCCGGCATCGAAGGCCTGGTGCACGTGTCTGAGATGGACTGGACCAACAAGAACGTCGCTCCTAACAAGCTGGTGACCATGGGCCAAGAAGTTGAAGTGATGGTCCTGGAAATCGACGAAGACAAGCGCCGCATCTCCCTGGGCATGAAGCAGTGCAAGGCCAACCCATGGCAAGAATTTGCAGCGCAAACCAAGCGCGGCGACCGCGTCAAAGGCCCCATCAAGTCGATCACCGACTTTGGCGTGTTCGTTGGCCTGGCCGCTGGCATCGACGGCTTGGTGCACCTGTCTGACCTGTCCTGGAACGAAACAGGCGAAGTGGCTGTGCGCGAGTACAAAAAAGGCCAGGACGTCGAAGCCATTGTATTGGCAGTAGACGTGGACCGCGAGCGCATCAGCCTGGGTATCAAGCAGCTCGACAGCGACCCCTTCACCACCTTCACCTCGATCAACGACAAAGGCTCCATCGTCACCGGTAAAGTCAAAACCGTCGATGCCAAGGGTGCAGAGATTGACCTGGGCGAAGACATCATTGGCTACCTGCGCGCTTCCGAGATCAGCCGTGACCGCGTGGAAGACGCACGCAACGTGCTCAAAGAAGGCGACGAAGTCAATGCCGTGGTGGTCAACATCGACCGCAAGACGCGCAACATCCAGTTGTCGATCAAGGCCAAAGACCAAGCCGACCAGAACGAAGCCATGGCATCGCTGTCACAGCAGTCTTCCAAAGAGAATGCTGGTACGACGAGCCTGGGCGCGTTGCTGCGGGCTAAGTTGGATAACAACGGCTAAGAAGAAAAGAGTTAATCAGTGCGAGGACAGAGCAAGCCCTGCGCCTAGGGCGCTTTTGGCTTGGTCTGTCCCGCGCAAAGGAATGCTCTCATGACTCGCTCCGACCTAGTAGAGGCCCTGGCCTCCCAGTTCCATCAGCTCACCCACCGTGATGCCGAATTCGCCGTCAAGACGATTTTGGACGCGATGGGCGATGCCTTGGTGCGGGGCCACCGGATTGAAATTCGCGGCTTTGGCAGTTTTTCGGTGAATCGTCGCCCTCCTCGCATTGGGCGCAATCCGCGCACGGGCGAGTCGGTGACGATTCCCGAGAAGCGCGTACCGCACTTCAAACCGGGTAAAGCCCTGCGCGAGGCGGTAGACAGCAAGACACTGGAGCTTTTGGCCACCAAGAAACTCTGAGGAGCCAGCGCACCAGCGCAGTGAGAGCCGATAGAATCGGGCTACACCGTCAATACCCTATGCAAAAAGTCCTATGGCTGCTTCGGTGGATACTGAAAGCAGCCATTTTTTTTACCCTCTTCGCTTTCGCGCTGAATAACCAGCACGTCGTGGATGCACATTTCTTTTTTGGCAATGTGTGGAAAACACCGCTGATCGTGCTGGTGCTGATTGCCTTCACCCTGGGCGTGGTGGTGGGCGTGCTGGGCATGGTGCCGCGCTGGTGGCGCCAGCGGGGCGCAGTGCGCAAACTCAAGGCACGCGAGACCACGCACACGGCGGACGGCCTGCACCAGTAAAGCAATAAGTAACGAAGTAAGGCCATGGACATCGACATCACCTGGTTACTGCTCGGCCTGCCCTTGGCTTTTGTGCTCGGTTGGGCCGCCTCGCGCATGGACTTGCGCCAACTGCGCTTTGAAAACCGCCGCTCGCCCAAGGCCTATTTCAAGGGCCTGAATTATTTGCTCAATGAGCAGCAAGACCTGGCCATTGATGCCTTCATCGAGGCCGTGCAAAACGATCCCGACACCTCCGAGCTGCACTTTGCCTTGGGCAGCTTGTTTCGCCGCCGGGGCGAGTATGACCGCGCCGTGCGGGTGCATGAGCACCTGCTCTCGCGTGGCGACCTGAAACAAACCGAACGCGACCGCGCCCAGCACGCGCTGTCGCTGGATTTTTTGAAAGCGGGCTTACTCGACCGCGCAGAAGATGCGTTGGCCAAACTGGAAGGCACGCGCTTTGAGCCGCAGGCCCGGCTGGCGCGCCTGGCGGTGTATGAGCGCACCCGCGACTGGCCCCAGGCCACCCGTATCGCGCAGCAGTTGCAAACCGCCCAGCAAGGCGACTTTAGCGTGCGTATTGCCCACTACCTGTGTGAGCAGGCCAGCGAGCTGGCCAAGGGCGCGGCCATCGATACCGCGCCCCGCCAAGAGGCGCAAGCCCTGCTACAACAGGCCATCAGCACCGCCCCCGATGCCAGTCGCGCGCGCATGGCGCTAGCTGCCCTGCAAAGCCAGGCCGGGCAGCCGCTGCAGGCCTATAAAACCTTGTCAGTCGTTATAGAACAAGCGCAAGCAGCTACACCTTTGGTAGCAAACCAGTTGCAACAACTGGCCTTGCAATGTGGTCAGGCAACGCAGGCTCTGGCGCTGCTCCAGGGCCATTACGCGCAGTCCCACTCTATTGATGTGCTGCAAGCCATCATCGCCTTGCAAGGCAGCTTGCCGCAGGCACTGCAAGCGCCTGACCATGCACGCAACCTGTATGTGCAACACCTGGAAAAAGAGCCTTCGCTGGCGGTAGCCACCCGCTGGCTGGAGGGTGAAAAACTCGAACATGAACAGTTTCACCCCCAGGTGCAGCGCGCACTCGACAAAGCCGTACAACCCCTGCTACGCTACCGCTGCGCGGCCTGTGGTTTTGAAGCGCAAAACCATTTTTGGCAATGCCCCGGATGCCAGGCCTGGGACAGCTACCCGGCACGGCGCATTGAAGAACTTTAAGTACCTCCTCACCTTTTATGCCCCAAACCGAATCGACTTCCCTGCCCCCCACTGCAGCGCAATTGGCCACCCATAAAGTCCTGGTGGTGGGCGATGCCATGCTAGACCGCTATTGGTACGGCGCGGTCGAACGTATCAGCCCCGAAGCGCCGGTGCCGGTGGTGCGCGTCACGCGTGAGGAAGAGCGCATAGGTGCGGCGGCCAACGTGGCCTACAACGTTGTGTGCCTGGGCGCGCAGGCCAGCTTTGTCGGCGTGGTGGGTGACGACGAACCGGGCCGTAAGCTCGAAGCCTTGATGCAAAAAACCGGCATCGCTACCCATCTGGCGCGTGATGCTGGATTGCAAACCACCGTCAAGCTGCGGGTGATAGGCCGTGCACAGCAACTGATCCGTCTGGACTTTGAAAATATGCCCGACCACGACGTACTGGCCAGCCAGACCCAGGTGTTTGCCGACCTGGTGAATCAGCATGGTGTAGTGCTGTTTTCTGACTACGGCAAGGGTGGTCTGGCGCATATCTCGCAGATGATCGAGACAGCGCGCACAGCGGGAAAACAGGTGCTGGTAGACCCCAAAGGCTCAGACTATGCGCGCTACAAACATGCCAGTGTACTCACGCCCAACCGCATGGAGTTGCAGCAAGTCATTGGCAGTTGGAGCAGCGAAGACGAACTGCACACCAAGGCGCAAAATCTGCGCACCTCGCTGCATATTGATGCGCTGCTGCTGACCCGCAGCGAAGAGGGCATGAGCCTGTTTGATGCGCAGGGTGCCCGCCACGTCAAGGCGCAGGCGCGTGAGGTGTTTGACGTGACAGGAGCGGGCGACACGGTGATCGCTACGCTGGCCACCTGCGTGGCCTCGGGCATGAGCCTGCGCAATGCCCTGCCTTTTGCCAACCGCGCGGGCGGGATCGTAGTGGGCAAGTTTGGCACGGCCACAGTGTCCTACGCCGAGCTGTTTGGTGATGGCACAGAAGGAATCAGACCATGAAAATTGTCGTCACTGGCGCAGCAGGTTTTATCGGCAGTAACATCATTGCCGCGCTCAACGCACGCGGCATCAGCGACATCATTGCGGTAGACGACCTCACCGCAGGCGACAAGTTTCGCAACCTGGCCGATTTGCAGATAGCCGACTACGTGGACGCGGGTGATTTTTACGCAAGCTTTGCCGCTGGACAGTATGGCAAAGTCCAGGCCGTATTCCACGAAGGCGCATGCAGCGACACTATGGAGCAAAACGGCAAGTACATGATGGCCAACAACTACGCCCTGTCCCAGCAATTGTTTGCCGCTGCCCAAGCGCAGGGCACGCGCCTGTTGTACGCATCATCGGCAGCAACCTATGGCGGCAGTGCTACCTTCAAAGAATCTCCCGAGTTTGAAAAACCGCTCAACGTGTACGGCTACAGCAAGCTGCTGTTTGACCAAACCCTGCGCCGTGCACTCGGTGCGCAGTTGGAGCGCGCCACGACCCAGGTGGTGGGCTTTCGCTACTTCAACGTCTACGGCCCGCGCGAGCAGCACAAAGGCCGTATGGCCAGCGTGGCATTTCACCAGTTTCACGAGTTTCGCAAAGCGGGCAAGGTCAAACTGTTTGGCGAGTACGGCGGCTACGCTGCCGGCGCGCAGATGCGCGATTTTGTCAGCGTGGAGGATGTGGTGGCGGTGAACCTGTGGTTCTTCGACCACCCTGAAAAATCCGGTATTTTCAACCTGGGCACCGGGCGGGCTCAGCCCTTTAACGACGTGGCGCAAGCCGTCATAGGCGCGCTGAGTACACTGCAAGTCACTACTAATTCAGGAGCTGCTTACGCTTATTCTGAAAGGGCTGTAAGCCAAAATACCGCTGAATTCATAGAGTACGTGGCATTCCCCGAGGCTCTGCGCGGCAAATACCAGTGCTATACCCAGGCCGACCTGACGGCCTTGCGTGCCACTGGCTGCAAACATGTATTTGCCGATGTACAAACCGGTGTAGGGCGCTACATGCAATGGCTTTTGCAAGCCGAGCATTGATCCCCCCCCCTTAGGGTGTAACCACCCCGCCGCCTCACGGCGTGCGCGCCAGCAGCTCCACAACTCCACGGGCCATACGCTGGGTGGCACCGCTTGAGGTGGTCAGCCATTGCGTTCCAGCGCCGCGCAGCGCAGCGAGCCACGCCCTGTCAGCCACCATCGCCAGCGCTGCCCGCAGTGCACTGCCCATATCGACCTCGCGTACCGCTGCGCCCTGCGCTGCGGCGGTCTGCGCAGCATCGGCAAAGTTAAAGGTATGTGGGCCCATCACCACCGGGCAGCCAGCAGTAATCGCCTCAATGAGGTTTTGCCCGCCCAGTGGGGCAAAGCTGCCGCCCAGCAGGGCCACATCGGCCAGGCCGTAGTACAGCGCCATCTCGCCCAGGCTATCGCCCAGCCACACATCAGCAGCCACGGGCTGCGCGCCCCACTCTGAGCGGCGCGACACGCTGAACCCAGCCTGGGCAACGGTCTTGGCAACTGCATCAAAGCGCTGGGGGTGACGAGGCACGATCATCCATTGCACCGGATGCTGACAGGCGCTGCCAGGCTGGCTGTGCGCTGCACCGCCCGCAGTGTCAGGATGCGCCGTATCAGGATGCGTAGCGTCACGATGGGCAGTACGCGTATCTTCATTTGCTATTAAATTAGTAGCTAATTGCGCTCTATTTTGTTGGGCTAGAGCCTTTATTTGCTCCAGAAACAGCGCTTCTTCACCGTCTCTTGCACTGGCCAGCAGCACCACGGGGCGCTGGCCCGCTGCGCGCCAGGCGCGTCCTTTTTGCACCAGGGCTGCGTCGGGCGTGGCATCGTATTTCACGTTGCCTTGCACACTCACCTGCTGCGCGCCCGCTGCGCGCAGGCGCTGCGCGTCGGCCTGCGTTTGCGCCCACACCTGGGCAAAGCTGGCGTAGGCGGGCCGCGCCAGCCAGGCCATGCGCTGCGCTGCGCGTGCCGAGCTTTCGTTAAGCCGTGCATTGGCCAGCACCAGGGGCACGCCATAGCGCTGCGCCTGCGCACACAAACTGGGCCAGACCTCGGTTTCCATCACGATGCCGATGCGCGGCTTGAAGTGCTGCAAGAAACGCTGCGTTGCGCCCAGGGTGTCCCAGGGTAGCCAGGCTTGCACATCCCCCTCTTGCAGCAGCTTAGCCCCCTCTTCCCGCCCCGTAGCGGTGCCATGCGTGAGCAACAGGCGCATGCCGGGCAGCAAGGTGCGCAACTGCGCCAACACAATCGCTGCAGCGCGGGTCTCACCCAGCGATACCGCGTGGATCCAAACATAGCTAGGTGACGTCGTAGTTGCAAACGGTATGTTTGGCGTGCCGTAGCGACCAAAACGCTCCGCAATGTGCAGGCCATACATCGGCTCTTGCTTGGAGCGGCGTTTTAGTCTGGCGCGCAGCATGGGTTGAGCCAACCACATGACGGCAGAATAGATTGCAAGCATCACTATATTGCCCTCAATTCAGCGAGCCTGCTTCGTACTGACTACATCTTGCCAAGTACTCCAAACTGCATCAATATTTGGAACAGTCTCACCACCAATGGAGCGTTGATGTGCACGCCCAACGGGGCCAGCCCTCCATGCCCGGGGTTGACTAAATATCTGGACATGCGGCAAGTCCAATGCAACGGCCATATGACTTAAACCTGAATCGACTCCAATGACTCCGATAGCACAAGCCATGCGATCTAGCACTTGCTCTAAAGATATGCGTGGCCAGACTATTGCTAGTGGGCCTATAGCTGCTGATAGACGTTCGGCCATAGCCAACTCTTCTCCTCCTGCTTGAGGTATCCAGACCTGCAAGCCTTGATTTACCATTCTTTGACCCAGTTCAAGCCAGTTTGAATATGGCCATTCGTTTTCTGGTCGGGTCGTTCCATGCGCAAAAACGACTGCTTGTTGTTGATGTTTTTTTTGAACCTGAAGGTCATAAACATCTGTTGCTTGAGGTGTATAGCACATAGCATCCGCCGCTAATTTTCGATAGCGTGCCACGGCATGAATACGTTGTGGCATAGGTATCAAGCGGTCAAGCATCCACTGCACTGGCCATTCATAGCTACAAGCATCGCTACCATTTGCATACGTAGCACGAAACCCCGTTGTTGTAATTTTCGTTCGACGAGCCACTAGTGCTGATTTAATCAGGCCTTGAAAATCTAAAACGGCATCATACGTTTCCTGTTGAAGTGCATTCACAAAAGCATTGCGTTCGATCCGAGTTTTCGAACTTAACCGCGTTTTACGCCAACGACGATCTGCAATAGCTAAAACTCTATGTACGCCATTAACTCGCTGCACCAATGGCGCGAAAGACTCTTCCACGACCCAATCAATATTAATGTGCGGAAATGCCTGTCTCAAGTCATGAATAACAGGTATTGTTTGAATCACATCGCCCAGAGAGGAGAGCTTGACAACTAAAACTTTCAAATGTCACCTTTAATGCGCAGCCGCTTCCACCCGGGCATCGGGCTTGACGGTTTTCAGCAGCGCCATCATGGTGGCCTCTATGCGGTGCAGCGCGGCATCGTTATGCCCTTCAAAGCGCAGCACCAGCACGGGCGTGGTGTTGGAGCCGCGAATCAGGCCAAAGCCGTCGGGCCAATCAACCCGCAGCCCGTCGATGTTGGAGACCTGGGCAGGTGCGTCAAACTTTGCTACTTTGAGCAATTGCTCCACCACCCGGTGCGGTTCGCCCTCGGCGCAGGGCACGTTCAGCTCAGGCGTGGAAAAGCTGGTGGGCAGGGCGTTGAGCACGGCGCTGGCATCGGGCGAGGCGCTCAAAATCTCCAGCAGGCGCGCGCCTGCATAGGTGCCATCGTCAAAGCCAAACCAGCGCTCTTTAAAGAACAAATGCCCGCTCATCTCGCCGCTGAAGGGCGAGTCCACTTCCTTCATCTTGGCCTTGATGAGCGAATGCCCGGTTTTGTACATCAGGGCCTTGCCGCCGGCAGCCTCGATGAAGGGCGCTAAGCGTTGCGTACATTTCACGTCAAACAAAATCGTGCCGCCGGGCACGCGCGAGAGCACGTCTTGCGCAAACAGCATGATCTGGCGGTCGGGGTAGATCACATTACCCTCTTTGGTGACCACGCCCAGGCGGTCGCCGTCGCCGTCAAAGGCAAAGCCAATCTCGGCATCGGTGGTTTGCAGGGTGCGAATCACGTCGCGCAGGTTCTCGGGCTTGCTTGGGTCGGGGTGGTGGTTGGGGAAGGTGCCGTCCACCTCGCTGAACAGCTCGATCACATCGCAGCCAATGGCGCGCAAAATGCCTGGTGCGGTCGCGCCCGCAATGCCGTTGCCCGAGTCGACCACCACCTTCATGCGGCGCTTGAGCTTGATGTCAATCACGATGCGGTCGCGGTACGGCGCTTCGATATTGATATTGCGCACCCGGCCCCCGGCTGCTAGCTGCCAGCTTTCGTCCTCGATGCAGCGGCGCAGCGCCTGAATTTCCTCGCCATAAATGGCCCGCCCACCCAGCACCATCTTGAAGCCGTTGTAGTCCTTGGGGTTGTGGCTGCCCGTCACCTGAATGCCGCTGTGGCACAGGGTGTTGGCAGCGAAATACAGCATCGGCGTGGTGACCAGGCCCACGTCGATCACATCCACCCCCGCTGCCACCAGGCCGCGCACAAGGGCGGCGCTCAGCTCAGGCCCGCTCAAGCGGCCATCGCGCCCTACGGCCACCGCCTTTTGTCCCTCGCGCAGGGCGGCGGTGCCAAAGGCCTTGCCCAGGGCCTCGGCCATGGGCACGTTCAGCGCTGCGGGGACGATGCCGCGAATGTCGTAGGCTTTGAAGGAGGAGGCGGTGATGTGCATACAAACTTTCTGAGTTTGGCAATATTGTAGGGCGCGGCACCCAGCCCACCCGCGTGGCGCGCCCAATGTGCCAGCGTAGCGCCAGTCGCAGGGCTAAACCACATGTCCGAAAACGGCTAGTTTATGTGGCATTGCAGCGTATCATTACTGCATGACTGCCGCCGCAACCCCTGCTGCCCCTACCCCACGCCACGCTACCAGCGACGCACTGGGCGATGCCTACTACCAGGCTCTGCTGGGCCATGATGCGCGCTTTGATGGCTGCTTTTTTACGGGCGTGACCTCCACCCGCATTTACTGCCGCCCGGTGTGCCGCGTGAAAGCCCCCAAGCGGGAGAACTGCCGGTTTTTTGCGCATGCGGCGCAGGCCGAAAGTGCGGGCTTTCGGCCCTGCCTGCGCTGCCGCCCGGAGCTGGCACCCAAGGCGCTGGTCTGGTCAACCCATGATGCCTCGCACACCCTGGCCTTGCAGGCCGCGCAACTGTGGGATGGCGCTGGGCAGCAGGCCCTGCCCAGTGTAGCGCAGGTGGCCGCGCGCCTGGGCGTGAGCGACCGGCACTTGCGGCGGATTTTTGAAGCGCACCTGGGCGTGTCGCCCCTGCAATACCTGCAAACGCGCAGGCTGCTATGCGCCAAGCAGCTCCTCACCGACACCCGCATGGGCGTGGCCGATGTCGCACGGGCCAGCGGCTTTGCCAGCCTGCGCCGCTTTAATGCCGCCTTTGTGCAGCATTACCGGCTGGCCCCCACACAGCTACGCAAAGAGGGCGCGCTGGAGGGTGCGCAGGCTGCGCAACGCGGCAGCGTGACGGTGCAACTGGCCTACCGACCGCCGTATGACGTGCCAGCGATGCTTGGGTTTTGCCGCAAACGGCAGCTAGATACTATTGAATTAGTAGCTTCTTACGCACATGAATACTGGGCTGTACGCACTTTTAGCTTGCAAGTAGCGGGCAGCGTACACGCGGGCTGGATGCGCTGGCAGTTTGACACGGCGCAATGCAAAGTGCAGCTGGAAGTGAGCGAAGGCCTGCTCAAAGTGCTGCCCACGGTGATCGCCCGCGCGCGCGCCGCGCTGGATCTGGATGCCGACCCGCAGGCCATCAATGCGGTGCTGGGCTCGCAGGCTCCGTGCAGGCAGGTTCTAGGCATGCAGGCTCAGGCCACGCGGGCTCAAGGCTCGCAAGCTCAAGGCTCGCAAGCTCTGGTCACGCAGAAGCAGCGAATGGGCCAAGACATGTCTGGCATCCGCGTGCCCGGCAGCCTGGACGGCTTTGAAGTGGCCATTCGCGCCATCGTCGGCCAGCAGGTCACCGTGGCGGCAGGCCGCACGCTCACGCAGCGTTTGGTCAATACCTTTGGCCTACCTATCGCTACGCCCTACCCTGAGTTGACGCGCCTGTTCCCTACACCCAGTGCGCTGGCGCAGGCCACACCCGACGCGCTGGGAACTCTCGGGATTGTGAAGCAGCGCCAAGCCGCCATCATCGCGCTGGCGCAGGCGGTGGGCAGCGGTGCCCTGGACTTGAACACCCCCGCCAACGCGCTGGACACCATAGAGCAGCTCAAGGCCCTGCCCGGCATCGGCGATTGGACGGCGCAGTACATCGCCATGCGCGCACTGCGCTGGCCCGACGCGTTTCCCTCTGGCGACGTGGCCCTGCACAACGCGCTGGGCCTGCGCGGCGAGAAAAGCCCCGCCAAAGCCGCCAAAGCCGCCGAGGCCGCCTCACAGGCCTGGCGGCCCTGGCGCAGCTACGCTGTGCTGCGCGCCTGGCACAGTCTGGCGGGGGTGAATACATGAAGCTGCATTTACTAATTGCTATTTATTCAGTAGCTGCTTACGCAATATTTTATTGACCTGGAGGGCTAAAACATGCTGCAACCCATGCTGGAAACTTTGCCAAAAACCGTGCTGAAAGCAAGCTCTAAAACTGCTGCGAAAACCGCGCCCCTGCTGCACCGCGCGCCCTCACCGCTGGGCGACATTCTGCTGGCCGCCACCGACCGTGGCCTGTATGGCCTGTGGTTTGACGGACAAAAACACTTGCCCGACATGCGCCATTGGCCCAGCGGCCATAACGCCGTGATCGATTTGGCCCAATTGCAAATGCAGCAGTACTTTGCCAAGCAGCGCAGCACGTTTGATCTGCCACTCGACCTGAGCGCAGGCACCGCATTTCAGCAAACCGTCTGGCAAGCATTGCTAGCGATTCCCTGTGGAGGCCACAGCAGCTACGGTGCTATTGCCCAGCGCATTCGCAACCCCAAGGCGGTGCGCGCCGTGGGCGCAGCCGTGGGGCGCAACCCCATCAGCGTCATCGTGCCCTGCCACCGCGTGCTGGGTGCTAGCGGCGCGCTCACCGGCTATGCGGGCGGGCTAGCGCGCAAGACGGCGCTACTGCAGCTGGAGGGTGTTTTGCCAGAAGGTGCAGTCACCCTGAGCAACCCAGTCATCTACGGCGATTTGGGCATGCAGGCCATGCTTATCTGAACACGGTGCCAAGCGCTTTACGCATGAATCCCTGCGCCATCGGCATCAATGCACGCCGCGTAGCTGCGCTGGCACATGCATACTCCAACCATGAACACCGCTCTTGCATTTGAATTTGTCTTGCTGGCCGCCATCTGGGGCGGCTCGTTTTTGCTGATGAAGCTGGGGGCGGCAGAGTTTGGCCCCTTTGCTACGGCCTTCTTGCGGGTAGTGTTTGCATCCCTGTTTTTGCTGCCTCTGTTGGCCTGGCGCGGGCAGTTGCCCGCCCTGCGCGCCAAGCTCAAGCCCATCTTAGTCGTGGGCGTGCTCAACAGCGGCCTGCCGTTTGCGCTGTTTACTTTTGCGGTGCTGCACATCAGCACCGGGCTGACCTCCATCCTCAACGCCACCGTGCCGCTATGGGGCGCAGTGGTGGCCTGGCTGTGGCTGGGCGACAGGCTCACCACCGCGCGCACGCTGGGCCTGGTCATTGGTTTTGTGGGGGTGGCACTACTGGCCTGGGACAAAGCCAGCTTTCAAGCCGGGGCGGCCCTACCTGGCTGGGCGGTGCTGGCCTGTTTGGCAGCTACTTTGCTCTACGGCATAGCCGCCAGTTTCGCCAAAAAATATCTCGTCGGCGTGCCACCCCTGGCCAGCGCTACCGGCAGCCAGATGGGTGCCACACTCGTGCTTCTCGTCCCTGCACTTATGAACATTCCGTCCACCATGCCCAGTGGACGCGCGTGGATAGCTATAGTTTTACTAGCGTTTTTCTGCACTGCTGTGGCCTACGTGCTGTACTTTCGCATCATCGAACGCGCCGGACCTGCCCGAGCCGTCACAGTCACCTTCCTCATCCCCGTATTTGGCGTAGCCTATGGCGGCATCTTTTTAAACGAGCTCATCACAGGCACTATGCTGGCCTGCGGCGCAGTGATTGTGCTGGGCACGGCGCTGAGCACTGGGATATTGAAGTTCAGCAAGAGTTAACGTATTGGCAAGTCAGTTAAGATAATGCACATTGTGCTTTACTCACCCGACACCAAGGAAGCTTTGATGCGACACGCTTTGCCCCTTATCAAGTCCATAATTTTCACCAAATTAGCCGCACTCATACCCGTTGCGGTCTTATTGACATCCTGTGGTGGCGGGGGAGGAGGAAGCAGTGACAATCCAAATACACCCTCCACCCTTACACCCTCCACCCTTACACCCTCCGTCCTTACGCCCTCCACCCTTACGCCCTACGTCTTTGCGCCCTCTTCATCGCTGGCCAAACAGTGTGTTGCTCCCCGTGCAAGCACTGCTGACCAATTTGGCTCACTGGATACCGAAAAAGCCTGGATCAGATCGTTCATGGACGAGACCTACCTATGGTACAAAGATGTTCCCAACGTGAACCCCGCAGATTTCACCTTGGCCGCCCATGGCAACAACGTGTACGACACCGTCGATGCCTATTTCGAAGCACTCAAAACCAAAAACATTACGGCTTCAGGTAAACCTGTAGACCAATTCAGCTTCACCGTTCCCACTTCCGAATTACAAAATCTGCAGTCGGGCATTTCTTCAGGTTATGGTATTCGCTTTACATTCATCCAAAATACACCCCCACGCGTATTACGCGTGCTCTATGTGGAGCCAGGCTCCCCTGCGCAGCTTGCCGGGGTATCGCGCGGCGATACAGTGCTGTCAATTGACGGGGTCGATATCAGTGACAACACCACAGCAGGCATCGCCAAATTAAACGAAGGCATCAATCCTACGGTGGCCAGCAAAACCACCGTGTTTGGCCTGGTATCGGCCCGTGCAATTGCACCGCGCCCCGTCAGCGTCACCTCCTCACAAACTGTTGCCGTGATTCCCGTACCCA
>JAYVJV010000138.1:0-5655 GCA_043769005.1 Polaromonas sp. | reverse complement strand
AGCTGGGTGCCAAAGGGGCGTTTGTCCGGCTCGCCCTTGGCGCGCTGGTAGACCAGGGAGCGTTGCGAGCGCGAGAAGGGCGCGGCCTCGTTGTCGCTTTCCAAAAAGTACTGGCGCATCTCGGGGCGGATGTATTCCAGCAAAAAGCGTGCATGGCCAATGACCGGGTAGTTACGCAGCACGGCATGACGGGTTTGGCGTAAATCTCTTATGCCCAATGCGCAAAGCGCTACAAAAAACAGAGCGTACAACAGGCCCACACCAAACGCGATCATGCTGAATATACTCAGCAGCAGACCAAAAATGCACAGGCCAAAAACGGCGTAGCGCACAGGAAGGTGGGCGTTGGCCCGGGCAATGGTGTCGGCAATCATGGCATGCAAGGCTCGCAGAAAAAACGCTGGATAAATGCTCTCCCCAGCAGGTGCAGCGCCAGTGCCCACTGGCAACAGGCTGGCAGTCCCGCAGGCGCGCAATATTGCGAGTTTAAGCCGTAAAGAAAGATGCCAGGTGCTGGGCGATGTCCAGCGGCAGTTCCTCGGGGATAAAGTGGCCCGCAGGCATGGCCTGCCCGCTCACCACACCGCTGCACTGCGCCTGCCATAGAGCCAAGGGTTGGAACAGGCGCTGCACCACGCCGCGCTCCCCCCACAACACCAGGGTGTCGCAGGCTACTTTGTCGCCCTGGGCGCGGCTGCTGCGGTCATGCGTGAGGTCAATGCCCGCGCTGGCGCGGTAGTCCTCGCACATGCTGTGGGTGGTCTCATAAGGCGCAAAGCAGCGCTCGTACTCGGCCAGCGCCTCGGGCTCGATGTAGCCCAGGCCCGCGCTGCCCCAGCCGCCTAGCTTGGCGTGCAGATAGTTCTTCCAGTCGCTGTGGATCATGTTCTCGGGCAGCGGGCTAGGTTGGATCAGGTGGAACCAGTGATAGTAGGCACGTGCAAAAGCCATGTCGGTGGCGTTGTACATGTCCAGCGTGGGGGCGATGTCGATGACGCAGAGTTTTTTGACTTTCGCGAAGTGATCTAGTGCCAAGCGGTGCGCCACGCGGCCACCCCGGTCGTGGCCGCACAGGTAAAACTGCTCGATGCCCAGCGCGCTCATCACGTTCACCATGTCCTGCGCCATCACCCGCTTGCTGGCCTGGGCGTTGTCTGTGCTGCCTTTGGGCTTGGACGAGTCGCCGTAGCCGCGCAGGTCGGGTAGAACTAAAAAGTAGTCTTTCGCCAGCCGCTGCGCCACTCGGTGCCACATCACATGGCTTTGCGGAAAGCCGTGCAACAGCAGCAATGCAGGCTTGCTACGGTCGCCACCAGAGCGGGCAAATATATCTACGCCGTTGACAGCGAATTTTTGCGCAGTGAATTCCTCGAACCAAGCCATAGCGTGCTCCTATTGATGTTTGTCTGGATGATGACACAGGACGCTCTCCCAGTCATGTTGCTATTGGCTATAACTGTCGCGGGATTTTTAGCGGGCTCATCACGGGATCCGGCAAGCGGCGCACTTAGCTCCGCGGCTGTCCTCCGGGGCGGCTTATGGCCGCCACCTCCCCCTTTATGCCGCTGCGCTAAGTGCGCCGCTCGCCTGATCTTGCTAGGGTAGTTGGTGTTCTACCGTTCCGCTTCCACCTTGGCCGTTGCCCTGGCGCTTGGGGTGAATGGCGTACAAGCCATCTCAACAAACTATCCATCATTTACACATGCGGGTCGGCCCGCAGCAGCACTAGCACGCGTGCGAGCGCATGGCGAACCGAGGCATCACGCACGGCGGCGCGGTCGCCATCAAAGCGACGCATCTCACTGTGCAGTGTGCCGTTCACCGAAAAACCAAACCACACCGTGCCCACCGGCTTGGCCGCGCTGGCACCGGTGGGGCCTGCAATGCCCGTCACCGCGATGCTGATCTGCGCTTTGGAGTGGCGAATTGCACCAAAGGCCATGGCACGGACTACCGGCTCGCTGACGGCACCGTGCTCGGCTATGAGCGCCGCGTCCACACCCAGTTGCTCTTGCTTGGCATCGTTGGAATAGGTGACAAAGCCGCGCTCAAACCAGTCAGACGAGCCTGCCAGCGACGTACAGGCCGCAGCGATCAGGCCCCC
The DNA here is from genome assembly GCA_043769005.1 of Polaromonas sp. Classification (GTDB taxonomy): domain Bacteria; phylum Pseudomonadota; class Gammaproteobacteria; order Burkholderiales; family Burkholderiaceae_C; genus JAAFIP01. The sequence continues at coordinate 3,551 of JAYVJV010000138.1, read as the reverse complement.
CGTGCAGCTCTCGGCGGTGGTCAGCAGGTAGCCATCTTTTTTAAGCGTTTCAGCCATTAACCCAATAGAATATAGCGTAAACAGCTCCTGATTTAATAGTGACTGAGGGTTCATAAGCAAAACCTCCACAGCGCAATCACCAGCAGCGTGCAGCCCGCAGCGACCAGGTCGTCAAACACAATGCCAAAGCCGCCTTTGGCACCAAAGCCTTTGAACAACTGGTCGGCCCAACTCACCGGGCCGGGCTTGACGGCATCAAAAAACCGGAACAGCGCAAAGGCCACCGTCTGCGCCCACAGCCCTGCGGGTGCGATCAGCCACAGGATGATCCACATGGCCACCACCTCGTCCCACACGATGTGGCCGGGGTCTTGCACGCCCATGTTTTTGGCCGTCACAGTGCACGCCCACCAGCCAATAGGTAGCGCGGCGGCAATCACCCAGCCAATCTGCGCTGCGCTGAGGAACTGCTGCATCACCACAAACGCCGCCCAGGCCCACAGCGTGCCCGCTGTCCCCGGTGCCAAGCGCGACAGGCCCGCACCAAAACCCAAGGCAATCAAGTGCGCCGGATGCGAAAACATAAAACGCGCCGTGGGGTGCAGCACGCTGGGACGGATGGGGGGCGACAGGGGAGGCGGTGTCTGCTGTGCCAGCGGCGGCAATGCCACTGCGCTGGCGGCATCGGGCACCAAGGGGGTGGTGGGCTCATTCATACGTCAGATTGTGCCTTCTCTTTGCGCCCGCTGCGAAGGGTGTGGACGCGCACATGCAGCCGCAGAAGTTACTGCTGAAAATGGTCAAACGCGGCAAAGGTGTTGGGCACAGGCTGGCCCTGCGCGTCGATCAAGCGCAGGCCGGGCTGCGCCTCAATACTGCCCATGCGGGTCAGCACGGTTTGCGTGCTAGCCGCCACGCTTTGCACTGCGCTGCGTGCGCTGACGGGTGCGGTAAAAACCAGCTCGTAGTCGTCACCACCTGCAGCACACATTTGGCGTACAAATTCAGTGCTAAATCGGTCTTTAGCCCAAATAAAACGGGCGTAAGAAGCTATGTTATCTATAGCAACTACAGCTCCCACCTGGCTGCGCTGCAAGATATGCCCCAGGTCACCCAGCAGGCCGTCGCTCACGTCTATCGCGCTGCTGGCCACGCCGCGCAGTGCCAGGCCCAGCGCCACGCGCGGGGTGGGGCGCTCCATGCGGGCTCGGGCGTGGGTGAAGGCTTTTTCGTCCAGGCTGAGCTTGCCGCGAAACACTTCGAGTGCCAAGCGCGCATCGCCCACATGGTCGGTGGTGGTACCGCTCACATAAATATCGTCGCCTACCTGCGCGCCGCTGCGCAGCAGGGCTTGGCTTTTTCCGTCCACCACGGGCACTTCGCCAAACACTGTGATGCAGATGTTGAGCGGCCCCTGCGTGGTGTCGCCGCCCACCAGAGTGCAGCCATGTACGTCGGCCAGAGCAAACAGGCCTTTTGAGAAACCTGCCAACCACGCCTCGTCTACGCGGGGCAGCGCCAACGCCAGGGTGAAGGCCACAGGCTTGGCACCGCAGGCCGCTAGGTCACTCAGGTTCACGGCCAGTGCTTTGTGCCCCAAGGCTTCGGGCGAGACGGTGGATAAAAAATGCCGCCCCTCGACCAGCATGTCGCTGGACACCGCCAGTTGCGTGCCCGGGCGCGGCGTGAGCAGGGCGCAGTCGTCGCCCATGCCCAGCGCGACGGCATCGCCCTGCGGCGTATTGCGCTGAAAATAGCGCGCGATCAGATCGAATTCGCCCATAACCTAGTTGCCGGGTTCGTTAGGATGAGTCGTGGGTGGTTTAAAGCCTTGTACGCAGGCTAGTGCATCGTTGGCTTGCCGCCCAGCGCGCTCAGGGCATCGAGCACAAACATGGGGATGTCGGCATCAAACTTCTCGCCATCTTCGGCCACGCAAAAGTAGCTGCCGTGCATGGTGCCGGTGGGCGTGCGCAGACGACAGCCGCTGGTGTACTGAAAGCTCTCACCGGGCTTGAGCAGGGGCTGCTCGCCCACTACGCCCAGACCCTTGACCTTGTCGTTGCGGCCATCGGCATCGTTAATGCTCCAGGTGCGCGAGATCAGCTGCGCCGCCACCTTGCCCGTATTGGTGACCGTGACCGTATAGGCAAAGGTGTATACGCCCTGCTCGGGCGCAGACTGGTCTGCCAGAAATACGGGTTGAACTTGAACGCTGAATTGGTACTGGGCCATGGTGTGATGGTACAGCCTGAAAGGGGCTTAAGAATTATGCCGTGGTCAATGGTGCCGAAATCAACGCATCGTCCAGTATCTCCACCCAATGCCGCACGGGTGTAGCGGTGCCGCTTTGCAGGTGGGTGATGCAGCCGATATTGGCCGAGATGATTTGGCTGGGCTTTGCCGCTTGCAAATTGCCCAGCTTACGCTCGCGTAGCTGGGTGGCCAGTGCGGGTTGCAGCACCGAGTAAGTGCCTGCGGAGCCGCAGCACAGGTGCGCCTCTAAGCTTGCGGTTTTTACGTCAAAACCCAGTGCAGTTAAGTGCTGCTCTACCCCACCTTTGAGCTGCTGGCCATGCTGCAAGGTGCAGGGCGGATGAAAAGCCAGGTGGCCGGGCGTGGGCTTGAGTTTGCCTTGCAGGCGCTCCACCAAAAGGGGCAGCAGTTCGCTCAGGTCTTGCGTCAAGGCACTGATGCGCTCTGCCTTGGCGGCGTACTGCGCATCGTCCCGAAAGATGTGGCCGTACTCTTTGACCGTCACGCCGCAGCCCGAGGCGTTCATCACAATCGCTTCCACCTCGTTACCCTCAACGTACGGCCACCACGCATCGATGTTGGCGCGCATCTGCACTTTACCGCCGTCATGGTCGTTCAGGTGGAACTTCACCGCGCCGCAACAACCGGCCTTGGCCGCCAGCACGGTCTGGATGCCCGCTGCGTCCAGCACGCGGGCCGTAGATGCGTTGATGTTGGGGGCCATGGCGGGCTGCACACAGCCGCCCAGCATCAGCACCTTGCGCGCATGCGCGCGCGTGGGCCAGGGCTTGGCGCTTTGCTTGGCAGGCACTTTGTTTTTGAGCGCTGTGGGCAGCAGCCCGCGCACCGCCTGGCCCACGGCCATGGCAGGTGCAAACAGCGGCGAGGGCAGACCCTCTTTTAGCGCCCAGCGCAACGCCTTCTCTCCCGCCGGGCGCGGCACTTTGTCGTCCACCAGCTTGCGGCCAATGTCCACCAAGTGGCCGTACTGCACACCGCTGGGGCAGGTGGTTTCGCAGTTGCGACAGGTCAGGCAGCGGTCTAAATGCAGTTGCGTTTTGCGGGTGGGTGCTACGCCCTCCAGTACCTGTTTAATAAGGTAAATGCGCCCACGCGGGCCGTCCAGCTCGTCGCCCAGCAGCTGGTAGGTGGGGCAGGTGGCGGTGCAAAAGCCGCAGTGCACGCACTTGCGCAGAATGGCCTCGGCCTCTTGGCCGTCGGTGGTGTTTTGGTATTCGGGGGCGAGGTTGGTTTGCATGCTGCGTACCGGGGGTTTAAGCGAACCACGGCAGGCG
>JAYVJV010000137.1:0-11061 GCA_043769005.1 Polaromonas sp. | reverse complement strand
TGCAGCACTTGGCCGCTCATGGCTTGGCGCAGTTCGGTGTCGATTTGCGGGGCCGATTCGACCAACTGCTTTAAAAATTCGCCCAGGCGGGTGAACTCGGGGTCAAGAATAGTGCCCACGCGCAGCGTGCCGCGCAAGGTGCTGTGCAGGCTGCGGGCCGACTGGCCAAAGTCTTGCAGCGCGGCCAGTACCTTCTCGGCCTGCGGCAGCAGCGCAGCGCCATCGCGCGTGAGCGCCAGGCCTTTGGGGGTGCGGGTAAACAGCTGCAGCTTGCTGCGCTCTTGCAAGGCTTTGATTTGCAGGCTGACCGCAGGTTGCGTAAGGTGCAGACGCACCGCCGCGCGGGAGACGCTGCCCTCACGCGCCACGGCGCAAAAGGCTTTAAGGCTGATGGTGTCGTAAGTGTCCATAATTTGGCAGTATAGCTAAACAATATAAATTTCACTTATATTGTTTGTTTGCTAATTTCATTGGCTTTTTACCTGATTAATCGTCAAAATATAGGGATAAAACAAGGACAAGCCATGAGTATTACAAATATCGACCATTACATTGCAGGCCACCTGGCTAGCAACGCAGCGGGCGCCGCTGGGCGCAGCCAAGACGTGACCAACCCCGCCACCGGCGCGGTAACGGGCCGTGTGGCCTTGGGCTCGGCCACCGATGTAGACCGCGCAGTGGCCGCTGCGCAAGCCGCCTTTCCCGCCTGGGCCGATGCGCCACCGCTGAAGCGCGCAAGGGTGATGTTCAAGTTTCTAGAGCTGCTGAATCTGCATAAGGACGACCTGGCCCGCATGATCACTGCGGAGCACGGCAAAGTGTTTACCGACGCGCAGGGCGAGGTCACGCGCGGCATTGAGATCGTGGAGTTTGCCACCGGCATCCCCCAGTTGCTCAAAGGTGACTACACCGAGCAGGTGGGCACCGGCATTGACAACTGGATCACGCGCCAGCCCCTGGGCGTGGTGGCGGGCATCACGCCGTTTAACTTTCCGGTGATGGTGCCGATGTGGATGTTCCCGGTGGCCATTGCGGCGGGCAACACCTTTATTTTGAAGCCCAGCCCGATTGACCCCTCGCCAGCCTTGTTCATGGCCGAGCTGCTGAAAAAAGCTGGCCTGCCCGACGGCGTGTTCAACGTGATCCAGGGCGACAAAGAAGCCGTGGACGCGCTGCTGGTGCACCCGGATGTAAAGGCCGTGAGTTTTGTCGGCTCCACGCCGATTGCCAACTACATTTACGAGACGGGCGCGCACCACGGCAAGCGCGTGCAAGCCCTGGGCGGTGCCAAGAACCACATGGTGGTGATGCCCGATGCCGACCTGGAGCAGTCCGTTGATGCCCTGATCGGCGCGGCTTACGGCTCGGCGGGCGAGCGCTGCATGGCCATCAGCGTGGCCGTGCTGGTGGGCGATGTGGGCGACAAAATCATGGGCAAGCTGGCCGAGCGCACCAAAGCCCTGAAGATCAAGAACGGTACCAATCTGGATGCCGAGATGGGACCTATCGTGACGAAGGCTGCGTTTGACCGCATCACCGGCTACATCGACGTGGGCGTGGCGCAAGGCGCAGACCTGCTGGTGGATGGCCGCAAGTTTGCACAAAAAGAAAAAGGCTGCGAAGAGGGCTTTTGGATGGGTGGCACGCTGTTTGACAACGTCTTACCCAGCATGCGCATCTACAAAGAAGAAATTTTCGGCCCTGTGCTGGCCTGCGTGCGTGTGAAGGACTTTGCCCAGGCCGTAGAGCTCATTAACGCCCACGAGTTTGGCAACGGCGTGAGCATCTTTACCCGTGACGGCGGTGTGGCGCGCGAGTTTGGCCGCCGCATCCAGGTCGGCATGGTCGGCATCAACGTACCCATCCCGGTGCCGATGGCATGGCACGGTTTTGGCGGCTGGAAGAAGAGTCTGTTTGGCGACATGCATGCCTATGGCGAAGAGGGTGTGCGCTTCTACACCAAGCAAAAATCCATCATGCAGCGCTGGCCCGACAGCATTGCCAAGGGTGCTGAGTTTGCGATGCCGACTAGCAAGTAAATGGCTCCCACGCTTGTCACGGCGTGTACTGCGCTGCCCCCCATGGGGGCCCGCCTTGCTTGGGGCGGCCCGGCGCTGCGTCAATCATGACCCCTAAGCTTGTCTTATTTTGCTCTGTACCGGAGCGTGCCGATGGCGCACTCAGCTCCGCGGCTGTCCCCCGGGGCGGCCTAGGGCCGCCGCCTCCTCCTTTATGCCGCTGCGCTGAGTGCACCATCGACCCGCTCTCGCAGAAGTGTTGGGCAGTCAACCGCCGTAGCGCCCTCAATGCCCATTCGCAGCCCTGGCGCTTGGTGTGGACGGCGCAGCGGCATAAAGGAGGAGGCCGCAGGCCGGGGGACAGCCGCGGAGCCGTCCACACCAAGTGCCGGGGCGTGCACAGTACAAGCGGCGGCTACTCCGCCAGTTGCTAAATGGCACAAGCGCAGTTCACACGCGAGCGCTGGAGCGCATTGTGCAAGCGCTTGGGTTGTGATGCCGCGATTGAAAAGTTTGGCCAGCTTACCGCCGCCTACGCCGAGCCTGCGCGGGCTTATCACACGGCGCAGCATATTGACGAATGCCTCACGCTGCTGGACATGGTGGCATCCCTGCTGCAAAGCCCCGACGAAGTTGAGCTGGCCATCTGGTTGCACGATGTCGTCTATGACCCACAGGCCAAAGACAACGAAGCGCGCAGTGCCGTGCTGGCAGCGCAATGGTTTGTGCAATTGACGGTAGATCGGCAAGAGATTTTGCGTCGGCGCATTCTGGCCACCCAGCGCCACCTGCCCTGCCCCGATGACAGTGATGGTCAAGCCTTATTGGATATTGATTTAGCCATTCTCGCCGCCGCGCCCGTACGTTTTGCAGAATATGCCAAGCAAGTGCGTAAGGAGTACAGCTTTGTACCCTGGCCGCTGTACTGGTATAAACGACGGCAGTTTATGCGCCAGATGGCCCAACGTGCGCAGTTATATTTTCACCCCACGCTTGCTCCCCGTCTGGAGCCGATGGCGCGCCGCAATTTAGCCTGAATTCATCATGTCTCACCCTATCTTCGACTACATCATCATCGGCGGCGGCACTGCCGGTTGCCTGCTGGCCAACCGCCTGAGCGCCGACCGCTCCAAACATGTCTTGATGATCGAGGCGGGGGGTAAAGACGACTACCACTGGATTCATATTCCCGTAGGCTATCTGTACTGCATTGGCAATCCGCGCACCGACTGGCTGTACACCACCGAGGCCGAAAAAGGGCTGAATGGCCGCTCGCTGGGCTACCCGCGTGGCAAGGTGCTAGGTGGGTGCAGCAGCATCAACGGCATGATCTACATGCGCGGTCAGGCGCGGGACTATGACCAGTGGGCGCAGCTCACGGGGGACGACGCGTGGCGCTGGGACAACTGCCTGGCGGACTTTAAGGCGCATGAAAATCACTATAGTATTGATAGCTTCTCGCGCAATATTCCAAAGGGCCAGAGCCCTAAAGTGCCTCAAGAGATAGCCGATTTCCACGGTCACCCGAGCATCGGCAGCAGCGGTGAATGGCGCATTGAAAAGCAGCGCCTGCGCTGGGATGTGCTGGACGCTTTCTCGCTGGCCGCGCAGCAGGCAGGCATCCCCGCCAGCGCTGACTTTAACCGGGGCGATAACGAAGGTGTGGGCTATTTTGAAGTGAACCAAAAGAGCGGCCTGCGCTGGAACGCGGCCAAGGCCTTTGTGCGCCCGACCTGTTATGGCCGTACCAATTTTGAGATGTGGACGCGTGCCCAAGTGGTGCGCCTGGTGCTGGAAAAGCAACCCGATGGCAGCCAACGCTGCACGGGCGTACAGGTGTGGACGGGCCGCAAAATGCTCACCGTGCAGGCCAGCGCCGAAGTGATTTTGGCGGCCGGTGCAGTGGGCAGCCCGCAGATATTACAGCTCTCGGGCATTGGAGCTGCTGCTGATTTGAAAAGCAAAGGTGTAGAACCCATAGTAGACCTACCCGGAGTGGGGGCTAACTTGCAAGACCATTTGCAGATCCGCGCCGTCTTTAAGGTGCAGGGCGTAGAAACGCTCAATGTGCTGGCCAACTCCTGGTGGGGCAAGGCCAAGATCGGCCTGGAATACGCCCTCAAACAAACCGGCCCGATGAGCATGGCCCCCAGCCAGCTCGGGGCCTTCACCCGCAGCAGCCCCGACCAGCCCTACCCCAACATTGAATACCATGTGCAACCCCTGAGCCTGGATGCATTTGGCCAACCGCTGCACAGCTTCCCGGCCTTTACGGCCAGCGTGTGCAACTTGAACCCCACCAGCCGGGGCACGGTGAGCATCACGTCGAACAAGTTCGAGGACGCGCCCGCGATTGCGCCTAATTACCTGAGCACCGATGCCGACCGCAAAGTCGCCGCCGACAGCTTGCGCATCACCCGCCAAATCGTCGCACAACCGGCCCTGGCCAAATACCAGCCGCAGGAGTGGAAGCCGGGCGTGCAGTTTCAAACCGACGAGGAGCTGGCAAAACTGGCAGGCGATATTGCCACCACCATCTTTCACCCCGTAGGTACGGCCAAGATGGGCCGGGCAAACGACCCGATGGCGGTGGTGGATTCGCATCTGCGGGTGATGGACGGCCAAGGCGGTGTGGTGCATGGCCTGCGGGTGGTGGATGCCAGCGTGATGCCCACGATTACCAGTGGCAACACCAACAGCCCCACATTGATGCTGGCAGAAAAAGCGGCACGCTGGATTGTTCAGGGGGTGTAGAAATTACTGCAAAGGGAAAGTACTGATGCCCGTACGGGTCAGCTTCGTTACAATTTCTCTACTTCTGTTTGGCACGCCGAACTTGAGGGCTTGAGGAGACAAAGAATTCCACAGCAGCATATCGGCTGCTTTGCACATCATCAAAAGGCCAACCTAACCGGTTGGCTTTTTTGTTGGGCTTTGTGTCGAAATGGACGGCTTGTTTACAGCAAGTCCGCGTCTTCTATAGCTATAGCCTTGCGCGAGTAAGCATCGAGTATGGCCACACGGGAAGGCATCCTTTGCGCGGCCGTAGCCAACTCGCGGGCATCAACCATGGCGGCTTGTGCCAGACCCACACCGTCCATACCAAACTGTACATCCGACCCCATGGAACGTACCATACCGCTATCTCCACCTACAGCCAGCCTGGCAATGCCGATGCCAATATCGGCGCTGAACTGGCGCGGCGAACTGCTACGCGGATTGATCATGTAGGGTCTGCGGGTACCTCCTGCCAGACGCAAACCCAGCGCACGCAGTGCACTGGGTTGTTTGATGTTTTCTACCACCACGATAAAGCTGTTGTCGTCATAACGACCCAGCTCGTTGGATGAACCTGCGTTATGGCGCACCCGCGCCGCAAAGTTGTAGATCAGTTGCTCTACTGCGTTATCGCCCAAGTCCTGTCGCAGCTGCGGGGCATTGAACACCTGGATGCAGACGATAGCGGTCGTGCTGCGGTTACGCCTTGCACGGGCAATGGTTTTGTCCACCCGCTGCACCAGGGCCTGGCCCGTCCATAACTGGGTCAGCAGGTCTTTTTCCTGGTGCAACGACAAGGCCCGGCGCATGCGCAGGTATTCAGTATTGCGCCGCCAGATGGCCAAGCCACTACCGACCAGATAGCCAACAATGGCGATGGCCGCCACAGCCTGAAAAGCAAAGTTGGCTTCCGTAGTACGCAGGGCTATGGCATGAATACCCACCACAGCAAAAATCAACGCTACACAGGCCCAGGCCATGGGGCGGGCAAAACGGTCGCCTTTCCAATAAGCGCGCAATGACACGGCCAGCGCCAGTACTGAGCAGCCCAGATCGACCACCACCACCCATTGCAGTGCCTGCGCATAATCCGGCCAAAACACGACCAATGCAGAAACAACAGCCACCACAGCCGACACCAGCAGGCTGACCTGAACCCATCCATCGCGCTGGTATGCGCGCAAAAACTGGCGCAATCCCACGGTAGCAATGCAGGCAGAGATGGGCCCGCTGAGCAAAGTCAATTTTTGCAACGCTTGAGCTGAAAGTCCGGTATGCATAGCCGCCAGCCAGCCACTGCCTGTCGCGACAAAAAGCCCCAAAGCTGAGACAAAGGCGGCTAACTGCAGCCCTATCAAGCTGCGCGTGGCAAGCGCCTGCGCTAGTGACGAAACAAAGCACAGCACAAAGATACCCAAGCAGGCGCTCCAGAGTGCTATTTCAGCAAGGGTCATAGATTTCGATCATGAATGAATAACTGTCATAGTTTAATACTTCACACTATGCCATAACGTATAGCCAGGTCAGTCTACCCCGTGCGGTTCGTGACCAAAGTCGCGTTACGGGCGCGTAGTTGCCGTGACCGTTATAGTCTGCGAACTTTCCGGTACCAGGCTGTTGGCACTACTGGGTGGCCAGGGCAGCTCGCTGGCGATGCGAGGTTTTCCCAAGGGGGTGGAGGCCTGGCCTTCTTTCACGGCGGCCATGTCTTGCTCGCTGGGGTACTGGCCCAACAGCCAATAGTCGAAAGCCCGCCGCGCAATGGGCGCGGCATGCTGGGCACCAAAGCCGGCGTTCTCCACGATCACCGCAATCGCAATGCGGGGTGCGTCGGCGGGTGCAAAGGCGATGTACAGGGCGTGGTCGCGTTGGTGCTCTTCCATCTTGCGGGAGTCGTATTTTTCTTTTTGACCAATCGTCACGGCTTGGGCTGTGCCGGTTTTACCGCCGCTGGCGTAACCCGCTCCGGCAAAGGCCCGGGCCGAGGTGCCCTCGGTGGTCACGCCCACCATGGCTTGCAGTACGGTGGCCACATGGTCGCGTTTGTAGCCCAGGTCCACTGGCGGCTCTGCGGGCACAGCGACCCGCTCGCGCAGCATGGAGTCCTGGGTGGCTATCACCAGCCTAGGCTTGTGCTTGATACCCGCATTGGCTAGCACCGCCGTAGCCTGCGCCAGTTGCAGCATGGTGAAAGTGTTGTAGCCCTGGCCAATGCCCAGTGAAATGGTCTCGCCTGCGTACCATTTTTTCTGCTCGCTACGCTTGTAGGCCTTACGCTTCCAGTCGGTACTGGGCAGTACGCCACGCACCTCACCCTGTATGTCAATGCCAGTGTGCTGGCCAAAGCCCAGTGGCTTCATGAAGTCATGCATGGCATCGACCCCCAGTTCGTTGGCCAGCGAATAGTAGTAGACATTGCTGGACTTAACGACGCTACGGTACAGATCCACCGGACCCAGGCCACCGTCGCCGTGGCTGCGAAATGTGTGACCGCCAAAAGTCCATGACCCTGCATCGTTGATGACGGTGGAGGCCGAACGTTTGCCGCTCTCCAGCGCAGCCATGGCCATGAAGGGCTTGTAGGTGGAACCGGGTGGGTAGGTGCCGCGCAAGGCGCGGTTAAGCAGTGGCTTGTCAATCGACTCGTTGAGCAGCGCCCAATTTTCGGTGTCAATACCTTCAACAAACAAGTTGGGGTCGAAGGTGGGTTTGCTGACAAAGGCCAACACCTCGCCATTGCGCGGATCCAACGCCACCAACGCACCGCGCCGCTCGCCAAACATCTCCTCTATCAGTTGCTGTAACTTGATGTCAATCGACAATTGCACCATGCTGCCCGGTGTAGCGGGCGTGCTGGCCAGCCTGCGCACGGCGCGGCCACCGGCCGACGTCTCCATCTCTTCCACACCGGTGGTGCCATGCAATTGCTGCTCAAAACTTTGCTCCACTCCCAGTTTGCCGATATAGTCTGTGCCCCGGTAGTTGATCCACTGCTCCTCGGGCCAGTCTTCGATGGCTTCTTTTTCGCGCTGGTTGATACGGCCAATATAGCCAATCACATGGCTGGCCAGCTCGCCAAATGGGTAGTTGCGAAACAGTCGCGCCTTGATGTCCACGCCCGTAAAGCGGAAACGTTGCGCTGCAAATTTGGCCACCTCCTCGTCAGACAGACGGGTGCGGATGGGTAGCGACTCGACGCTTTTGGATTCTTCCAGCAGCTTCTTAAAGCGCCTGCGATCCCGCGGCTGGATATCCACGATTTCACCCAGCTGGTCAATCGTTTCTTCCAGGTTACGCACTTTGGACGGGCTGATCTCCAGCGTATACGCTGAGTAATTGGTAGCCAACACAATGCCATTGCGATCCAATATCAGACCTCGGTTGGGCACTATCGGCACCACCGCAGTGCGGTTGTTCTCGGCCTGCTCGCTCAAATCGTCATGGCGATACACCTGTAGCCAGACCAGACGCGCAATCAACAAGCCAAAAGCTAGCACTACAGTAATGCTGGCCACCAGCACCCGGCGGCGAAAGCGCACCAGCTCTGCTTCCACATCGCGCAGTTCGGTCATAGACAATCCCCATGCAGTGCAACGCGCGTTGTGACAACCGTGGAGGTCATCCGACGCTGCGCCGGGCCGCCCCCAGCAAGGAGCGCCCCCTTGGGGGGCAGTGAAGTACACGCAGTGACGAACGTGGGGGTCATCCGACGCAGCGCCGGGCCGCCCCAAGCAAGGAGCACCCCCTTGGGGGGCAGCGCAGTACACGCAGTGACAAGCGTGGGGGTCATATCTTTACAACGGCCTATTCGCATCCGGATCGGGTGCGCGGCGCTGCGGCGCCAACAAGATGATCGAGATGACTGGCCACAATAATGCCTCCAGTAAAGGCGCAAACACTACAGCCAGTCCCGGAAAAACACCACCACTCAACATACGTACCGCCAGCTCCAGCGCGTGGGCTGCAGCAAACAGAGGCAGCACTTGCAGCGCCTGCGAGGGCACACTGAACCACAGCAAACGGCGATGGATGGCAATGGCACCAAAGCTCAGCGCGGTATAGCTCAATGCATGCTGCCCCAGCAGCGCCGCATGCTGCACATCGGTGCATAAGCCAAAAAAGAAGGCCACACCTATACCAATGCGCAGCGGTTGATGGATCGACCAAAATACCAGTGTCAACGCCAACACATCAGGCACCCAGGCTGCACGGCCCAGCGCTGTAGTAATCAAAAAATTCAGCAACATTGCCGCCAGCAGGCTCAGCCATATAAACAGCGAATTAGCTGGCAAAAGCAATTGTTGACCACTACGCATAATCATCTATTTGCTCCTTTTTTAGAAGCTATTTGCGCATTATCTAAAATAGGTTTGGCAGGTATTTGTGCAGAAATAGGGTCTAGTACCATGACATGCTTGGTACTGTGAATCAAGGACAGAGGTTGGCAAAAAATCCGTGCAAAGCCGGTATCCGCCCGTCGCTCAATCTTATCGATGCGGGCGACCGACAGGCCTGCTGGATACACACCATCGACACCGCTGGTGGCCAGCAAATCGCCGTGCTGCACATCGGCATTCCCGGCCATAAACCGCAGCTCGAGACCGCCGCCCTGGGTGGATGGATCGCCATAGGCCACACTGCGCGCACCGGTACGGGTGTTCATAACGGGAATAGCCTGTTCGCGGTCGATCACCAAGGTCACCTCGCTCACCAGGGGGTAGACCTGAGTCACCTGGCCCAGCACACCAGATTCATCAATGACTGGCGAGCCGATCTTGACCCCTTGCATCAGCCCTTTGTCGACGATGATGCGGCGTGTGTAAGGATCGGCCGCATCGTACAACACCTCGGCTGCTTGCGACGGAGTTTTAATTTGCTCGCGCAGTGTCAGCAGTTTGCGTAGGCGTTCGTTTTCCAGCGAAAGCTGCTCAACCATCGAGGCGCGCTGGGCTTGCAAGGCAAGTTTTTTGTGTGCCCCTTCTTCGGCGCGCTGGGCTTGCTGCAAGGATTCAAAATAGGCGGTACCGCCCTGCGCAAACAGGACTGGGCGCATGGCTAACCATTGTGCAGGGTACAAGGCTGTCGCCACAACGGCACGCAGGGGCTGGGTAATCTTGAAGCGCGTATCTGCGACCATCAAAAACAGCGCCAACGCGCTGAAAAACATGAGCTTGGACAGCGCAGACGGCCCTTGTTTGAAGAAGGGAGGTGGGGAACGGTCTAGAGTGCCTAGTGGCACGGCGGCTCCTGCGTTAATGTCATTCCGAGGTAAAGATGGAACCCAGGCGCTCCATGCGCTCCAGCGCAATACCGCAGCCGCGCACCACACAGGTCAGCGGGTCTTCAGCCACCAGCACGGGCAATCCGGTTTCTTCGGCCAGCAGACGGTCCAGGTCGCGCAGCAGCGCGCCACCACCTGTGAGCATCATGCCGCGCTCGGCAATATCTGCGCCCAGCTCGGGGGGGGTTTGCTCCAGCGCGTTCTTGACGGCGGAGACAATGTTGTTCAGCGGGTCGGTGAGGGCTTCCAGAATTTCGTTGGAAGAAATGGTGAAGCTGCGTGGCACACCCTCGGACAGGTTGCGGCCCTTGACTTCCATCTCTTTGACTTCGCTGCCGGGAAAGGCGCTGCCAATTTTCTTTTTGATGGCCTCGGCGGTGGGCTCACCAATCAGCATGCCGTAGTTGCGGCGGATGTAGTTGATGATGGCTTCGTCAAACTTGTCGCCGCCCACGCGCACCGAGCCTTTGTAGACCATGCCGCCCAGCGAGATCACACCCACCTCGGTGGTGCCGCCACCGATATCGACCACCATCGAGCCGCTGGCCTCGCTGACGGGTAAGCCTGCGCCAATGGCGGCTGCCATGGGCTCTTCGATCAAATACACCTCGGAGGCCCCGGCACCCAAAGCGCTTTCGCGGATGGCGCGGCGCTCGACCTGGGTAGAGCCGCAGGGCACGCAGATGATGATGCGCGGGCTGGGCCGCATCATCGAGCGCGGATGCACCATTTTGATAAATTGCTTGAGCATCTGCTCGGTCACGGTAAAGTCGGCGATCACACCGTCTTTCATCGGGCGGATGGCCTCGATGTTGCCGGGCACCTTACCCAGCATGGCCTTGGCTTCTTTGCCTACCGCCTGGATGGTTTTTTTACCCTGCGGGCCGCCTTCGTGGCGAATGGCCACCACGGACGGTTCGTCCAGCACAATGCCCACATCGCGGACAAAGATCAGGGTGTTGGCGGTGCCCAAGTCAATCGCCA
>JAYVJV010000136.1:0-21704 GCA_043769005.1 Polaromonas sp. | reverse complement strand
ACCACCGACGTAGGCGTTGATGGAGGCATTGAGCATCACCGAGATGCCCTGCCAGCGTTTAGGCGGATTGGAAATCGTTCTGCCGCCCAGACTCCTAGATGAGCTGGCTTTGCGCCTGCAAACTTCAGTCAAATAATCCAGCCGTTTCAGCGTGCAGCGCCTGCGCTGAGGCCATCGCTCAAGCTCGCTTCAAGTTATGGTTCTTCAGCGGTAAATCACGAATACGCTTACCAGTAGCAGCAAAAATCGCATTCAACACCGCAGGCGCGGCCACCGCAATCGTGGGCTCACCTACGCCACCCCAGAAGCCGCCTGAGGGCATCACAATGCTCTCCACCGCAGGCATGTCGGCCATGCGGATGACGTTGTAGGTGCCAAAGTTATGTTGCTCCATCTTGCCGTCTTTCACCGTGCACTCCTGGTAGAAGGTAGCTGACAAACCGTAGGCAAATGAGCCTTCAATTTGCGCCTCGATCTGCTGGGGGTTGACTGCATGCCCACTGTCTGTAGCAGCCACAATGCGGTGCACCTTGACCTCGCCGTCCTTGCTGACCGACACCTCGGCGCAAGCTGCCACATAGCTGCCAAAGCCATGGGTTTGCGCCAGGCCACGGAACACGCCGGGCGCAGCAGGTTTGCCCCAACCGCCCTTGTCGGCCACCGCGTTGAGTACGGCCAGCGCCTTGGGCATATTGGTCAGCAGCTTGCGGCGCAGCGCCAGCGGGTCTTGCTTGGTCTCGTGGGCAATTTCATCCAGAAAGCATTCCACATAAATGGCGTTTTGGTTCAGGTTGACCCCGCGCCAAAAGCCCACCGGCACATTCGGGTTGCGAATGGCATGCTCGATCAGCAGGTTGGGAATGGTGTAGGTGAACTGCGCCTCGGGGCTGGGCGGGTTCAGCCCCTGGAAGGCCACCGGGTCTTTGAAGTTGACGATGTTCAGCGGCGCGACCTGCGACAAGATGGATTGCCCGGCTATGCGCATGTGCAGCGCCGAGAGGTTGCCTTGCGCGTCCAGCCCTGCCGTCATTTTGCACTGCGAGGTGGGGTGAAACTTGCCGTGTAGCATGTCTTCTTCGCGTGAGTAGATCAGCTTGATGGGCACGCCGGGCATTTCTTTGGCAATCGCCACGGCCTAGCGCACATAGTCGGTCATGCCGCGACGGCCAAAACCTCCGCCCAGGTGAATTTTGTAGACCTCGCATTGCGACTGCTGCAAGCCCGCTGCCTCGGCCGTAGCCGCCAACGCAGCTTCGCCGTTTTGCGTGGGTGCCCACACCTCACAGCGCTGCGGGGTGTAGCGCGCCGTGGCGTTCATGGTCTCCATGCAAGCGTGGTTTTGGTGCGGGTAGCTGTAGATGGCTTCGATCTTTTTGGCAGCACCTGCCAGCGCTGCTTTGATGTCGCCATTTTGGTTTCCCATCGCCGCTTCGGGTGCGTCCAGGGCGGCGCGCATCACACCCGCAAACGCAGCGCTGCTTTGTTTGACGTGGTCGCCGTTGTCCCATTCGATAGGCAGGGCATTGATCGCAGCCTGCGCACGCCACCAGGTGTCAGCAATCACCGCCACCGCCGTCTCGCCCACTCTCACGACTTTTTTCACGCCCGGTTTGTTGGCAATCGCGGCTGCGTCAAATGATTTGACCTTGCCGCCAAACACCGGGCTGTCTTTGATGGCCGCGTTCAGCATGCCGGGCAGCGTCAAGTCCATACCGTAGATTTGCGCGCCGGTGGTTTTGTCCACCGTATCCAGCCGCGCCATGCGCTTGCCCGCCAGCTTCCAGTCTTTCGGGTCTTTGAGTGACACTTTGTCCGGCGCCGGGGGCGTGAGCTTGCCCGCCGCTTCGGCCACCTTGCCATAGCTCAGCGTGCGGCCCGTAGGCGTGTGGGTGATGACGCTGTTGGCAGCGCGGCACTCGGCAGCGCTCACCTTCCATTCATCCGCTGCCGCTTGCACCAGCATCATGCGCGCAGCAGCGCCTCCCTTGCGCACGTACTCGTTACTTTGGCGTATGCCTTGGCTACCGCCCGTGCCAAAGTTGCCCCACACGCGGTTGCGGGCCAGGTTTTGCCCGGGCGTGGGGTACTCTGCACTCACTTGGGCCCAGTTGGCATCCAGTTCTTCGGCTACTAGCTGGGACAGGCCAGTCAGCGTGCCCTGCCCCATCTCAGAGCGGGCGATGCGGACGATGATGCTGTCGTCAGGCTTAACCACCACCCAGGCGTTAACCTCGCTGGGCAGGGTTTGCGCGGCGACATCGCTGCCATAGGGAATGGTGAACGCAAAGGTCAGCCCGCCTGCGGCCAGGGCTGAAGAGCCCAAAAAGCGGCGGCGCGACAGCGCCATTGGGGCTGCAAGGTCGAGTGGGTCTTGGCAAGTATGGTTCATGTCGTGCCCCTTAGGTAGTTGTGCCATCGGCATGCTGAATATGCAGCGCAGCGGTTTTGGTGTCGCCCCCATTGGCCACCACTTTGATGGCAGCGCGAATGCGGTTGTAGGTGCCGCAGCGGCAAATGTTGGTAATGGCCGCGTCAATATCCGCGTCGGTAGGTTTCGGTTTCTCTTTGAGTAAGGCCACGGTAGCCATGATCATGCCGCTTTGGCAAAAGCCGCACTGCGGCACATCCAGCGCTGCCCAGGCTTTTTGCACCGGGTGCGAGCCATTCGGCGACAGGCCTTCGATGGTGATGATTTTTTCATTCGCGCCCACGGTAGACGCAGGCCGCACGCAGGAGCGCGTAGGCACACCGTCGATATGCACGGTGCAGGCACCACAGGCGGCAATACCGCAGCCATACTTAGAGCCCGTCAGGCCTAGCTGCTCGCGCAGCACCCACAGCAGGGGTGTATCGGCTTCGGCCTCGAAGGTGCGCGCGGCACCGTTGACGTTCAGTTGGGGCATGGGTGGACTCCTTGTGTTCCGATGCAGCTTTTGAAATGTGCATCCTACGCCAGATGGCCCGGCTTGGCTACTGTCATCGCTGTGACCACTCGTTACGCGCTCATGCGCATCACGGGATCAGGCGGACGGTGCTGCTTCAGCTACGCGGCTGTCCTCCGTGGCGGCTTATGGTCGCCTACTCCCCCTGTATGCCGCTACGCTGAAGCAATACCGTCCGCACAATTTGCCGCGTTGCATCGCCAGTTAACTGGCGATGCAACGCAAATACACAACAACCATCAACCCATCCATTAAGGTGGCTACCCTTGGACTTCTGGAAGATTGGTTGGTACGGCTAAAGGGGGCAGGTCAAGAGCTATAAAACACTATTTATTTCATCCCGCTTAACCCCATCCGCTCCCCTGCTTCGTTTCAATCTCCATCACATTCAAACAGGAGCTAGGTGATGAAGAAAATTATTGTTTTGTGCGCTTTGGCGGCGGCTACCAGTTGGGGCGCTAGCGCTTGGGCTGTGGGCAGGCTGGCTGACGTGACGGTGACAGACCGCAGCAGCGGGGCAACGCTGCCGGTGCACTACCGCAAAGGCGAGTACTGGGTGGCGGGGGTGCCGGGGGCCAAATACGCTATAGAGGTGCGCAACGCCACGGTCCAGCGCCTACTGGCAGTGACCTCGGTAGACGGGGTGAACGTGGTCAGCGGCGAGACGGCCAGCGTGGCGCAAACTGGCTATGTGTTTGGCCCGTGGCAGCGCTACGCCATCCACGGCTGGCGCAAAGGCCAGGATGCTATTGCGGCGTTTGAATTTACCGCCTCGCCCGCCAGCTATGCCGAGCGCACTGGCCGCCCGCGCGATGTGGGGGTGATAGGCGTGGCGCTGTTTCGTGAGCGCTCACCGGTGCCGCTGCCCATGCCCGCACCCGCGGTGCCACACCACTCGCGCGCCGAGTCATACGGTGCGCTGCCACCGGCTGCTGCCCCTGCGCCTGCCGCAGCCGCACCTGCACCGCTGGCGCATGAGTCGCAAGATGCCAGCAGCATGGCCAAACGCGCCGCGCCCACCAGCGCACCCAAGCTGGGCACGGGCCATGGCGAGCGGGAAAGCTCGTACGTGAGCCACACCGAGTTTGAGCGTGAGCGCAGCAGCCCAGACGAGGTGATCCGCATTCGCTACGACAGCCATGACAACCTGGTCGCCATGGGCGTGCTGCCACCCCCGCGCGCGAGCCAGCCCAGACCCAACGCCTTCCCCGACAGCCCGGTAGGCTATGTGCCCGACCCACCACCGTGGCGCTAGGCGCGCACACGCGCTGCCCTGTACCCAACGTGGCGCGGTCAAGCCTGCGCACTCGGGCACAATAGCGTGCATGCAAGCTGCGGATGAACGCACCGACTCGAGCGACGAGGCCCTGATGGCGCGCTACGCGCAGGGTCAGGCCGCAGCGTTTAACACCTTGTATGCGCGGCATGAAATGCGGGTGTGGCGCTATATTTACCGTAGCGTTCAAAACCAGAGCGCAGCCGACGAGCTGATGCAAGACGTGTGGTTTGCCGTAGCGCGTGCGGCCAGCAGCTACGAGCCGCAGCGCAACGCAGCCAAATTTACCACCTGGCTGTTTACCCTGGCGCACCACCGCATCGTGGACTACTGGCGCACACTCAAGTTGCACACCAGCATGGATGCAGATGACGACGAGTCCGTGCAACTACGCGCGCAGTTAATCGCCGACTCGGGCTTTGGCCCATTGCGGCAGATCGAATCACGCGAGCAGGCGCGCGCACTGATGGCTGCGGTAGAAAGCCTGCCAGCCGAGCAGCGCAACGCATTTTTATTGCAGGCCGAGGGAGGGCTAGACGTGCAGGACATTGCGCAGACCATGGGTGTGAGCTTTGAAACCGCCAAAAGCCGCCTGCGCTATGCGCGAAGCAAGCTCAAAACCCTGTTGGCCGAGTTTTCTGAGGTGAGCATATGACGCACACGCAAGCGCCTGACGCACAGCCCGGTGCAGATGCTGCTGCACCGCCCGACGCATTGCTTGCGCACTACCACGCGGCACAGGCTGCGCTGGATGCAAAGCCCGACGAATCTGGCACAGGGGCAGTGGACCCGTCGATGCCCAACGCGCAGGTGCGGGCAAACATTCTGGCCCACGCAGCGCGGCTTGCGCAGACACCTGGCGCTGTAGCTGTGACCAATGACGCTATAAATTCAGGAGCTGCTTACGCATATATTAAAAAGGCTAGAGGTCAACTTGATCAGAAATTAGAAGCTGCCAATGACGGTCAATGGAAAGTGCGCGCACTCGCCAGTGTCGCCGTATTGGGCCTGACCGGCCTGCTATTCATGCAATGGGATCGCAGCTCACCGCAAGAAAAAGAGGTAGCCCTTAGCATGGAGCGCACCGCGCCTGTGGTGCCTGCTGCACCGCCTACTTCTGCACCGCCTGTTGCTGCGGCCCCTGCTACACCTTCTGTTGCTGCTCCGCCTGCCAAAGCCGTCCCTCTACCAGCACCATCGGCCACCCCACCCGTCGTCGCCCCGCCCCCCGTTTCCGCGCAGGCCCGGTCAGCTGATACTTCAGCCAAGCGTGCAGTGCAGACTCGGCAACCCGAGCCCGTTCCTGCCATAGCGGCTGAAACAGCACCCTCCGTGCAAGTGGTTCCCGCATCTGTTGCGCCCGCACCTGTTGCAGTTGCAGCCGTAGCACCAACACCTGTTGCAGTAGCGCCCATTGCGCCTGCACCTGCGCCCGCACCCCCAACACCGCCTGCGCCAGCCCTCGCGGCTGCACCCAACAGCGCAGCCACATCCGGCATCGCAGCCCCGCCACGCCCAGCCGCTGCAACGGCAGCCGCAGGCGTAGCCGCCAGGACGCAAGGCTCCAAGGCTTTGTCCGCCGACGCTGCTGGCGCTGACAGCGCAATGGAAGCGGCTGCCAGTGCCGCCCCACCGAGCCGCCAAGAAGCCGCCCCTGCGCGCCTGATGTCCCCCAACGCCGCCCTCTTCGCCGCCATCCGCGAGGCCGATGCCGCCTCACTGCAAATAGCCTTGGCACGCGGTGCCGACAAAAACGCCAAGAGCAATGGCACACCCGCCGTTACTCTGTGCGTGCTGGCCAATCAACCTGCCTTGCTGCGCCAGTTGGCCGCTGCGGGCGCAGACCTGAACGCACCCGATGCGCAAGGCCTGTCGCCTCTGGCGCATGCTCAGGCCAATAATTTGCAAAGCATGCAACTCTTGCTCAATGAGCTAGGTGTCAGATAATTTAACGAAATTTTCGGGACAAACCATCCATCTTTGTAGCTCGAAACTGGTGGAACTGCTGAAAGAGGATTGTGGTTGCGCCTGCACCAGTTGCGCAATCATTTGTGCACTGCGTCTACCTGCGCTATCTGTGCATACGCTTGGCAGATATTGAGCCATGGCATCGCGCTGCAACACTACCGCATCGCTATTCAATTGCGCAGCATGCGTGATAGGTGCCATCCATTGCAGGCGTGGCAGGTGTACATAGTAACCATCGGGCAACTGGTGCATCTCCCTCACATCCATCCACCAAGCTTTTGCATGCTCCTCGTGTAGAGCGACGCACTGGGGTACCTCTGCACCCCAGCGGTAAAACATCCAACCGCGCGTGTAGGCCTGCGGTTGCCAAAGCTGGGCATCAAACGGCGGCGGCGGCAGATGGGTGAGCTGGCGTTCAAAGAGTTTGTGCCATTTGTGGGCCAGCGTCTCGATGCCATTGGGGCCGATAAAGTCAGCGGGCGTGATCACCGGGCTGGTGGCAGTACACAAAAAGAACTTCACCGCCAGCTCCCAGTGCAGGTGCTGGTCTGTGGCATCGGTGAGCAAAAAGTCCAGCTCACCGTGGGTGACTGTGACCGGGCTTTTACCCCCTGGCAACACCGATCGCAGCGGCACATGCGCAGCGACTAGGCGGTGCTGCGGGCCGTGGGTGAGGTAGAAGGCCAGCAGGCGCTCGGCGTAGCGGCCAATGCGCACCTCGGGGTGCTGCGCCATCCAGTGCATGAACGGCGTGGGCTCCAGCTCCAGCCCCGCCAGCCACAGCGCGATGGACGTTTGCTCAGAGGGCGAAAAGCTGGCCAACTGCGCCGCAGAGCCAGCGGGCACTCTGACCAAGGGCGCAGACAGCAGCAACCAGCGCAGCGCCGCCAGGTGCGCTTGCACCGATGGCGTGCTGCTAGGCATGCTGATGATGGAGGGGGCTGAAACGCTGCGGTACCCTTAAGGCTGCAACACCGACGCGCCAGTGGTTTTGCGTGCCTCCAAGTCGCGGTGCGCCTGCTGCACATCGGTCAAGGCATAACGGTGGTGCACCGGAATTTTGACCTTGCCGCTGGCGACAATGGCAAACAGCTCGTCGGCCATGGCCTGGGTGCTCTCGCGGGTGGCGATGTGGGTAAACAGCGTGGGGCGCGAGATGTACAGCGAGCCTTTGGCACCCAGCACACCAATGTCCACTGGTGCCACTTTGCCAGACGCATTGCCAAAACTGGCCATCAAGCCAAACGGTGACAGGCAGTCGAGTGATTTTTCAAAGGTGTCTTTGCCCACCGAGTCATACACCACCTTCACGCCGCGCCCACTGGTAATCTCTTTGACCTTGGCGACAAAATCACCCGTGGAATAGTTGATAGCGTGGGTTGCACCATGCTCCAACGCCAGCTTGCACTTTTCGTCCGAACCTGCGGTACCGATGAGTTGCAAGCCCAGCGCCTTGGCCCACTGGCAGGCGATCAGGCCCACACCACCCGCAGCAGCGTGGAACAGCACAAAATCACCCTCTTTCAAACCCGCTTGGGGCAGGGTTTTGCGCAACAAATACTGCGCCGTCAGGCCCTTGAGCATCATGGCCGCGCCCGTTTCAAAACTGATGGCGTCGGGCAGCTTGCACACGCATTTGGCAGGCATCACGCGCACTTCGCAGTAGCTGCCCGGGGGCTGGCTGGCGTAAGCCGCGCGGTCGCCCACCTTCAGGTGCGTCACGCCCTCGCCCACTGCCTCAATCACACCCGCGCCTTCCATGCCCAGCTTGAGTGGCAGCGGCAGGTTATACACGCCGCTTCGCTGGTACACGTCAATATAGTTCAGGCCCACCGCGTGGTGGCGAATGCGCACCTCACCCGCACCTGGGTTACCCACGCTCACGTCCACCACCACCATTTGCTCGGGGCCGCCAGTTTGGTTGATTTGAATGCTTTTGCTCATGGTTGTCTCGCTGTAAAAAAATGCTGAAGATTGATTGAAAGGCGATTATCTACGCAACACAGATGCACTAGGGATGTGGCAACTACCAGTTTGCACTGAGGCTTGCACATAGCGCCCTGAAACACGGCAGTTTGTGGCGGCCAATGGATGTGAAATCACACCGCAGACAGCATAGGCATTACCTCACGCGCAATGCGTTTGGCGCGTTCTTTTTCTGCCATTTTGATTTCATAAGTCGTTTGCAGATTCATCCAGCTTTGCACATCGCCGCCAAAGTAGCGCACCAAACGCATTGCAGTGTCCACTGTCACGCCACGGCGCTCCAGGGTAATGTCGTTGATGCGCGAGGCGGGCACATGCAGTGCCTGCGACAAGGCATTGGCGCTGAGTCCCAACGGAATTAAATATTCTTCACGCAAAACTTCCCCCGGATGCACGGGGCGCAAACCGTTTTTAGGGGCAGGAATACGAGGAGTTGATTTATTCATAGTGTCAGTTTTCAATGGTGGTCAACAATTTGCACATCATGCACGCCGTCAGTCGTCCAAACAAAGCACAAGCGCCATTGATCGTTGATGCGAATGCTGTGTTGCCCCACGCGGTCAGCCACCAACGCCTCAAGCTGATTTCCCGGTGGCACACGCAGTGCCTCCAGCACAGCAGCCGAGTCCAGCATTTGCAATTTTCGCTGCGCCACAGCCGCCATATTGACAAATCGCTTCACACGCACGCCAGCAAAAAAGTCTGCGGTGTCTTGATCTGCGAAGCTGAGAATCATTAGTCTATTATATAGCGGTGAACGATAAACGGTAAACTTCACTTGCGCACATGCACCTTTTCGCGAGGGAACTACCGCGCCCTGCTCACCCAATACACCCCACCCAGCACCAGGGCCGTGCCCACCACGATCCAGGCGTTGAAGGGCTCGCCTAGCACCAGCACGCCCAGGGCGATGGTGGACATGGGGCCTACCATGCCGATTTGGGCGGTTTTGGCAGCACCTATGCGCTCAATCGCCATCATCACCATCAGTACCGGGGCCACAGTGCAGACCAGGGCATTGAGCAGGGATAGCCACAGAACCTCGGGCGCGACCTGGGTGGCACTCCAGGGTCTGAGCACGGCAAACTGTGCGATGCACAACAGGCAGGCCACGCTGGTGGCCAGGCCCGCCAGGCGCAGGCTGCCCAGCTTTTGCACCAGCTGGCCGCTGTAGCTTAAGTACACGGCGTAGGCCACGGCGCTGCTAAACACCAGCAGTGTGCCCAGGCCTACGTTGGCCCCGTCCAGTTTGACCTCGTGGCCAAACACCAGCAGCACACCGCTGTAGCTCAGCGCGAAGGCGACCAACTGGCGACGGGTGATGGGTTTACCCCAGAGCAGCCAACCCAGCAGCAAGACGATGGTGGGGTTCAAATACAAAATCAGCCGCTCCAGGCTGGCACTGATGTATTGCAAACCGGCAAAGTCCAAGTAGCTGGCCAGGTAGTAGCCGATAAAGCCCAGGAACAGCACATACTGCCCGTCGCTGCGCGAGAGCGCAGCCTTGCCACGCCCAGCCCACCAAGCCATGGCCAAAAAAAACGGCAGGGCCATGAGCATGCGGTACATGATGAGCGTGACTGCGTCCACACCGTAGCGGTAGGCCAGCTTGACGATGATGGCTTTGCCGCTGAAAGCGATCGACCCGAGGATGGCCAGCAGCATGCCAGTTGCTATTTTTTTAGTAGCTGCTTGCGCTATTATTTGTTGGCCTAGCGCTGTATTTGGCATAAATTATGGGGTACGCAGGCGGACCTCAGAAGCCCACGGCCTGCCCATCCCGGCGCGCATCGCTGGCGACCACATAGCCTTCTTTGGCCACATCGCCCTGGCCTTCATCCGCGCGCCAGATGAACTGGCCTGCGCCAAAGTCCTGGTACGAGTCGTTGATCACCTCGGTTTGGTGGCCCCGGTCTTTGAGGCCTTGTACGGTGGTGGCGTTCATGGCCGCTTCCACGTTGATCTCCAGGCCCGCGTTGTAGCGCCAGCGCGGTGCGTCGCAGGCGGCTTGCGGGTTTTGCTTGTAATCGAGCATACGCACCAGGGTTTGCATATGGCCCTGGGGCTGCATATTGGCCCCCATCACGCCGTAGCTCATGACTGGCTTGCCAGCCTTGCTGAGGAAGGCCGGGATGATGGTGTGAAACGGCCGCTTGCACGGTGCCACCACGTTGGGGCTACTGGCATCCAGGCTGAAACCATGGCCCCTGTTTTGCAGGCTCACGCCAAAGGTGGGCTCCACACAGCCCGAGCCAAAGCCCATGTAATTGCTTTGGATAAAGCTGACCATCATGCCGCTCTCGTCCGCTGCGGTGAGGTAAATGGTGCCGCCCTTGACCGGGTTGCCCGCCTTGAAGTCTTGCGCCTGCTTCATGTTGATGAGTTTGGCGCGCGATGCCAGGTAGGCATCGTCCAGCATCTGCTCCACCGTCACGTTCATCGACGATGGCTCGGCGACAAATTTATACACGTCGGCAAAGGCCAGCTTCATGGCCTCGATTTGCAGGTGCTGCGAATCTACGCCATCGACGGGCAGCGAGGCCAGGTCAAATTTATCCAAAATGCCCAGCGCGATAAGCGCGGCAATGCCCTGGCCGTTGGGGCCGATCTCGTGCAGGGTGTAGCCCCGGTAGTTTTTGCCAATCGGTTGGACCCACTCGGCCTTGTAGCGGGCAAAGTCTTGCACGGTATGCGCGCCGCCGTTGGCCGCGCTGAACTTGGCCAGCGCCTGGGCGATTTCGCCTTCGTAAAATGCTGCACCTTTGCTGGCCGCAATGGCGCGCAGGCCCTTGGCTGCGGCCTTGAACTGGAACAGCTCGGCCACCTTGGGGGCGCGCCCCCAGGGTAGAAAGTTTTGCGCAAAACCGGGCTGGCCCTTGAGCTCGTCGGTAGCTGCTGCCCACTTTTGCTGCACCACGGGCGGGAGCAGGTAGCCGCGCTCGGCAATCTCGATAGCGGGCTCCATCAGGTCGGCAAAGGGCAGCTTGCCAAAGCGTTCGCTCATCATCATCCAGCTACTCACCGCGCCGGGGATGGTGACACTGTCCAGGCCGCGCTTGGGCGGTGCGGTGGTGCCGCTGCCGTATTTTTTATGAAAGTACTCCGGGCTCCAGGCCTGCGGCGCGCGGCCCGAGGCGTTGATGCCGTGGAGCTCTTTGCCGTCCCAGATCAAGCCAAAGGCATCACTGCCCAGGCCGTTGCTGACGGGCTCGCATATCGTCAGCGCGGCGGCGGCGGCAATGGCGGCATCCACGGCACTACCTCCTTTGAGCAGCATGCGCAGCCCGGCTTGCGCGGCCAGCGGGTGCGAGGTGGAAACGACGTTGCGCGCAAACAGCGGGATGCGCGTGGTGGTGTAGGGGTTGGCGTAGTCGAAGTTCATGGCCATATTATGGGCTTTATGATGGAGGGCATTAGAACCCTGGAGTCAAAATTGTCCGACACTGCCCTGCTCATAGACGTGATGAAACAAGAACTCAGGGCGCAGGACATGACCTATGCCCATGTCGCCGAGGCACTGGAGATGAGCGAATCCAGTGTGAAACGCATGTTCAGCAAGAAAGAAATGCCGCTCACCCGGGTAGACGATATTTGCCGCCTGCTGAACACCGACTTTGCCGAAATCTCACGCCGCGTGAGCCTGGCGATTCCTTTAATGGGTGAGTTGACCTATGAGCAGGAAACCGCCGTCAGCAAGGATCCCAAAATGCTACTGTGCGCCATTTGCGTGCTGAGCTACTGGACCTTTGAACACATCGTCAGCACCTACCAAATTACCGAGGTGCAGACGACGGCTTGTTTTATTCAACTCGACAAGCTGGGCTTTATCGAGCTCAAACCGCTGAACCGCTACCGCCTGAAGGTCGCCAAAACCTTCACCTGGCGCAGCGATGGACCGATTCGCCAGTATTTTTTAAACAACGTGGTGGGGGAGTATTTTGGTGGCCGTTTTGACGGCGAAGGCGAAACCTTGATGATGGTGCACGGCAATATCAATGAAGCCATGGCCCCCACCTTTGTCGAGCGCCTGCAACGCCTGGGGCAAGACTTCTCGGCGCAGCACCTGGCCGACCAGAAAATTGACCCGAAGCACCGGGACGGTTTCACGATGATTGTGGGCTTTCGGCGCTGGGAGTTTTCGGCGTTTACGGGGCTGCGGCGCTAGCTGATGGATGTTTTCCTCGATGAGGACAGCCGAGGTTCTCCGGGTCTTTTTGCGACTGGTGTATTCATCGCGGGATCGGGCGGGCACGTCACTGGATCCGACGAGCGGCGCACTTAGCTCCGCGGCTGTCCTCCGTGGCGGCTTATGGCCGCCCACTCCCCCTTTATGCCGCTGCGCTAAGTGCGCCGCCCGCCGGATCTTGCCAGCATAGTGGACCTTCACCGTTACATTCCACCTATTCCCGATGCCCTGGCGCTTGGGGTGATTGGCGTAGCGGCATAAAGGAGCCCGAAGGGCGGGGGACAGCCGCTTAGCCAATCACCCCAAGTGCCAGGGCGTACATACCACCTGGGCGCACCAAAGCTCAGTCTGCCGTAATCCGCCGCTGGGCAATGATGGCTCGCCACTTGTCGTAGTCTGCCCGCGCAATCTGGGCAAAACGTGCCGCGCTGCCGCCCGTGGGCTCGGCACCCAGGCGGGCGAAACGCTCTTTCACATCGGCATCGGCCAGGGCCGCATTTAACGCAGTATTGACCTGCTGCACCACCTCACTCCCCATGCCCTTGGGGCCGTACAGGCCAAACCAGGTGGTGGACTCAAAGCCGGGTAAAACCTCGGCTACAGCGGGCAGGTCAGGTGCCAGCGTGGTGCGGGCGGCGCTGGTCACGCCCAATGCTTTCAGTTTGCCGTCCTTGACATGCGGCAGGCCCGTCACCAAGGAGTCAAACAGCACATCGACTTTGCCACTGACCAGATCGGGGATGGCCAGTGCCGTGCCGCGATAGGGGATGTGCACCATGAAGGTACCGGACATGGCTTTGAACAGCTCGGTGGTCAGGTGCACGATGGTGCCGTTGCCGCTGGAGGCGTAGTTGAGTTTGCCGGGGTTCTTGCGGGCGTAGTCGATCAATTCGCGGATGGTTTTTGCGGGCGAGCTATTGGGCACCAGCACCAGGTTGGGCGAGGTGGCCACATAGCCCAGCGGTGTGAAGTCGGCAAACGCGTCGTAAGGGATTTTGGGGTTGATGGCCGGGCCAATGCTGTGCGTGCTCGACGTTGCCAGCAGCAGGGTATAGCCGTCAGGTGCGGACTTGGCGGCTGCGTCCGAGCCGATAGTGCCGCCTGCACCAGGGCGGTTTTCCACCACCACGCTTTGGCCCAGTTTGTCGCCCAGCTTTTGCGACAAGGCCCGTGCCAAAATGTCGGTAGCCCCACCAGCAGGGAAGGGCACGATGAGTTTGATGGGTTTGGCGGGGTAGCTTTGCGCAAGCGCTGCCAGCGGCAGTGCAGCCACAGGCAAGGCAACTAAAGACTGGGTAAAGTATCTGCGTTTCATGCCCTGCATTAGACCAAAAAAAACGGCAACCGAAGCTGCCGTTTTTACCTAGTACACGCCATGCATGCCTGCAACTAATTATTCTTCAACAAAAGCCTCTTCGCGTTTGTTCTTCACCGAGGGCAGCAGCACAATGACCAGCA
The DNA here is from genome assembly GCA_043769005.1 of Polaromonas sp. GTDB lineage: Bacteria > Pseudomonadota > Gammaproteobacteria > Burkholderiales > Burkholderiaceae_C > JAAFIP01. The sequence goes on along the minus strand of JAYVJV010000136.1, from coordinate 7,888 downwards.
GCAGGGCGGCCGCTGCCAACAGGCCTGCGGACAGGCCACGCGTCAGGAACACGCTCCAGTCGCCACGCGACAGTAACAGGGCGCGGCGCAGGTTTTCTTCCATCATGGGACCCAGGATAAAACCCAGGAGCAGGGGTGCGGGCTCGCAACCCAGCTTGGCAAACACGTAGCCAATGAAGCCAAAGATCGCCACCAACCAGATATCAAAGGTATTGTTATTGGTGGAGTACACGCCAATGGCACAAAACAGCACAATGGCGGGGAACATATAGCGGTACGGCACGGTCAGCAGCTTGATCCACATGCCGATCAGTGGCAGGTTCAAAATAACCAGCATCAGGTTACCGATCCACATGGAGGCAATCAAACCCCAGAACAATTCTGGATTGCTGGTCATCACCTGGGGGCCAGGCTGGATGTTGTGGATAGTCATGGCGCCCACCATCAACGCCATCACGGCGTTGGGCGGAATGCCCAAGGTCAGTAGCGGGATGAAGGAGGTTTGCGCACCGGCGTTGTTAGCCGACTCAGGGCCAGCCACACCACGGATGTTGCCTTTGCCAAACTCGATCTCGCCGGGTTTGAGCGGAATCTTTTTCTCTACCGTATAAGCTGCGAACGCCGCCAACAAGGCACCGCCACCGGGCAACACACCGAGCAATGAGCCCAAAGCAGTACCACGCAGAACGGCAGGCAGCATGGCTTTAAAGTCGGCCTTGGTAGGGAACAAGCCCTGCACCTTGGCAGTAAACACTTCACGGTCATCTTCATGGCGGGCCAGATTGGTAATGATCTCGCCATAACCAAACACGCCCATGGCGATCACCACAAAACCGATACCGTCGGTGAGTTCAGGAATGTCAAAGCTAAAGCGCGCCACACCCGAGTTCACGTCGGTGCCGACCAAGCCTAGCAGCAAGCCCAGCAAAATCATGGAAATGGCTTTGAGCAAGGAGCCCGAAGCCAACACCACAGCACCCACCAAGCCCAGAATCATCAGCGAGAAGTACTCAGCGGGGCCAAACTTGAAGGCCAGTTCGGTCAAGGGCGGGGCAAATGCAGCCAAGATCAAGGTGCCTACGCAGCCCGCAAAGAAAGAGCCCAAGCCAGCCGCCGCCAACGCTGGACCCGCTCGCCCCTGCCGGGCCATTTGGTAGCCGTCAATACAGGTGACCACCGAGGACGATTCTCCCGGCAGGTTGACCAAAATAGCGGTGGTAGAGCCGCCGTACTGCGCGCCGTAGTAAATACCGGCCAACATGATCAGCGCGGCAATCGGAGGCAGTGCATACGTAGCGGGCAGCAACATGGCAATCGTTGCCACGGGGCCAATGCCAGGCAGCACGCCAATCAAGGTGCCCAAGATACAGCCAATAAAAGCGTAAAGCAGGTTTTGCGCCGTAAACGCCACCCCAAAACCGATGGCCAGGTTATTAAGTAAATCCATGTTATTTGTCTCCGCTTAACCAATGAACGTGGGCCACACGGGGATCTGCAATTTCAGCAGCATGATAAAGGCCAGATAGCTGCCAACGGCAAGAATAGTGGCCAGAATCAGCACTTCCTTCATCTTGACGTTGTCTTCTGCAAAGCTGGCAATGATGGTTAGCGCGTAAATGGCAATAATCATCCCCATGGCGGGTAGTTTGATACTGGGCAAACCGCCCAGCAGCACACCAAAGGCCAGGTTGGCACCCAGGATATAAGCCAATGGCTTCCATGCCCAAGAGCCAATTTTTTCGCCGTCAGAGGTGGCAACGGTCAATGACTTGAAAATAATCACGCTACCCAGAATCGCCATGATGACCCCCAGCAAACGCGGGAAGTAACCCGGCCCCATGCGGGCTCCATCACCCATGCTGTAACTGTAGGCACCGATGGCAAAGGCACCACCGACAATCAGGAACATCAGTCCCGAGAAGAAGTCTTTTTGACTTTTAATATTCACAAATTGCTCCATATTTGTAATGTTGAAGGGCCATTGTCGCGCGGGATAACCGCATGGCGTGTGTGGATACCACCTATGAAACCGGTGTTACTGCGGTGCGCCGCCAGAGGCGTAACGCCAAGCCATGGCTACGGCGACTACTAAGCCATCGGCGGTGTAGCCGTGAGTACTTCTTCCAAAGTAGTCAGGCCTTCGGCAACGCGCAGTGCGCCCGCCAAGCGCAGAGGACGCATCCCGTCGCTGACCGACTGGCGGCGCAGCGCGTCAATACTGGGGGCCTGGTTGATCATGAGCTTGAAAGCCTCGCTGGTCGTTAGCAGTTCATAAATGCCCATGCGCCCCATAAAGCCCGTCATGCGGCAGTCCACGCAGCCTACGGGCTTGTAGGGCTGGTAGCCCCCGTTGATCTTCCACGGCTTGATCACCTCGTTGATGGCCTCACGCGATGCATCCGCGTCGGGCTGCTTGCACTGTTTGCACAGCGTACGTATCAGGCGCTGCGCCAATACACCCAGCAAAGTGGCGTTGATCAAATAGGCGGGCACCCCCAACTCCATCAGGCGGGTGATGGCACTGGGTGCATCATTGGTGTGCAAGGTGCTAAACACCAGGTGCCCGGTAAGGGCCGCTTGCACAGCCATGTCGGCGGTGGCAATGTCGCGGATCTCGCCGACCATGATTACATCCGGGTCTTGCCGCATCAGGGCTCGCAGACCTTCAGCAAAACCAAAATCCAGCTGGCTTTGCGCCTGGGTTTGGTTAAACGCTGGTTCAATCATTTCGATGGGGTCTTCAACGGTACTGACGTTCACCTCTTCGGTAGCCACCCGCTTGAGCGTGGAGTACAGCGTAGTGGTTTTACCCGAGCCGGTGGGGCCAGTGACCAAAATAATGCCGTTGGAGCGCTTGACCAGCTCTTCCCAGCGGGTGGCATCGTGCTGGCTAAAACCCAAGCCGTCGAGATCTTTCACCGCCGTATCGGGGTCAAAAATACGCATCACCATCTTCTCGCCAAACACCGTGGGCAGGGTAGAGATGCGCATTTCGATCTCGTCACCACGCGGGTTGCGGGTTTTGATGCGGCCGTCCTGCGGGCGGCGCTTTTCTATCACGTCCATCCGGCCCAGCAGTTTGATGCGCGCCGTCATGGCGCTCATGACACCAGGGGGCAACTGGTAAACCGGATGCAGTTTGCCGTCAATGCGAAACCGGATCACGCCTTGCTCACGGCGCGGCTCCAGATGGATGTCGCTGGCACGCTGGTCAAAGGCGTATTGCCACAACCAGTCCACCACCTGCACAACGCCCTGGTCGTTGGCATCCAGCGCCTTGGACGACTTGCCCAGCTCGACCAGTTGTTCAAAGCTGGCCGCAGTGTTACCACTGCCAGATTTGACGGCCGATCGCACCGACTTGGCCAGTGCAAAAAACTCTGCCGTATAGCGGTGAATGTCTTGCGGATTGGCCACCACCATACGCACGCTGCGCCTTGCCTGCCGCTCAACCTCGCCGATCCAGTCATTGATAAAGGGCTGCGAGGTCGCCACCACAACTTCACTCGGCGTGACTTGTACTGGCAGCACTTTATGCCGCTCGGCATAAAACCCACTCATGGTGTCGGCTACCTTGCCCACATCCACTTTGAGCGGATCAATACGCAAATACTCCAGTCCGGCTTTTTTTGCCAAATATTGGGTGAGGGTTTCGATATCCAGTGGTTTACCGTCGGACTGGCGGGCCATGGCCACGCTAGCCAGACGCACCAAGGGGGGTTGCGTACTTTCCGCCTGGGAGCATCGAGCCACTGTACGGCGCGCTTCTTCGGGGCTGATCATGCCGTCGGCGCTGAGCCAATCGACCATGCGTTTCCAGTCGACCATGCCCACAAAGGGCAGCGAAGTGGGTTTGGCGATGGGGGGCGATACTGGTTTCACAACAGCGTTCATGTCACAGGTTTAAAGATGCGCAGCCACTTGTGCGCAGGCAGGCCAAAACGGGCGAAGATGGTTTCGGCATTTTGGGCAAGTTTAGCCCGAGTTTCAAAACGGGGGCTGCGATGCGCCAGCACAATGGCGTTGCCTTCGCGCGTAGGCTTGAAGGCCCATACGTTTTCAGCACCAAAAGCCTTGCAAATTTTCTCCACACTCTTGTCGTAGCTGGCCATGCGGCCAAACAGATTGACCGTCATCACGCCTTGCTCTGTCAGGCTGGCGCGGCAGTCCTTGTAAAACGCAATGCTGTCGAGTACTGGGGCGGCAGCCTCGTGGTCGTACAGGTCTACTTGCAGAGCATCCACGGTGGCCAGGCGCTCAAACCGGGCGATTTCCGCACCTGCGTCGGCCAGTAATACGCTCAGGCGTACATCGTTTTCAGGCAACTTGAACCAGGCTTTGCAGGCTGAGATGACATCGGGGTTGATCTCTATCGCAGTGGTGCGGCAACGCAAATGTTTATAGCAAAACTTAGTCAAAGCAGCAGAGCCCAGACCCAGTTGCATACTGTGCAGTGGGGCTAAATCGTTCAGATCCGTCCAGAGCAACCAAGCCATCATGCGTTGCACGTAGTCCAGTTCAATAGCGAAGGGTTTTTTAATCTCCATGCTGCCTTGCACCCATTCAGTACCCAGATGCAGATAGCGCACGCCATCGAGTTCGGAGGTACTGACCTCGGGCAGTTCGCAGGGCTTGGATTTGGACATGAAAATGAGCAGGAGAGAGGTAATAATATGCTATTTATTTTATAGCTGCTTGCGCATTGTTTGCTTGGTTTAGCTGCGTATTTTGCACTAAAAATTGGCCCATACGGGGCAACACACGGGTGGCGTTGGCCGTCGTCGCCTGCGCCAGATCGGCAAGCGGTATGGCGCGCAGTCCTGCCACCACTTGGGCAATGCGCGGCAGCTGGGCAGGACTGTTGATGCCCTGAGGTACACCCGCAGCACGCTGCTCGGCCGTAACATACAGCCATTGCGGGGGAGTATCGGGGGCATCTGTCTCTAGCACTATCGCATGCAGTGGCAGACTGCTCGCTAGATGGCGCAGTTGTGTGGCCCGCTCGTACGTGATCGCACCACCCAAGCCCAACGCAAAACCACGCTCGACAAAGTAGCTTGCTTGCTGGTCTGATCCATTGAATGCATGGGCAATTCCGCCGGAGACGGCGATGTCGCGCAAGCCCTTGAGCAAGAGGTCGCCCGAGCGGCGCACATGCAAAATCACGGGCAGGCTATATTTGCGCGCCAGTTTGAGCTGGGCGCGGTAAAAACGCGTTTGTTTCTCGTGCATAGAAGGTTCGCGCAGTGCGGGCACAAAGTAGTCCAGGCCTATTTCGCCTACAGCGACCAGGCGCGGATCGTGCTGGTGCGTAGCCAAGGCCAGGTCCAGGCGTTCAAGGTCTTCCTCCTGGGCCTGCGGCACATACAGAGGGTGAATTCCCAATGCGTAAGTGTCACCAAACTGGTAGGCCAAGTTGCGTACCGTAGAAAAATTAGCTACGCAGACCGCCGGATAAATGCACTGCACTACATTAACCATAGCTGCTTGCGCACGCATAGCTTGGGCTTGCGCTCCAAACTCTGCTGCATCCAAATGGCAATGGGTGTCGATCCACATGCCTAGATGATGCCCTAAAACGCAGGCACCCTCGCCTTGCATCTGTGGCAATTGCCAGCTATCGCAAAAAAATCCAAATCGTGCTACCGTAGTAGCCATTCTCAAGCTTTTTTCAGGCCTATAGATGAAGCGTCCTGCGCTCTACAGCCGCCATGGCGGCGTTGGTAGTTCAAACCGTGCAAGCCCGTCTGCACGTGCTGGGGCTGTGGCTGTCTCCACCACTGCAACGCCTCCCTTAGCACCCATTACGAGCGGCCCCAGCGCCACGTTGTGGCAAAAATTTGCACGACCGTTCTTCAATGTGTCGCATCGCTACCCCCGTGGCGCTGCATTTGCATTGGGTATCGCGCTGATGGCCTGCCTGTTTACCCTGCAACTCGCGCTACAGCCCGCAGCGCAAAAGCTTACCCAGGAAGACATCGACGATGCGGTGCTCAACGCCCTGCAAACTGCCAACACTCCTTCTGTTGCAGCGCGGGCCTATGAAAAAATCATCCCCTCTGTGGTGCGAGTGCGCAGCTTTGTGACACCGCGCGACAAAAAGGGCAACGCGATGGAGGAGGTGCAACACGGCGTAGGCACTGGCGTGGTGATTGTGGACAAAGGGATCATCCTGACCAATCTGCATGTAGTGCAAGGCGGTGGGAGGCTGGAGATTACGTTCATGGACGGCATGACCACCACCGCCCACATCACGGGAGTCAAAGCTGAAGATGACCTGGCCGTGCTGCAAGCCCAAAAAATTCCCGACGACATGATTGCGGCTGCCATGGCCAGCACGGCTGACTTGCAGCCGGGCGACCATGTAGTTGCGGTGGGCTTTCCGTTTGGCATTGGCCCCTCGGTATCTGCGGGCGTGGTCTCGGGCTTAAAGCGGGAATTCAAATCTCCCGAGAGCGGCGAGATGATGCGTAACCTCATCCAGTTCGATGCCGCCGCTAACCCTGGCAACTCAGGTGGCCCCTTGGTCAACGCCGATGGCGAAGTGGTGGGCATCGTCACGGGCATCTTGAACCCCAGCAAGCAGCGGGTGTTCATTGGTATTGGTTTTGCGGTACCCATCGAAAATGCCGCCTCTGCGGCGGGTGTGCCACCTTTTTAACGGAGCTTCTTATGAACAGCGCAGACAAACACAGTGGCGAACTGATGGAGAAAATCCTCTACGAAGTCAAACGCATGGTCGTGGGGCAAGACAAGTTTTTGGAGCGCGTGACGGTGGCGCTGCTGGCCCAAGGGCATTTGCTGGTGGAGGGCGTACCGGGGCTGGCTAAAACGCTCACTGTCAAGACGCTGGCGCAGGCTATTCAGGGCAGCTTCAAGCGCATCCAGTTCACACCCGACTTGGTGCCCGCCGACCTGATAGGCACGCGCATCTACAACCAGCGAACTGGCGACTTCAGCACCACCCTGGGCCCGGTGTTTGCCAATCTGCTGCTGGCCGATGAGATCAACCGCGCCCCCGCCAAAGTGCAAAGCGCCCTCCTGGAGGTGATGCAGGAGCGCCAGGTGACGATTGCCGGCGAGTCGCATGCGGTACCCTCGCCTTTTGTCGTAATGGCTACGCAAAACCCGATAGAAACCGAGGGCACCTACGCCCTGCCCGAGGCGCAGGTAGACCGCTTCATGATGAAGGTGCTGGTGGACTACCCCACGGACGAAGAGGAGTTCGTTATTGTTCAGCGCGTCACCGGCCCGGCGGTCACCGTGTCGGCGGTGGCGACGACCGAACAACTGGCATCGCTTCAGGCGGAATGTAGGCGCATTTACGTTGATCCGTCGCTGGTGCAGTACGCGGTACGGCTGGTGTCCGCCACGCGCAACCCTGAAAAGCACGGCATCAAGGACTTGTCGCGCTTCATCACCTTCGGCGCCAGCCCGCGCGCCACCATCAACCTGACCGAAGGCGCGCGCGCTTTGGCCATGCTTCGCGGGCGCGGCTACGCGCTGCCGGAAGACATGACCGACCTGGTTCCCGACGTGCTGCGCCACCGCCTGGTGCTTTCGTACGAGGCCTTGTCCGAGGGCCTGTCTGCCGACGCCGTCGTGAGCAAAGTCATGGCGAAAATTCCGCCTCCTGCCAAACCGCTGGCGCATGAAAAACTCGCAGCCTAGACATATGGCCCCCACGCTCCCCACTGCGTGTGGTTCGCTGCCCCCCGAGGGGGCTGGCCTTGCTTGGGGCGGCCCGGCGCTGCGGCCGCTGTGAAACCCACCGTCGTCAGCGCCGATGTGCTGTTCGAGGACCACCGCGCCGCCCTCAAGTGGGAGTGGGTGGCCGGCCTCGGCGCCTCGGAGCGGCGTTTCGATGAAGTGGCGGTGCGTGCCGCGC
>JAYVJV010000135.1:0-21468 GCA_043769005.1 Polaromonas sp. | reverse complement strand
CCACCGACGTAGGCGTTGATGGAGGCATTGAGCATCACCGAGATGCCCTGCCAGCGTTTAGGCGGATTGGAAATCGTTCTGCCGCCCAGACTCCTAGCGGTCTGGGCGGCAGACCGATCACGCAACCAGCGCGAAAACGGCAAACACCCAAAGCGCTCAATGAAATTGATTATTTTGTCTTGGCCGGCGTGTCCATATCGCCCCGGTACTCCACCTTGCCGCGTAGCTTGGCGCGCGGGTGCACGTCCATCACCTCGTCGTAGGCCGCGTCGCCCAGCAGGGTCGCCGAGCCGGTGATCTCCAGTGCCTTGCGGGCAATCACGCTACCCACCACTTTGCCTTCGATAAAAATATAGTCGGCCTCCAGGCGCGTGTTTTCCACGATACCGGTGGCACCGACGTGGATGGTGCCGCCTGTATCGAAGCTGATGTTGCCCTTGAGCGTACCGTCCACCTTGATGCCCAGGTCGCGCGAAGTCTGGAACGAGCCGTCAAAGATCGCGCCCTCAGCAATCAGGCTGGAGATGGCGGTGAGGCGGTCGGTAGGAACCAGGCGGGTGGTCGACGGTGCAGATTGAATTTTCATGGTGAAGACTCCTTTGTTTTGAGTTGAATTTCAGGCTTGAGTTGAATTGGGCTGGGCGCGTCTGGGGGTGCCATGCGTTGGCTGGCTGGCGGCTTGCTGCGCTCTTGCAGTTGGCGCTCCAGGCGCAGCGGCACGCTGGCACCAGCGTCTATCTGTGCGGTGGGTGCGCTGCTCCAGGTGGGCAGCAGACCGTTGCGGTGCAGCAGGTAAATCAGCCCCACCAGTAACAGGCAGGCGGCAAAGACGAAGTGCTTGTATTTCCACAGCCACCACAGCGTCCAGCGGATGGCCAGACGCCTGCGCGCCACGCTTTGGTCGCGCCGCCAACTCGCGCGCAATGCGGCCTCGCGCAGGGTATTGGTGTCCACCACGGGCATACTGACCCCTGGCAGGCTCAAAGAACGACGCGCAGGAAAGAGTGAACGGAAGTTGAAAACCATTGGACAGCACGGTCACCATCTCAGTGTGGGGCTTTGGAGGCACCTGGGTTTGCGCTCGGCACCGGCTGAGCGGCTGGCCCGGCAGGTGCGCGCGCTGCGGCTGTCCCTGCGCTACGGTCGCGCTTGGTGGCGGCCTTCTCCAGTGTGGCGTTCAGGTCGGCACCGTTGACCTGCAAGCGGTTGTAGCGCACATGGCCCGAGACGCGCGAGGCATCGTGCAAGGCCACCGAGCCACCGCCTGCGTCTAGCAAGCCGTCGGTTTGCCCCATCACCGAAATATTGTCGGCCACGATATCGCCTTTGACATAGCCCGACTCAGCCACGATGACGGTGATGCTTTGCCCCATGGACTGCACCAGGTTGCCTTCGACCTTGCCGCCCACGCTGCACAGGCCTATCAACTGGGCGTTGCCGACAAAGTTCACACCTTCGGCGATCATGCTGCTTTTGTCATTGGGCTCATGGCCTGCTCCCTGTGCGGGCACTTGCAGGGTAGGTAGCTGGTTGGATTGGCCGCTGTACATGGCCGCACCAGCTTGCACCTGCATGGCCTTGGGTGCAGTAGCCACTGGGCCAGGTGTTGCCGCAGCGGGCGTGTTCGCTGTTGGGTAGGTGGGTGCTGCGTTGGCTGGCGCAAGATACGGTGGCTTATTGGACATCATGGTCTCCTGAGGGGAAGGACAATTAGGATAAGTGACGAGTTGGTGACGGGTTTCAATCTGGCGAGGTCTTAGGGCGATGCTACAGCATCTAGCTGGGGCAGTGCCGCGCTGTCTTTCAGGGTTTTAAATGGGCCCTGCAATTGGGCTCCATCGTACATGCGAATGCGCTGCGCCAGTAGGGTACCGCTGGAGACACCTGTACTGGCAATATAGGCCGTACCCATGCACTCGACTACGGTGGCGTTGTCAGCTTGGCCGGGCTCGCCCAACTGGCCAAACAGGTACAGGTCGCCCCATATCTTCACCCGGCCCGACACTTGCCCGCCCGCCCACACGATCAGGCGGCCACGCACCTCCAGGCTGCCAGCAATATCGCCCTGTACCAAAAGGCCACCTTGAAAGTTTTGTTCGCCCGACAAGCGGGAGCCTGCGCAGACGCGGTTAACCACATTCATGGCCACCGGGTCAATGGTGAGGACATCTTGAAGTGATTTCATGGGGTTAGCATTTCCCCGATTTGAACGAGCCCTAGCATCATGGCCAGAGCAGCCAGCAACATGCAAAAACCCAGCAGAGCAATCAACAAGGCATAACGCTCCACCCAGCGTCGCAGCGCGCCCGGCCTGCTGCGGGGCTGGCCAATGTAGGGGTAGCTGCCCTGTATCTCCAGCCAATCCAGCCAGCTTTTACCCAGCGACCTGCGCCCGCTAAGCATGCCCACTTGCAGGCCATCGTCATAGCGCGCCTGCTTGGGCGGAATATCCCCCAGCGGCAGCGACAATGCCGAGCCCACAATGGTGGTGGTAAAAAACATGTCTTCGTCGGTCATGGGCGGATTCTACGTGGCTTTGGCAGGGGATAATTGGCGCACTAGAAAGCCTATGCCCATGCACCTTGATGTCAAAATTCTCGACCCGCGTCTTAGCACCCAGATGCCCGCCTACGCCACCCCCGGTAGCGCCGGGCTGGACCTGCGTGCCTGCCTGTCCGAACCCCTCACCCTGCAGCCCAACGCCTGGCAACTGGTGCCCACCGGCATGGCCATCTACCTGAAGGACCCCGGCTATGCCGCCATGATCCTGCCGCGCTCAGGGCTGGGCCATAAGCATGGCATTGTGCTGGGCAACCTGGTGGGGCTGATCGACAGCGACTACCAGGGCCAACTGATGGTCAGCGCCTGGAACCGTAGCGCAGTGGCTTTCACCATCGAACCCATGGAGCGCATTGCCCAGTTGGTCATCGTGCCCGTGGTGCAGGCCAAGTTCAATATCGTGAATGAATTTGCCGCCACCCAGCGCGGTGAGAGCGGCTACGGCTCGACGGGCAAGGGCTAGGAACCATGGGACGCGCGCGCAAAAAAAGCCTCAAGGCCACGCCACCGCCGGTGCTAAACGAAGACGGCAGCGTCAAGGTCTATCCTCCTCCGCCGCGCCTGGTCGTCGAGTCGCTCGACCTGGAAGCGCAAGGCATAGCCCACCGCGTGACGGATGACGAGGACAACGGCAAGGTGGTCTTTATCGAGGGCGCGCTGCCCTATGAGACCGTCAGCGTCCAGGTACACCGCAAAAAGAACAACTGGGAGGCGGGTACCGTCACCGCCATCCATCAAGAATCCTCCCAGCGCGTCACGCCCGGCTGCCCACACTTTGGCCTGCACCAAGGGGCCTGCGGCGGCTGCAAGATGCAGCACCTGGATGCTGCCGCGCAGGTAGCGGTCAAGGCAAGGGCACTGGAAGACCAGCTGTGGCATCTGGGCAAGGTCAAGCCCGAGCTGGTGCTGCGCCCCATCGCCGGGCCTAGCTGGGGCTACCGCTACCGCGCGCGCCTGTCGGTGCGCTACGTGATTAAAAAAGGCGAGGTGCTGATCGGCTTTCACGAGCGCAAAAGCCGCTATGTGGCCGACATCAAAAGCTGCGCTGTGCTGGTGCCCCATGTGAGCGCCATGCTCATGCCCCTGCGCGCGCTGATCGCCAGCATGGATGCCCGCGAGACCTGCCCGCAGATTGAGCTGGCCTGCGGCGACAGCGTTACCGCTCTGGTGCTGCGTCACCTGGAGCCCTTAAGTAAGGGCGATCTGGCCAAGCTGCGCGCCTTTGCAATCGCTCACGATGTGCAATGGTGGCTGCAAGCCAAAGGGCCCGAGACGGTGAAACTGCTGGATGAGCCGCATCACCACACCCTGTCCTACGCGCTGCCCGACTTCGGCATCACCATGCCCTTCAAACCGACCGACTTCACCCAGGTCAATCCGCAGATTAACCGCGTGCTGGTCAGCCGCGCCCTGCGCCTGCTGGACGTGCAAAAACACGAGCGGGTGATCGACTGGTTCTGCGGCCTGGGCAACTTTACCCTGCCGCTGGCCACCCAGGCACGCGAAGTGCTGGGCATTGAAGGCAGCGACACCCTGGTCGCCCGCGCCACTGAAAATTACCAGTTAAATCAGGCTGTAGCCCAACAAAATGTTGCGCAAGCAGCTACTAAATTTGTAGCAAGAAACCTGTTCGAGATGACTGGCCCCATGCTGATTGCCGACGGCGTGGCCGACAAATGGTTGGTCGATCCCCCCCGCGAAGGTGCATTCGCCTTGGCCAAAGCCCTGGCCGACCTGCACCAGCAGCGCTTGGGCAACCTGCCCGACATAGAAGAAGGCAAAGCCGCACCGCTGCCCGGCGACCTGAGTAGCTGGACGCCCCCCAAGCGCATTGTCTACATCAGCTGCAACCCCGCCACCCTAGCCCGTGACGCAGGCCTGCTGGTGAACCGCGCGGGCTACCGCTGCACGGCCGCAGGCATGGTCAACATGTTCCCGCACACCGCACATGTGGAGAGCATGGCGGTATTTGATTTGGTGGATGTTTAGAGAACTAATTAGGCTGTATGCCAACAAAATTCTGCGTAAGAAGCTATTAAAAACATAGCGTTTAATTTTTTGAAAATATCGTCAGGCAGAGCACAGATTGCTTGAAACGCTTCACTCCGGGAGTTTGAAGTCCACGGGTACCAGCACGCTGCCCGCCTCGTTGATACCGCCGCGTGTGCCGGGCTTGTAGCGCCAGCGCATGACGGTGTCTTTGCCCGCATCGTCCAGGGCCGGGTAGCCACTGCTTTTAAATATGCTCGCATGGGTGGGCTTACCGTCAGGCCCGACCGTCACCTTGAGTACCACGCGCCCTTCCTCGCGCAGCCGCTGGCTGAGGCGAGGGTAGCTGGCGCGGTACTGGTTGTCGGCATGGTCGGCATCTATATAGGGTATTTGTACCGCCGGGGCTGGGGCTGGAGTGGGCGCTGGCGCGGTAGCTGCAGGCGTGGGAAGGGAGGCAGGTGGCGCTGGCGGCGCAGGCGCAACGGCTGCCACCGCCGCAGTGGGCATCGGCGCAGGGGGTACTGGATTTGCGCTGCCCGTGGGTGCTTGCGGTGCTGGTGTGGGATTGCTGACAGCCAAGGGCAGCGGCGTGGGCGCGGCGACTGGCAAAGAGGGGGCGACTGGCTGGGGTGCAATTGGGCTGGGTGGCGGTTTGAGCTGGGGCTTGGGCAGTGGAGGAGGCGTGGGAGGAGGGGGAGGAGGGGGAGGGGGCTTAACCTCGGGGGGCTTGGGCGGTTCGACCATACGGGTGAGCAAAGCAGGGGCTTTGTCCAGTGTGTCCATCCGCGCTTTGTAGGCTTGAAGCATCCACAGCGTTGTCCCGTGCAGTGCGAGCACGCCGAGGGTGATGGCGGTAAAACGTTGCCAAATTTGCATAGGCGCAAGTGTAGAGGCAACTGTGCGCTAGATGAACACTGACCTGTCTGCTTCAGTCTTTGGGGCCTTTAGCCTTGTGCAGTTTGATGTGCGCGGCCAGGCCGCCCGAGGCAGTGTTGGCGATGGCAAACTGGCCACCCATGCGCTGTACGGTTTTGTCTACGATGGCCAGACCCAGTCCGGCGCCAGTGGCGGCGGTGCGGGCGGCATCTCCGCGAAAGAAGGGCTGGGTGAGCTGCTTGAGGGTTTCTTCGCTTACGCCTGCGCCATGGTCGCGCACCTTGAGCATGACCCATTCGTCTTTCACCCGCGCCACCACGTCCAGTCGCGTCACCTCGGTGCCAGGTGTTTTGCCATATTTGCGGGCATTTTCTATCAGGTTGGCCAGCACACGGCTGAGCTCAATTTCATCGGCCTGGACATAGATTTCCCCTTCCAGTTCGAGTTTAATTTGCATGTCACCGCTGTCGTGAACGGCAAACAGACAGGCCTCCAACGTGTCGTTCAGGCTGACCGGCTCCAGCAGTGCCTGGTCGGGTCGGGCATAGTCCAAAAATTTATCGATGATGCCATCGAGCTGCTCGATGTCATTGACCATGTGCGTGCGGGCGGTCAGATCGGCCACACTCATCTCGGTTTCCAGGCGCAGACGGGCCAGCGGGGTGCGCAGGTCGTGCGAAATGCCAGCCAGCATGACGGCGCGGTCTTGCTCTATTTTTGAGAGCTGCTGGGCCATGCGGTTAAAGCCTTTGTTGACCTCGCGGATTTCGCTGGTGACGGCTCGCTCATCCAGACGACTGGCATCAAAGTCGCCGTCGCGCACGCGATTCGTTGCAAAACTCAGGGCCTTGAGGGGCCGGTTGATCAAGCGGGCGATCAAGGCGGCACCCGTGAGGGAGAGCAGGGCGGCAATGAGCAGCCAGACCAACCAGGTTTTGCCTGCAACAGGTACGATGCGCGACAGGTCGGCCAGTAGCCAATAGGCATCGCCTTCAATATCAAAGGCTACCCACAGGCCGGGTTCGCCATTGACCGCGCGAGCCATGATGGTGTCTTTACCCAAGCGGGCGTGAAGTTCGTTGGTGACCAGATTGGTTTGCGAGCCAAGCTCAAAGCTTTGTACCTTGTCAGTGATTTCGCGTGGCAGCACACGCACGCCTTCCAGCTCGGCCAGTTGTTTGATCAGAGACACCCGGGCGATGGCATCGGCATGCACCAGGGCGGCGCGACTGAGATTGACCAGAGAGGCAATTTGCTGGGCGCTTTGCGAGGCATGGGGCTCACTTTCGATGACGCGAAAGGTTTGCAACCAAGCCACCACACTTCCCAGCAACAGTAACGCGAGCAGGAAAAACGTGCGCCAAAACAGGCTAAAGCGCACACGCCTGACAAGCGCCCGGCGCATCTCCAGAGGGGCGGGTGCAGTCTCAAGCGGGGCTGGGCTGGTAATGGCGACTGTCATGGCAGATGCCATGGTAGCCGATTAGCTCTTGCCATCGGGTACAAATACGTAACCTACGCCCCATACGGTCTGGATGTAGCGTGGCGATGCTACGTCGGCCTCCACCATTTTGCGCAGACGCGATACCTGCACGTCCAGGCTGCGGTCAAAGGGCTCAAACTCGCGGCCCCGCGCCAGTTGCGCCAGTTTTTCACGCGAAAGCGGCTGGCGCGGGTGGCGTACCAGGGCTTTGAGCATGGCAAATTCACCCGTCGTGAGAGGCATTTCTTCGCCATTTTTCTTCAGCGTACGCTGGCCCAGATCAAAGTCAAACGGGCCAAAGGTGACGTTTTCGCTCTCTGTGGACGGCGCTCCGGGTGACTCATGGGCTGGACGGCGGCGCAGCACGGCGTGTACCCGGGCCAGCAGCTCGCGTGGGTTAAAGGGCTTGCCCAGGTAATCGTCGGCACCGACCTCCAGACCAACAATACGATCAACATCCTCGCCCTTGGCGGTGAGCATGATGATGGGGGTGCGGTCACCGGCGGCGCGCAGACGGCGGCAGATCGACAGACCGTCTTCACCAGGCATCATCAAGTCCAGGATGATGAGGTCAATCGGGTCGCGCATCATGGTGCGGCTCAAGGCCTTGCCGTCCTCGGCGACGATCACTTCAAAGCCTTCTTGGGCCAGGTAGCGTCGCAGCAGATCCCGGATACGGGCATCATCATCCACCACCAAAATGCGGTCGGCTTGTTTTGCGGCTTGTGTCATACAGTACCTCTCTGTGAATATGTAACAGACTCGGTTTTAACCTATAAATCACAAAAATCCTATAAAAATCATCAACTTAGGACACTCTGTTACATATTTTTCAGCTCCATGCATACTCTTGACAAAGCAGATGTGTTCCCATTTGTCCTAACAGGCGTTGTAGCAGTCAAGACATGTTGTTTAGGTGCCTAAGACGGAAGTTTTACGCATTGCTAATAGGACAAACAAAGATAGGATGGTGATTATGAAAAGTATTTGCACAGGGTTGCTGTATCGCTTGCGCCGTGGCTTGCCGTCACAGGTAGGCGTTGCTGCATGGACCTTGTCAACGGGTTTGCTATGCCTTCCTGTGCTGGCGCAACCGGCTGAGTCTGTTCCTTCGTCGCAAGCCGAGCAGCGCCGAATCGACCTGCGTTCGACTGTTCGCCAGAACAGCCTGGTGGTGAACCCGCGCCACCTCAATGCACAGGAACGAGCCGAGCTGCGCAAGCAACTGGCGCGTGATTTGCGTGCACAGGCGGCATTGACTTCGGTGCGCTGATGCGCTCAATCATAATTTCACGATCCTATGTCTTATACTATTAAAACAATAGCTGCTTACGCAGCAATTATGGTCTCTAACACCTGTTATTCTCAAAATATTCGTATGGAAACACCGCAAAATGTGGTCTCATTGCAGTCCACGGGCAGCGTCGAGGTGCAGCAAGATCTGCTGGTGATCTCGATGAATACCACCAAAGATGGTGCGGATTCTGCTGGGGTGCAAAACCAGCTCAAAGCCGCGCTGGATGCTGCCCTGAGTGATGCAAAAAAGACCGCCCAACCCGGCCAGATGGATGTGCGTACAGGAGCCTTCAGCATGTATCCCCGCTATGGCCGTGACGGCAAGATCAATGGCTGGCAGGGCAGTACCGAGCTGGTGCTGGAAGGGCGCGACTTTGCGCGGATCAGCAGTGCAGCGGGCAAGATCAATACGCTCACACTGGGGCAGGTCAGTTTTGGCCTGTCGCGCGAGGCCCGCGCCAAGGTCGAGGGCGAAGCCCAGACCCAGGCTATAGAGCGTTTTAAAACCAAAGCGGGTGAGATCAGTAAGAACTTTGGCTTTGCTGGCTACAGCATTCGCGAGGTCAATGTCAATGCCAACGACCAGG
This sequence comes from Polaromonas sp., assembly GCA_043769005.1. Classification (GTDB taxonomy): domain Bacteria; phylum Pseudomonadota; class Gammaproteobacteria; order Burkholderiales; family Burkholderiaceae_C; genus JAAFIP01. Next base: position 12,675 of record JAYVJV010000135.1, on the reverse strand, counting down.
GTTTTGCACCACGCGGCCGCGTGGAGATGATGCAGGCTAAAGCCATTTCTTCGGACGCCCCCTTGCCCACAGAGGCGGGCCGTAGCACGGTAGTGGTTACTGTCAATGGCTCGGTACAGATGAAGTAATGATCTGTTGCCCGGCGCAGGTTCGGCGTCGGCATATAACTTACGATTTACCGCAAGCTTCTTTTGCACTCCCTAGTAATGCAAAGGCATTCTGGGCTTGCAATTGGCAACATTTGTCTGTGTTGCTCTGTCAGCCATGGCCTGATGGCACACGTTGTAACTGCATCTCAATATGGAGTTCATGATGGTAAATTTCCCCTTCAGTGCAAAGCTAGGTGTCTGTCTCGCATTAGCCAGCGTCGCCTGGGCTGCACAGGCACAACCCAATGTCAACGTGAGTGTGGATGGTGTGATCCGTCCCGGTGTTTATGGCCGCGTTGTGATTGGTACCGGCACCCCGCCACCCCAGGTGATTTATCCGCAACCTGTGATCATCACCCAGCCTGCGGTGGTGGTGCAGCAAGCCCCCATTTACATGCATGTTCCCCGCGGTCACGCTAAAAAATGGTCTAAGCACTGCTACAAATACAATGCCTGCAACCAGCCGGTGTATTTTGTGCAAAACGATCATCGTGACCATGGCAAAGACGGTGATGAGCATGGTCGTGGCGGCAAGCACAAGGGTAAGCATAAACACGGGGATTGAGCTGGCTCGCAAAGGACTGCGTAGTAAAAAATGTTTTTTCCCTGCCGATGGGACAACCCGCTTTAAAGCTAAGCTTCAAATTAGAAAATCATCGCAAGCCGCGCATCACCCTGCTGTACGGCTTGTGTTGTGGGCCACCAGATGGCGTTGTCCGCAATGTAATTATGAATGTGGGGGCGGTTTTTTGCCTTTGAAATCAGCGAATAACTGGGTTTAATTCACTATACGGATGGGGTGTCGTTTCACTGTTGCGCAAATCGTGTGATCAGCGTAAAAAGTCATAACTTCCGCAGTTTTAGCCCTGATATTCATGCGGATTTTGCCTGCGATACCTGCTTTGGCGTAGAGTGTCGTTAAGGCCTGAGTCGTCCTCGTACCGTTTTGGCACGAGATAAACAGGTTCACTACCACGGGCAGTGGGCATGGCTACCGGGTTAGATTGAGATTACTGGAATCTATGAGATCACACTATGAAAACTATGAAATTTATAGCTACTCGCACACGTTTTACTTGTGTTTCAGGCATATTGGCGACTGCCTTATTGACGGCGTGTAGCGGTTTTAGTCCGAGTATTGGGGTTTCCTTCCCCCTTGGTGGCATGGGCGCTGTGGGCGTGAGCGTCGGCACAGACGGCCGTATTGGCGGCACCGTGGGTGTAGGCGTAGGGGGAGCGTCGGTAAACGTAGGTACCTCAGGGCATCTGCCTGGGACAGCTAAATCGGACACACCAGGCCAGAAAACCGAGACAACCACAAACAAAACTGAGCCTGCTACAGTGAAGGTTGACGCGCCCACCGCGCCCGCAAGCCAGTAAGTCGTGCGGCCTTGCCAAGGCTATACGCGGCCCGCGCTATAAAAGCGCTCCCGTTCCGGGTTAAAATCTAAGGCTGATCTAAAAAATATCAGGCGGATCACAATGATCCGCCTGTTTTGTTTGTACCGCGCGGGTGGCGAAATTGGTAGACGCACCAGGTTTAGGTCCTGACGCCAGCAATGGTGTGGGGGTTCGAGTCCCCCCCCGCGCACCATTTTTTGCTTATAAGAGAACCACCATGGCTATCGCTGTTGAAACCCTTGAAAAACTTGAACGCAAAATCACCCTGACTTTGCCGGTTGGCGTGATTCAAAATGAGGTGGCAACGCGCCTCAAAAAACTCGCCCGCCAAGTCAAGATTGACGGCTTTCGTCCCGGAAAAGTGCCGATGAATATCGTCACCCAGCGCTATGGCTACAGTGTGCACTACGAGGTGATGAACGATAAAGTAGGCGAGGCCTTCTCGGTGGCGGCCAATGAAGCGCAACTGCGCGTCGCAGGTCAGCCCCGCATTAGCGAAAACGAGGGCTCGGTGGATGGTCAGGTAAGCTTTGATGCGATTTTTGAGGTGTACCCCGAAGTCAAAATGGGTGATCTGTCCAGCGCTGAGGTGGAAAAAGTTGCTGCCGAAGTCACCGACACAGCCATTGACCGCACCATTGACATTCTGCGCAAGCAGCGCCAGACCTTTGCCCAGCGCGCCCACGATGCGGTGGTGGCCGCTGGTGATCGTGTGACGGTGGACTTTACGGGCAAACTCGACGGCGAGCCCTTCTCGGGCGGCAAGGCCGATGACTACGCCTTTATCGTAGGCGAGGGCCAGATGCTCAAAGAATTTGACGATGCGGTGCGTGGTATGAAGGTGGGCAACAGCAAAACCTTCCCGCTGCCTTTCCCGGCAGATTACCAAAGTGCCGATGTCGCTGGCAAAACTGCCGACTTTTTGGTCACCATTAAAAAACTTGAAACCGTGCACTTGCCCGAAGTGAACGAAGCCTTTGCCAAGTCATTGGGTATTGCCGATAACAGCGTGGCTGGCCTGCGTGGCGACATCAAGAAAAACCTTGAACGCGAAGTCAAGTTCCGCCTGATGTCGAAAAATAAGAACGCTGTCATGGACGCACTGATTTCCAGGGCTGAGCTGGACCTGCCCAAGAGCATTGTGCAGTCCGAGCTGGATCGCATGATCGAAGGGGCGCGCGCCGACCTCAAGCAGCGCGGCATCAAAGATGCTGACAAAGCGCCGATCCCCGAAGATGTGTTTCGTCCGCAGGCTGAACGCCGCGTGCGTCTGGGCCTGGTGGTGGGCGAATTGGTACGCGAGAACACATTGCAAGCTACCGAAGCCCAGATCAAGAGCCATGTTGAAGACCTTGCGGCCTCTTATGAAAAGCCTGCAGATGTGATGCGCTGGTACTTTAGCGACAACCAACGCATGGCCGAGGTGGAGGCCATCATCATTGAGAATAACGTCACCAATTTTGTGCTCTCTAAAGCCAAAGTGACCGAGAAAGCCATCTCGTTTGATGAATTGATGGGGCAGCAATAAGCTTGAGCTTTGCTGTGCTTGGAGGCCCATGCGGCTTCATAAAACATGCCACTGGGGCTTGTATCGCAAGGTACAAGCCCCATATCTTTGGTACGCCACAAAAACTGGTTACAGTAGAACCTTCTAGGAGAATTTGATGAGCCGCTTTGATACTTTTGTAGATAAAACTTTCGAGCCCGCCCAAGCCCTGGGCATGGTGCCGATGGTGATTGAGCAGTCTGGCCGTGGCGAGCGCGCCTACGACATTTACTCACGCCTGCTCAAAGAGCGTATCATTTTCATGGTGGGTCCAGTCGAAGACTACATGGCCAATCTGGTGGTCGCGCAGATGCTGTTTCTGGAGAGCGAGAACCCCGATAAAGACATCTTCCTGTACATCAACTCCCCTGGTGGTTCCGTCAGTGCTGGCTTGGCCATTTTTGACACCATGAACTTCATCAAACCCGATGTATCCACCCTGTGCACTGGCATGGCTGCCAGCATGGGCGCGTTCTTGCTGGCAGCGGGTGCCAAGGGCAAGCGCATTGCACTGCCCAACGCCAGCGTGATGATCCACCAACCCTCGGGTGGTGCACGTGGTCCAGCCAGCGATATAGAAATCTCTGCACGGGAAATATTGAAAACCCGCGAGCAACTGAACAAAATTTTGGCCGAACGCACTGGCCAGCCGCTGGAAAAAGTAGCTCGCGACGTAGAGCGTGACTACTGGCTGTCTGCCAGTGAGGCCAAAGAGTATGGTGTAGTAGACCAGGTGATTGCCAAGCGTCCTTAACGCAAAAAACGGCACCGTTTTTATACGCTGCCGTTCTTTTAAAAGTATCTATAGAGCTATTATCTGTATGCGTAAGCAGCTACTAAAATTATAGTAGCTACTCTTCAGTTTGCTCGTTCAGTGACCGTTTGCCATCGCCAGCATACGCTTGATGCGTACTTGCGATGCCTTGTTGGCGGCTTGCAGTCTGGCACTTTCAGCAGCGATGCCCACGTAGTTGGCACGGGTGACTACGGAACCAGCTGCCGCAACAGCAGTAGACAAGATAGACTCTTGCTTGCTGCGCGATATAGCGCATTGAATGTCGGCCATCACGCGGGCATCTTGCAGGGCGATGGACCACAGTTGCTCGTCTGCTGCGGCAGCTTTGCGTGTGGCTGTCCAAGCGGCCCAGTCCTCGCGCAGATTGCCAGCCAACTGGCGCGCAGGCGCAGCGAATAAGGCGAGGGCGGCAAAGGCGACAGCCCACAGCGCAATCCAGGCTGCAAACAAATGGCCGTCACTGACCGATTCAATCACCTGGTTGGCTACCACCAACAGGGCGGAGACTATAGCGGCCAATAGCAGGGTGGCCAAGCCGCGCGAGCCGGTGAAGTTTTTGGCGCTGGATTGAACGGCGGCTGCAACGGCTTCCACACGGTCTGCACCGTGGTGGTTGGTCGCAAAATGGGGATTGACAAAGCTGGTCATGGTGTGTTCCCTTTCAAGGAGTCCTGCGCACAATACGCTGGGAATGGGTGAAGTATAGGGTTAACACTAGTGTTTGTAAACTTTATAATTATGATTATTAATATTCACATTATGAATATATTTGATTGCAATAGAAAACATGAAAGGGCTGATTCTGCGAAGGGACGTGATGGGCTTGTAGCTGGCACACTGGCAAGATAAAGCAAGGCGACCTCAAATTTACTGACATCTTGGCAGTATCATTGGCGAATTACCGTAACCAGGCACCCACCTCATGGCCGACCGTAAGGGCTCTCCAAGCGAAAAAACACTGTTCTGCTCCTTCTGCGGCAAAAGCCAGCACGAGGTGAAAAAGCTCATAGCCGGGCCGTCGGTGTTTATTTGCGATGAATGTATTGATTTATGCAACGACATCATCCGCGATGAGGTATTGCCAGATGCCGAGCGCGAAGCACGGGGCGACCTGCCCACGCCGCTGGAGATTAAAAACAACTTGGACGGCTATGTCATCGGGCAAGAGGCGGCCAAACGCGCCCTGTCGGTGGCGGTATACAACCATTACAAGCGCTTGCGCTACAAAGACAAAGCCAAAAAAGATGATGTTGAGCTGACCAAGAGCAACATTTTGCTGATCGGCCCCACCGGCTCGGGTAAAACCCTGCTGGCCCAAACCATGGCCCGCATGCTCAACGTACCCTTTGTCATGGCCGATGCCACCACGCTGACCGAGGCGGGCTATGTGGGCGAAGATGTAGAGAACATCATCTCCAAGCTGTTGCAAACCTGTAACTACGATGTCGAACGTGCGCAGCAGGGCATTGTCTACATCGACGAGATCGACAAAATATCGCGCAAATCCGACAACCCCTCCATCACCCGTGACGTGAGCGGTGAGGGTGTGCAACAGGCGCTGCTCAAAATCATCGAAGGCACCATGGCCAGCGTGCCGCCCCAGGGCGGGCGCAAGCACCCCAACCAGGACTTTTTGCAGATCGACACCACCAATATTCTGTTTATCTGCGGCGGCGCGTTTGCCGGGCTGGAGAAGGTGGTCGAGGCGCGTACCGAGGCCTCGGGCATCGGCTTTGGCGCGATGGTTAAAAGCAAAACCCAGCGCAGCCTGAGCCAGAGTTTCAAAGAGATCGAGCCGGAAGACCTCATCAAATACGGCCTGATTCCCGAGCTGATTGGCCGCATGCCTGTTGTCGCGTCGCTCTCTGAGTTGAGCGAAGAGGCGATGATTCAGATTCTCACCGAGCCCAAGAATGCCTTGGTCAAGCAATACGCCAAGCTGTTGGCCATGGAAGGCGCTGAGCTGGAAGTGCGGCCCAACGCGCTCAAGGCAATTGCCCGCAAGGCGCTGATTCGCAAAACCGGCGCGCGCGGCCTGCGCTCGATTTTAGAGAATGCGCTGATCGATACCATGTTTGACCTGCCCAACACCAGCAATGTCGAAAAGGTCGTGGTGGACGAGTCGACGATTGACGAAAACAAGCCCCCGCTGCTGGTCTACCGCGAAGCGGCAAAAAAAGCCTGATGCGCTGTGGGTGCGCCGTGCACGACTCGCAACTGCTTGGGTGCATGCGCTACTACCCCGTTTGCATCAGGGCTAATTTAGTAGTAGCCTTGTAAACGCCCGCGCTGCCCCGATATGCTTCCCCATCTATTCAAATTCACTTGAAAGTGACTATGCCAGGCAAAACCACACTCCCCCCCGAACCACTCGACCTGCCGCTGCTGCCGCTGCGTGACGTGGTGGTCTTCCCGCACATGGTCATTCCGCTGTTTGTGGGACGGGCCAAGAGCATCAAAGCGCTGGAGTCGGCCATGGAGTCTGAGCGGCGCATCATGCTGGTGGCGCAAAAGGCTGCAGCCAAGGACGAGCCGGCGGTAGAAGACATGTTTGCCGTGGGCTGCGTGTCCACCATCCTGCAAATGCTCAAACTGCCCGACGGCACGGTGAAGGTACTGGTCGAAGGCCAGCAGCGCGCCCTGGTGAACAAAATTACCGATGGCGAAGTGCATTTCAGCGCCAACGTCACGCCCATCGAGCCCGAGGTGCTGACCGAGCCGCGCACCAATGACATCGAGGCCTTGCGTCGCGCCGTGATTGGCCAATTTGACCAGTACGTCAAGCTGAACAAAAAAATTCCGCCCGAAATTCTTACGTCGATCTCCAGCATTGACGATGCCGGCCGCCTAGCTGACACCATCGCCGCGCATGTGCCGCTCAAGCTGGAGAACAAGCAGGCGGTGCTGGATTTGTCGGACGTGAAAGCGCGTCTGGAAAACGTCTTTGAGCAGATTGAGCGCGAAGTCGACATCTTGAATGTTGATAAAAAAATCCGGGGCCGCGTCAAGCGTCAGATGGAAAAAAACCAGCGCGATTTTTACTTGAACGAGCAAGTCAAGGCCATCCAGAAAGAGCTGGGCGACGGCGAAGAGGGCGCGGACATCGAGGAGCTTGAGAAGAAAATCAAAGCTGCCAAGATGCCGAAAGACGCGCTGAAAAAAGCCGAGAGCGAGCTGAAAAAACTCAAATTGATGTCGCCCATGTCGGCCGAAGCCAGCGTCGTGCGCAACTACATTGACGTGCTGATCAACCTGCCGTGGTCAAAAAAGACCAAGATCAAACACGACCTGGGTCACGCCGAAGAGGTGCTCAACGCCGACCACTTTGGGCTGGAAAAAGTCAAAGACCGCATTCTGGAATATCTAGCAGTCCAGCAACGGGTAGACAAGGTCAAAGCGCCTATCCTGTGCCTGGTTGGCCCCCCTGGTGTGGGCAAGACCTCGCTGGGCCAGTCGATTGCCAAAGCCACGGGCCGCAAGTACGTGCGTATGGCCCTGGGCGGCATGCGCGATGAGGCCGAGATTCGCGGCCACCGCCGCACCTATATCGGCGCGCTGCCCGGCAAGGTGCTGCAAAGCCTGACTAAAGTAGCGACCCGCAACCCCTTGTTTTTGCTGGACGAGATCGACAAGCTGGGCACCGAGTACCGGGGCGACCCGTCCAGCGCCTTGCTGGAGGTGCTAGACCCCGAGCAAAACCACACCTTCAGCGACCACTATGTGGACGTAGATTTTGACCTGAGCGACGTGATGTTTGTCGCCACATCCAACTCTATGAACATTCCACCTGCGCTGCTCGACCGCATGGAAGTGATTCGCCTCTCGGGCTACACCGAAGACGAGAAAACCAGCATTGCCCTGCGCTACCTGGCACCCAAGCAGCTAGAGAATAACGGAGTGAAAGCGTCTGAGCTGGAGATTACCGAAGCGGCTGTGCGTGACATCGTGCGCTACTACACCCGCGAGGCAGGCGTGCGCTCTTTGGAGCGCGAGCTGTCCAAGATTTGCCGCAAGGTGGTCAAGGGGATTCAGCTCAAACAATACACCCAACGTGTAGTGGTGGCTGCCGGTAATTTGAATGACTTTTTGGGAGTTCAAAAATTCAGCTTCGGCCGTGCAGAAAAGCAAAACCAGGTTGGCCAGGTGGTAGGGTTGGCCTGGACGGAAGTGGGCGGCGATTTGTTGACCATTGAGGCGGCACTCATGCCGGGTAAGGGCGTGATCACCCGCACCGGCTCGCTGGGTGATGTGATGAAAGAGTCTGTGGAGGCCGCACGCACGGTAGTGCGTTCACGCTCGCGCCGCCTGGGCATCAAGGACGAGGCTTTTGAAAAGAAGGACGTGCACATCCATGTGCCCGACGGCGCTACGCCCAAAGACGGCCCGAGCGCTGGCGCTGCGATGACCACGGCATTTGTATCCGCCATGACGGGCATCCCGGTGCGCGCCGATGTGGCCATGACCGGCGAGATTACGCTGCGCGGTGAAGTCACGGCCATTGGCGGCCTGAAAGAAAAACTGCTGGCCGCCCTGCGCGGTGGTATCAAAACAGTCATCATCCCCGAAGAGAACGCCAAAGACCTGCAAGAGATTCCTGAGAACGTAAAAAATGGATTGGAGATCGTGCCAGTCAAATGGATCGACCAAGTGCTGGCGATTGCCCTGGAGCGCATGCCCAGTGCCTTGACGGATGATGAACCCGTAGTGGCAGACGCTGCCGTGGTGGCACAAAGCGCAAAAATTAAATCAAAACAAACTCCACGCGCGGTGAAACACTGAAAAAGTTCTGCTATAATTTTGTCTTCGACGCGGGAATAGCTCAGTTGGTAGAGCGCAACCTTGCCAAGGTTGAGGTCGAGAGTTCGAGACTCTTTTCCCGCTCCATTTTCTTTAAAAAGGGAAGCCCGTGCTTCCCTTTTTTGTCAATTCAGCAGATGGATGTAACTGGATCGGCAATCATAGGAATACATGGCGCGGTAGCAAATCGGTTATGCCCCGGATTGCAAATCCGGTTAGCCCAGTTCGACTCTGGGCCGCGCCTCCATAAAAATATGCCTCGTAGGTGACCCTTGCGGGGCATTTTTGTTTGACAATCAGCACAGTGTGTGTCGCGCCTGAGTGGTGGAATTGGTAGACACAGCGGACTTAAAATCCGCCGCTTCGTTCATAGCGGGCGTACCGGTTCGATTCCGGTCTCAGGCACCATGGTGGGTTGCCGCACACACTTGCACTTGTCCGTAGTCACACTACACTCTACCTATGTCATCCAATTCCCTCCCTTTTGAAATCCACGTACACGGCGATGTGCCTCTGCGTGAGGACGTTAGCTTTGCGCAACTGGAAGAGGCGCTCAAACCACTGTGGTCGTATGCCGGGGCCAAGTCAATGGCCAAGGGCGCGGTCAGCTCGTATGAGGAAGAGCCGGGCCTGCGCATGGATGCCAAAGCGCATGTGCTGCATATGTGCTGGACCGTACCCGCAGACGAGGACATTCGCCAGTCTCTGGAAGAAATGTGCATGGGGCTCAATGAGTTGGCCTCTGCCGGGGCGGCCATTGAAGTGAGCATTTATGACACCGAGTTTGATGACGACGAGGACGACGAAGGCGATGACGAAGCCGAGTCGCGCGATGACTTTTTAATGCTGTTTGTCGGCCCTACGCCGGGCGACATCATGCAGGTGCAGCGCGACATGCTGGTCGAAGACGTGATGGCCGTGATGGAGCGGCACTTTGACCGTGCCGAGTTGCAAGGTATCGTGACCGAGGTAGACAAGCTATTCACCCAGCGCTTTGATGCCCTGGTGAATTCACTGCAAGTAGGCCGCCCACCGCGCGGCTCGGGCGGTAGTGGTAGCGGCGGGCATGGCGGCCGCAAACCTCGCCATTTACACTGATTTTCCTGCTAGACAAGCCTGTACTCCTTTTAAATAGGGCGTAAGCAGCTATAAAATAAGTAGTAACTCTGCACCTAAACAGAGATAACAGGAGACACCACCATGGCCCTATTTAGCCAAGATGCCCTGAACCCGGGCGTCAAAAAACGCGAAGTCTTTGGCTGGGCCATGTACGACTTTGCCAACTCGGGCTACACCACGGTGGTCATTACCGCAGTGTTCGCTGCCTACTTTGTCGGCGGTATTGCCAAAGGAGCCGAGTGGGCCACCTTTGCCTGGACGTTGGCGCTGAGCATCTCCTACGCCATCGTCATGCTCACCATGCCCAGTCTGGGGGCCTACGCCGACATGCGTGCGGCCAAAAAGAAACTGCTTATGTTGTTTACCGGGGCCTGCGTGCTGTCTACCGCCGCGCTGGCCTTTGCTGGGCCGGGCAGTGTGGCGCTGGCCTTTGTGTTGATCGTGATCTCTAACACTTTTTTCAGCTATGGCGAATCGCTCACTGCCTCGTTTTTGCCCGAGCTGGCCAGGCCCAGCGGCATGGGCAAGGTAAGCGGTTGGGGCTGGAGCTTTGGTTACTTTGGTGGCATGCTGGCCCTGGGTATTTGCTTAGGGTATGTGATCTGGGCGGGCAAGCAAGGCATCAAGGCCGACAGCTTTGTGCCCGTCACCATGCTGATTACGGCGGTGATCTACGGTGCAGCGGCCTGCGTCACCTTCTCGCTGCTCAAGGAGCGGGGGGTGCCCAGACCATCAGCGCTAGAGCACAGTGGCGTTAAAGCGTCTTTAATCCAGCTCAAAACCACCTTTCAACAGGCCCGGCGCTACCAGGACTTTATGTGGCTGCTGCTGTGCGCCGTATTTTACCAGGGCGGCGTGGCTGTGGCCATTACTCTGGCGGCCATTTACGCCGAGCAGGTGATTGGCTTTGTGCAGCAAGAAACCATGGTGCTGATTTTTGTGCTGAACCTGGCCGCCGCCGCCGGGGCCTTTGGCTGCGGCTACCTGCAAGACCGGGTGGGGCATAAGCTGGCGCTGGGCATCACCCTGGTGGGCTGGGTCGCCACCTGCATCATTGCAGCCATTACCACCACCAAGGGCGGCTTTTGGTACGCCGCTGCCATTGCCGGTGCCTGCATGGGCTCAAGCCAGTCGGCCGGGCGCGCGCTGGCGGGCATGTTTGCGCCACCTGCGCAGACGGGCGAGTTTTTTGGCCTGTGGACCTTTGCCACGCGGCTGGCCAGCATCGTTGGGCCACTCATGTACGGCGCCATCACCTGGGCCACCGGAGGCAACCAGCGCATAGCCATCGCCTCTACGGCGGTGCTGTTTGTCGTGGGGCTGGTGATTTTGCAGCGCGTGGATGTGGAGCGGGGCAGGGCGGCGGCCGTCAGCGCGGCGTAGACAGCGTCCCCGCGAGGGCTTGCATGGAAATGGGGCCGTAGTAGGCGCGGGTTTTGCTGCGTGTGTTGTCGCTGTCCGTCATCAAGGCCATGCCAATCAGCGCACCAGGTTTTTCGCCAAACGCCTTTTCAAAATCTGCCACGATATCGCGTTCGTAGTCCTGCCATTGGTTTAAATTCTTCTCACCCGACTCCACCACGATTTTGCGAATCCGATCGGTACGCGGGTTTTGGATCACACTGCCCGGCGTGCGCTTGTTGCACCACACATACATCAAAGTGGCATAGGGTAATTCCTCGCCAGTCAGCACCAGGCTCAGCTCGGACAGCATGGCGTTCTTGACAGACCATTTGGCACGGTCACCTTCAAACGTGAATACCACTCTGACGGGAGAGTCGTCCCCATCGCGCTGAGCCATGTCTGCTGCTGCAATCAATTGCGGTACCTTCCACGAAAACCGAACCTGGTGCAGCACGCTGGGATCAATGCGAACTTGCTGGCGCAGCAAACTGGCAGACGAATCGGCCACTGCCAACACAGCATCACGCCCATCCATGCCGACGGTACTAAAAACGGTGGCCTTCTTGCTGGGCAGGTCGTAGATATGCCAGTTTTGCCCCGGAGTCCAAGCCAATTTTCGGCTAGAGACTTGGGCTGTAGGCGTGGTAGCTCCTTCTGTTTTGGGGGGCGCAGGCGGACTGATGCTGGTGCAACCCAGAACTACCCAGGCCGACAGCCACGCCGCACAAGTGGCGGGTGCTACAGATGGAAAGCGAAAATGCATGAAGCGTTAGAAAAAGAAAGGACTTGTCATTGACTGTAGTGCAATGTGAACAACCGTCACAGTGAGATTTACCCTAGGAAGATGGGTAAAAGGGTTGTCGTGGCCAGGGCCGAATCAATAGCCCCAAGCGCTGGCTGGCACGGTATATACAGCCGCAGCCTGAATGCAGCGCCAGCGAAAATTCTGTTTACACTCAAGTCGTATGAACATTGAAGAAAAACCTGCCTTTGCAACCCCCTATGAATGGATCGGCGGCGAAGACCGTGTCAAAGCCCTGGTAGAGCGCTTTTACGATCTGATGGATCTGGAGCCAACCTACACCCGTTTGCGCGAGGTGCACGGCCCCACCCTAGACAGCGCCAGGCAAAAAACCTTCTGGTTCCTCTGTGGCTGGATGGGCGGCCCCCAGTACTACACCGAAAAGTTTGGCCACCCCCGCCTGCGCATGCGCCACATGCATGTGCCCATCGGCATCCTGGAGCGCGACCAGTGGCTCTCTTGCATGGATCGGGCGATGGGCGAGACGGGTGTGGATGAGACGCTAAGGGCACGTTTAAGAGACAGCTTTTTCCAGACGGCGGATTGGATGCGCAACGCGAACGGCTAGGAGTCTGGGCGGCAGAAACTAATGCAACCTAGTCCACGGAGGGAGTTTGTCAAGCGTTATAGGTTGATGACAGCAAGCTACATCGCCTACCAC
>JAYVJV010000134.1:0-20972 GCA_043769005.1 Polaromonas sp. | reverse complement strand
AACGATTTATATCGAGGACAAACACAAAAGATGATTTCTTCAAATAATTCATCAACTTACGAGTACTTGGCTTGGTAACGTTGGGACACTAGTGATTTTGGATTTCAGCACTAAATACAACTACGGTTAGTTTAATGGCGTCATAGGTAGCGCATAAAACACCGCATTTGAGGGTGATGACCAAGACATTTACGAGGTCTGTGATTGAGACAATAGGCTGCTCCGCGCTCTGCGCGCGTAGCGGCGATGATGTCGTATCGCTTGTCCATAGCCTGACGACGCTTTGCAGTGGGTGGTTGCAGCAGGAAAAAATCAATGGTTGTCGCGCGGCACCTTGCTACCCCGTTTGCCCCGCAAAAACTGTAGATCTACGCCTTCATCGGCCTGGTTCACATTGTCGATATACAGCTTCCAGTAGCCTGAGTCCATGGGTGGCTTAGGCGGAGTCCAGGCTTTCAATCGGCGGGCCATTTCCTCGTCGCTGATGTGCAAATGCAGCAGGCGCTTGGGTACGTTCAGCTCAACGATGTCGCCGTTTTGCACAATGGCCAGTGGGCCACCGGCGGCGGCCTCGGGGGCGGTGTGCAGCACCGTAGTGCCATACGCAGTGCCGCTCATGCGTGCATCGCTGATGCGCACCATGTCGGTGATGCCCTTCCTTAGCACCTTGGGCGGCAGCGGCATATTGCCTACCTCGGCCATGCCGGGGTAGCCCTTGGGGCCGCAGTTTTTCAGCACCATCACACAGTGCTCGTCAATGTCCAGGTTCTCGTCGTCAATGCGCTTGTGAAAATCTTCAATATCTTCAAACACCACCGCGCGCCCCTTGTGCACCATCAGCTCGGGCGTGGCCGCGCTGGGCTTGATTACCGCGCCGCGCGGGGCCAGGTTGCCGCGCAGCACGGCAATACCGGCGTTGGGTTTGAACGGCTCCTTGAACGGCTTGATCACGTCCTGGTTGTAGTTTTGCGCATCGGCCACATTCTCGCCCACGGTCAGTCCACTGGCAGTGATGTGGCTGGTGTGCAGTAGGTGGGCAATCTCTTTCATCACCACGGGCAGGCCACCGGCGTAGCAAAAGTCTTCCATCAGGTATTTACCGCTGGGCTGCAGGTTGACCAGGCAGGGCAGCTCGGAGGCCAGTTTGTCGAAGTCTTCCAGTTTCAGGTCAATACCCACGCGCCCGGCGATTGCCAGCAGGTGGATCACGGCATTGGTCGAACCGCCAATCGCCGCCAGCGTTTTGATGGCGTTTTCAAAGGCTTCGCGCGTCAGGATCTTGGATAAAGCCAGGTCTTCATGCACCATGTCCACAATACGCCTGCCCGCCATGCGCGCCAGCACATTGCGCCGGCCGTCTACAGCGGGGTAGGCGGCGTTGCCGGGGAGGCCAATGCCGAGCGCCTCGACCATGCTGGCCATGGTGCTGGCGGTGCCCATCGTCATGCAGTGGCCGTGGCTGCGGTGCATGCAGCTTTCGGCTTCAAAAAAATCTGCCAGCTTGAGCGTGCCCGCGCGCACCTGCTCGCTCATGCTCCACACGCCCGTGCCGCTGCCCAGCTCCTGGCCGCGCCATTTGCCGCTGAGCATCGGGCCACCGCTGACACCAATGGTGGGCAGGTCCACGCTGGCCGCACCCATGACCAGGGAGGGCGTAGTTTTGTCGCAGCCCATCAGCAGCACCACGCCGTCAATCGGGTTGCCGCGAATACTCTCTTCCACGTCCATGCTAGCGAGGTTGCGGTACAGCATGGCGGTGGGGCGCAAGAGCGTCTCGCCCAGGCTCATCACCGGGAATTCGAGCGGAAAGCCGCCCGCCTCGTACACGCCAATCTTCACCTGCTCGGCGAGCGTGCGAAAGTGGCTGTTGCAGGGCGTGAGCTCACTGAAGGTGTTGCAAATGCCAATCACCGGGCGGCCATCAAACTGGTCGTGCGGCACGCCCTTGCCTTTGACCCAGCTGCGGTAGGCAAAGCCGTCACGATCCTGGCGGCCAAACCATTGCTGGCTGCGCAGCTCTTCGGGTTTTTTCTTGGTGGTCATATGGTTTCCTTGTATTTGGACGATGATGGCATGCTGTGATGGTAGCCAGTCTGCGCAGCCATGCGGGTAAATCCTGATTTGTATAAGGTATTATCGTCATACCATTGGGTGCTTACCCATCCGTACAAACCATGATCAAAAACGTACACGGCAATACCGTTGACCTGCTAGGCGAAGCCATCGTCTCAGGCCAGTATGCCGTGGGTGCCAGTCTGCCGCCCGAGCCTGTGCTGTGCACCGAGTTGGGCGTGAGCCGCACCGTGGTACGCGAGGCGGTCAAGTCCTTGATTGCCAAAGGCTTGGTCAGCACCGGGCCCAAAGTGGGTACGCGCGTGTTGGCCTCCGATGCCTGGAACTGGTTTGACCCCGATGTCATCACCTGGCATGCCAAGGCCGGTCTCACGCCCGAATTTTTGCGCGACCTGCAAGACCTGCGCCGCGTGGTGGAGCCTGCCGCCGTGCGCCTGGCGGCCGAGCGCGCTACGCCGCAAGACATTGCCGAGATTGAAGCCGCCTATGCGGGCATGCGCCGTGCCGTGCTCGATGGGGGCGACTACGTGACTTACGACCTGCGGTTTCACCAGGGCCTGCTCAAGGCCTGCCGCAACCGCATGCTGGTGCAGATGAGCAAGGCGCTCAGCGCCCTGCTGCGCACCAGTTTTGAAATCTCCACCAGCCGCAAAGACGGCACCCGCAACTCCCTGCCCCTGCACCGCGAGGTGCTGGATGCCGTGATTGCGCGCAACCCGGCGCGAGCCGAGCGGGCGATTGTGGTGCTGATAGACGGGGCGCACAATGATATTGAGCAGGTGCTGGGATCGCGTCGCCGCTTGCCTAAACTGAATCAGCCTGCGTCCATGCTGCGGGCTGCCTAAATTCTCTAGCATTCCAGTCGTAATTTTTAGACCATGACCAAACCTCCAATTTTGCAAGTGGCGAAGTTTTCGCCCTACTACACCGAGAAGTTAAACCAGGCATTTACGGTGTATGACCGTTTGCATGAGACCGATCCTGCGGCCTTTGCCAAGGTCAGTGGAAGTATCCAGGCCATTGCCGGAGGGGGGGAGTCCAAGGTGCCCGCCAGCTTGATTGCGCAGTTACCCGCGCTACGTCTGGTGTCCATTTTTGGTGTGGGGTACGACGGTGTCGATGTACCCGCAGCTATCGCCCATGGTGCAAAAGTCACGCATACCCCCAATGTGCTAAACGACGAAGTGGCCGACCTGGCGCTGGCCCTCATGCTCGCTGTGTCGCGCAATATCGTGCAGGCTGACCAGCATGTGCGCAGCGAGAAGTGGTTGCAAGGCCCCATGGCCTTGGGCCGCAAGATGTCGGGCGCGCGCCTGGGTATCGTGGGTATGGGGCGCATCGGTCAAACCATTGCGCGTCGTGCGCAGGCTTTCGATATGCCCGTCAGCTACACCGCACGCAGTGCCAAGCCAGAGCTTACGCAGTTTACTTTTGTCGCCAGCGTGGAAGCTCTTGCCAAGCAGGTAGATTTCTTGGTCGTCATCACCCCCGGTGGTGCTGCCACGCGCAAGATGATCAACGCAGATGTGCTCAAGGCACTGGGCCCGCAGGGCTATCTGGTCAACGTAGCGCGCGGCTCGGTGGTGGACGAAACCGCACTGATCGACGCGCTGGAGCAGGGCGTGATAGCGGGTGCGGGACTGGATGTATTTGAGGCCGAACCTAGCGTGCCGCAGGCTCTGCGTAATAACCCTAGGGTGGTGCTCACGCCGCATATCGGCAGCGCCACGACCCAGACGCGCAATGCCATGGCTGATTTGGCATTCGACAACCTGGCGCTGCATTTTTCGGGCAAACCCCTACGCACACCCGTGCCAGAGTGCAGCAACATCGGAGCGCAGTAATTTTATTGCTGAGAACTATTTTTTTCAACGTGAAGGAGTTAGTGGTATGAAACTGAAATCTGTACTTTCTGCTGCATTGTTTGCAGCAGGCCTGATCGCCTCAGGTCAGGCCATGGCGCAAGAAAAACTCACCGTCTGGTGGGTCAAAGGCTTTTACCCGCAAGAAGACAAAGCATTGTTTGATGCGATCAAAAAATACGAAGACAAAAACAAGAACGTCAAGATCGAACTCTCGCAGTACCCGATCCAGGACATGATCCCGAAAACCGTGGCCGCGCTGGACTCTGGCACACCGCCAGATGTAGCCTATGGCGACTCCTTTGACTTTCAGGTCACGGCCAAATGGGCATATGACGACAAGCTGGAAGACATCAGCAGTGTGATCAACCCGATGCGTGCACGTTTTGCACCGCAAACGGTAGAAACCACCAGCCTGTACAACGACAAAACAAAGAACCGCGCCTACTACGCCTTCCCGCTCAAACAGCAGACCATGCACATTGAGTACTGGCGCGATATGCTGACCGAGGCAGGCCTGAGCGAAGCCGACATCCCTAAAACCTGGAAAGAGTACTGGAACTTCTGGTGCGACAAAGCGCAAACTGCACACCGCTCCAAGTCGGGCAACCGTACCTTTGGTATTGGTAATCCCATGGGCGTAGACTCCACCGACTCCTTCTTCTCTTTCCTCACCTTTGCGGATGCGCACAACGTGAAGATCGTGAGTGATACGGGTGCTGTGCTGGTAGACGACCCCAAAGTCCGCGCCGGTTTGATCGCCGCCATGACCGACTACACCAGTCTGTACACGCGCGGTTGCACGCCACCCTCCTCCACCAGCTGGAAAGACCCGGACAACAACGTCGCCTTCCACAACAAGACGACCTTGATGACGCACAACGCTACCATCTCGATTGCAGCCAAATGGCTGGATGACGCGAACAATCCGGCACTCACTCCCGAACAGCGGGCTACAGCCAAGACCAACTACGAGAAAAACATTGTTACTGCGGGCTTCCCCAGCAAGCCTGACGGCAGCAAGATGATCTATCGCTCGGCAGTGAAAACGGGTGTGGTATTCAAAGATGCCAAAAACAAGGCCCGTGCTAAAGAGTTTGTCACCTTCTTGTTGCAAGAGGAAAACCTCACGCCGTATGTGGAAGGCTCGCTTGGTCGCTGGTTCCCGGTTACCAAAGTAGCACAGACCAGCAGCTTCTGGGATGGTGATCCGCACCGCCGTTCGGTACGTGACCAGTATGCCGCAGGCACCGTTAACTTTGAATTCACCAAGAACTACAAGTTCACGGTGCTGAACAACGAAAACGTCTGGGCCAAAGCCATGAACCGTGTCGTCAGTGAAAAATGGGCCACGGACAAAGCGGTCGATGAAATGATCGAACGCATCAAAACCGTCGCTAAATAATCAGTAGCTAAAGTGAATGGTGCTGCACCCATGACTACCCTGCCATTGGTGCAGCCCAAACCCGCCCGGAACTCCTACCAGTTCTGGGGCCGGGTGTTTGTGCTTCCCTACCTGCTGATATTTTTGGTATTTGTGCTGTACCCGGTGGGTTACGGCTTGTGGCTGGCGCGCCATCCGCAAAGTTATGTCAAACTTTTTGAAGACCCGATCTTCTTTCGCACCGTCATCAACACGATTGTGTTTTTGGTGGTGGCGATCAATGTCAAAATGGGGCTGGCCCTGTTTTTAAGCGGCTTTTTTGTACAAACCCGCTGGTGGATCAAATGGCTGGCTGCCCTGTTTATCCTGCCCTGGGCGGTGCCTTCGATTCCTACCATCCTCTCGGTGCGCTTTATGCTCAACCCGGAGTGGGGAGTCATCAATACGCTGATTTTTAAATTCACCGGCATGGACGGCCCCAACTGGTTGAATGACCCGACGTTGGCGCTCAGCCTGTCGATGGTGATGCACATCTGGAAGTCCCTGCCGTTTTGGACCTTGATCCTGGTGGCAGCGCGCCTGGCCATTCCCGCCGAGCAGTATGAAGCCGCCTCGGTGGATGGTGCCACGCGCTGGCAAAAATTCAAGTTCATCACCTGGCCGTCGATGAAAACCATGTACCTTACCTCCACCATTCTGTCGATGATCTGGACGCTGGGCGACTTCAACAGCGTGTATTTGCTGACTGGCGGTGGCCCGGCGGATTTGACGCATGTGCTGGCCACGCTGGGTATACGCTACCTGCGCCTGGACCAGGTGGATTTGTCCATGGTGTCGATCGTGGTGGCCATGCCGCTGGTGTTGCCCTTGGTGTTCTTCATGATGAAGCGGTTGTCCAAATGATCAGCTCTAAAAAATGGTCGTGGCGCAAGGTGTCTGCCGAAGCGCGCCTGCTGCTGATCGGCATCCCCGTGCTGGTGTGGACGATGGTTCCGATCTACCACATGTTCCTGTTTGCCATCTCATCCAAAGACTCGGCCACGTCGGGGCGGTTGTGGCCCAAAGAACCCACGTTGTCGAATTTTGCCTTTGTGTTTGGGCAAAAGCATTTCTACCTAGACCATTTTTGGGTGCAGATGGGCAACTCCTTCATCATTGCCTTTGCGGTGGGTGGCCTCACGCTCTTCATTGCCACCACCGCCGCCTTTGCGATTAGCCGCCTGCGCGTGCCCGGTGGCCGCACGGTGATGAATATGGCGCTGTTTACCTACTTTATTCCCGCCGCATTCCTGGCCGTGCCGATGTACAAAACCATGGGGTCGTATGGCATTATCAACACCCAATGGGCCTTGATTTTGGCCATGGTGACGATTGCCTCGCCGTACTGCATTTGGGTACTCAAGCAAGCCTCAGACAAGCTGCCACTCGAGCTGGACGAAGCCGCGCGCATGGACGGTGCCACGCCGCTGCAACTGTTTCGCCTGGTGTATTTGCCGCTGATGGTGCCCTCATTGGTGGCCGTAGGCACCTATTCGTTGCTGTTGGCGTGGAACGAATACCTGTATGCCTTCCTGCTGCTCTCCAATGACAAGAGCGTGACGCTGGCTGTGGCCTTGGGCAACTTTTTATCCGCCGACGATTCGCCGTGGGAGCTGCTCATGACCACCGGCTTGATCTACGCCATGCCACCCGCTGCCATCTACTACACCTTCAAACGCTATATGGTCTCTGGCTTGACCGCAGGCGCGGTGAAGAGTTAAGTCACATGTATGTAAGACAGGATGCAGAGGACGCAAAGATGACGCAAAGAACGCAAAAGAAAACCGTACCTGGCGTGCATTTGTTCTCTGCATTTTTTAGCGGCCTTTGCGTATTTTTGCGCCCTCTGCATCCGGTCAAGTTCGCTTTCGACCTACGTTTACGTTAACACTGGATTACAGGTATGGCCTCCCTTTCGTTTCGCAATATTCAAAAATCGTTTGGCAAAACCAAGATCATCCACGGCATCAGCTTTGATATTGCCGATGGTGAGTTTGTCGTGCTGGTGGGCCCTTCGGGCTGCGGCAAATCGACCTTGCTGCGCATGCTGGCGGGCTTGGAAGAAATCACCGATGGCGAGATCGCCATTGACAACCGGGTAGTCAACGAGGTTGAGTCCAAAGACCGCGACATTGCCATGGTGTTCCAGAGCTACGCGCTGTATCCGCACATGACGGTGCGCGAGAACCTGGCCTTTAGCTTGAAGTTGCGCAACGCAGACAAACAGCTCACCGATGAGCGGGTGATGAAGGCTGCCAAGATTTTGAACCTGGATGTGCTGCTAGAGCGCTTTCCACGCGAACTGTCAGGCGGCCAGCGCCAACGCGTCGCCATGGGCCGCGCAATTGTGCGCGACCCGAAAGTATTTTTGTTTGACGAGCCGCTGTCCAACCTGGATGCCAAGCTGCGGGTGGCCATGCGCGCTGAGATCAAGGCCCTGCACCAGCGCCTGAAAACCACCACGGTGTATGTGACGCACGACCAGATTGAAGCCATGACCATGGCCGACCGCATCGTCGTGATGCACGACGGCATCGTCGAGCAGATCGGTACGCCGCTGGAGCTGTTTGACCATCCGAAGAATTTGTTTGTGGCGCAGTTTATTGGCTCACCTGCGATGAATACGCTGGAAGGCAAGCTGCGCATCGAGGGCGGGCAAGCTTGGGTCGAGGCGCAAGAGCGGCGCTGGCCCCTGGCTGGTGTGCCCCAAGGCACCGATGGGCAGGCCGTGCACTATGGCATTCGCCCCACCGATATTGCGCTGTCTACCACCGGCCAAGGCGTAGCGGCCACCGTGGTGGTCGTGGAGCCCACGGGCGCAGAGACTGAGCTGTTGCTGCAAGTCGGCACCACCCAGATGGTGGTGGTCATCCATGGCCGCACCGAGGTGCAGCCGGACCAGACTGTCTATCTGGCAATAGAGTCTGCCAAGGCCCATGTGTTTGAGATGGCCCAGGGCGCGCGCTTGAATTAAGCGTGGGGCACCCCGTTCGCGTTGCGCTTGTCGCACGTTCCTTTAATACTGACAATCACTATGGGCATTGAAACCACATTTCGACTCGACGGGCGCGTAGCACTCGTCACAGGTTCTTCCGCAGGCATTGGCTTGGCACTGGCACGCGGCCTGGGACAAGCGGGCGCAACGGTGGTGCTCAATGGCCGCAGCGCCGCCAGCTGCGAGGCAGCAGCAGCCACGCTGCGCAGCGAAGGCTTGAACGCGCGCACCCAGGTGTTTGACGTGACCGAATCTGCACAGGTGGTCACAGCGGTGGACGCGGTGGAAAGCAGCGTGGGCCCCATCGACATCCTGATCAACAACGCAGGCATCCAGCGCCGTGCACCGTTTGCTGATTTTGTAGAGGCCGACTGGCACGAACTGATGCGCACCAACCTGGACAGCGTCTATTTTGTGGGCCAGGCCGTGGCACGCAAAATGATTCCCCGCAAGCGCGGCCGCATCATCAACATCTGCTCGGTGCAAAGCGAGCTGGGCCGCCCCGGCATTGCGCCCTATACCGCCAGCAAGGGCGCGGTGAAAATGCTCACCAAGGGCATGGCAATTGACCTGGGGCCGCACGGTATCAACGTCAATGGCCTTGGCCCTGGCTACTTTAAAACCGAGCTTAACGCCAAGCTGGTGGCGGATGAAACCTTCAGTAGTTGGCTGATCAACCGTACCCCGAGTCGCCGCTGGGGCGATGTGGAAGACCTGGCCGGAGCGGCCGTGTTTTTGGCCAGCGATGCCTCTAAATTTGTCAACGGCCATATTTTGTATGTGGACGGCGGCGTGACGGCGACTTTGTAGTTTTTGTATATGACAGACCCCACGCTTGACCCTGCGCAGCGGCGCATACGCACCCTGATGTGCCACGGCGCACTGGATTTGCGGCTGGAATATCTGCAACCCGATGCGGTCGACTACCCGCCGGTGCTGGGTGCGCGCCAGTTGCGTGTGCGGGTGGCGTTTGGCGGCATTTGCGGATCGGACTTGCACTACTACCAGCATGGCGGCTTTGGCGTAGTGCGCATCAAGCAGCCGATGGCGTTGGGGCACGAAATTTCGGGCGTGGTGGAAGAAGTCGGCGCTGACATCAGCGCCTACCAAAAAGGCCAGCGTATCGCCATCTCGCCGTCCCGCCCCTGCGGTGTGTGCAGGTTTTGCCAGCTCGGCCAGCAACAGCATTGCCTGTCCATGCGTTTTTACGGCAGCGCCATGCCCTTCCCGCACATCCAGGGCGGCTTTAGAGACAGCTTGGTGATCGAGCAGCACCAGGCTCATGCGGTGGCCGACCATCTGAGCTTGTCGGAGGCAGCTTTGGCCGAGCCTTTGTCGGTGGGCCTGCACGCCATCAACCGCGCGGGTGGCGTGTTTGGCAAGCAGGTGCTGGTGACAGGCTGCGGGCCGATTGGTTCGCTGCTCATCGGTGGCCTGCGCCGCGCGGGTGCCGCGCGCATTGTGGCGGTAGATGTCGCCGACATGCCGTTGGACTGCGCCCGCAGCATGGGCGCGGACGAGACCATCAATATCGCCACTAACCCACGCGCGCTGGATAAATACATGCAGGACAAAGGCCAGTTCCAAGCCATGTTTGAGTGCTCGGGCAACGAGCGCGCTTTGCGCAGCGGCCTGGACGTATTGGCCCCGCAAGGTGTGCTGGTGGTAGTGGGCCTGGGCGGCGACATGAACCTGCCCATGAACCAGATCGTCGCCAAAGAAATCGACCTGCGCGGCACCTTCCGGTTTCACCCCGAGTTTGCCAACGCGGTGACGTTCTTAAACCAAGGCCTCATCAACGGCAAACCCGTCATCACCCGTATCCTGCCCTTCGACTCGGCTGTCGAAGCTTTTAAACTGGCGGGTGACAAGAGCCAGTCCTTAAAGGTGTTGATCGCTTTTGATACGGCGCTCACGCAATAAAAAATATCGACTCAGTTTTTTTTCATTTCTTTTTCTAATTTTTTGTCTTCCTTCTGCGCCCTTTGCGAAACCTTCGCGCCCTCTGCGTTCAAAATTCCCCGACTTCTCCCCCATATTTTCCAGCACATTAAAAATGACCACCTTCACCAAAACCATTCTGTTCACCGACATCGACGGACGTGCCAAATTCCGTGAAGAACCCCTGACGTTTACCGAAGGCACGCCTCAGGCTATGCTGTCAGCATTGATGCCGTCGGGCGGCTTGCAACTGCGCCACAGCCCCGTGGGTTTTCGCAGCCAGTTCCATTGCTCGGTTACGCCGCAGTGGGTCTTTATTCTCAGCGGCTATATGGAGATAGGCCTGCAAGACGGCAGCTCCCGCGTGTTTGCACCGGGCGAGCATTTTTACTCTATCGACACCCTGCCACCAGGCGCGAGCTTTGATGCCAAGATGCACGGCCACTGGAGCCGACAGGTAGGTAGCGCGCCGCTGGTGACGGCCTTTGTACGCGAGTAACTTATACCTGCGCAGTAGTTACCACTCGCTATATAAATAATAGCTGCTTACGCTGAATTTTATTGTGCTGGAGGCTGATTTTATTGGTATCTCTACCGCTATGGTAGAGATACCGCAACTCGCTTATTGCGCTGCAAAGCAGTACACCAGGCCATCGCCGCCCGTGCCTTTCAGTGCTGTCTGGCTGCAGCCGCCACGCGACTGGTGTGACGAGTTCCATGAGGTCGCCCAGGCATCGGCGGTGGGGCCTGCGCGGTCATGGTGGCCTACTACGGCCACGCCTTCTGCGCCGCTGCGCGTCCAGTTGCCGCAGGTCATGTCGGGGTCGCCACCGGCAAAGGCGGTGCCGTCGGCGCGGGTGCCAGTCAGTATGTCGTGGCGGTTGGGTGTATCACCACGGCCAGAGATCACTTGCCCTTTTTCAGAGATGGCGTTGTCTTTGGTAATGCCGTTGCTCGCGCTGTGCAGGTGGTCTACGTCGCGCGCTACCATAACGCCTTTAGCGTTATGCCACGGCCCCCGGCCAATGCGGTCACGCGCATTCACATTGGGCGCACCGTCTTTGGCCTGCGAGCTGAGGTAGACGCGCCAAGTGCGGCTCCCGGCGTTGGCGCTGGTCGCTAAGCTTTGGCAGTGCTGGTCTGCCCCGGCTAGTCCGCCCAGGTTGGCACCATTGCCCGGCCCCGCGCTGGTAACAAAAAATGTCATCGGCCCGGCACCAGCAGTAGCTGGCGCGGAGCCGCCGCCCGACATGCCCGTGCACGCCGACAAAACGAGGGTGGCACCCGCCACCAGAGTTGCACGATAAATCCATGGTTTCATATCTGTCTCCAAAAGTTGGTTGGTGGAGGCATTTGGATGTACGCCTGCATCGTAAGTTCAAAATAATGGATTAATCGCTACCTACGGCAGCACCAGGCTACCTGATTTGCGTCAAATCCCAAGTCAATCTGGGCGGCATACCCGTCGCCACCAGTGCTATCAGGATCAGTACAGGTGGGCATAGTGGTGATAATCGCAGTATTATCTGAAACAAGTTTTGCATGTCCGTTGACCCACTCCCAGCTTCTTCACTGTTCAAGCGCCTGCTTTCCTCGGCTAGGCCGATGTGGCTGGTCAAAATCTTCGCTGCACTATTGGCAGTATGTGCCTTGGCGCTGGTGGCGGCCACATTGGTGGTCTATCCGCAACTGCCCGACCTGGGCACGCTGACCCATTACCAGCCCAAGCAACCGCTGCGCGTGTATACGGCGGACGGTGTGCAAATAGGGGGCTTTGGCAATGAGCAGCGCGTCTATCAGCGCATAGACCAGTTTCCCAAGCTGATGAAAGACAGCTTGCTTGCCGTAGAAGATGCACGCTTTTACGAGCACCGTGGTATCGACCCGGTGGGCGTGGCGAGGGCCATTGTTTCTATCGTTTCTGGGGGCTTGGTGCGTCGGGTGCAAGGTGGCTCCACCATCACGCAGCAGGTTGCGCGCACATTTTTGCTGACGCGCGAGCGCACCCTCTCGCGAAAATTCAAAGAGGCGCTGCTGTCGCTGCGCATTGAGTCTGCGCTAAGTAAAGACCAGGTGCTGGAGCTGTACATGAACGAGATTTATCTGGGCTCGCACGCCTATGGTTTTGAAGCCGCTGCGCAAACCTACTTCGGTAAAACCCTGGCTGCCCTGAGCGCCGCTGAATGCGCCATGCTGGCAGGTTTGCCGCAAAACCCCTACCATGCCAACCCGCTGCGCAACCTACAGCGGGCCACTGCGCGCCAGCGCATTGCACTCGTACGGATGCACAAGCAAGGAGTGATCAATGACGCACAGTACGCATCCGCCAAGGCCGAAACCCTGGTGGTGCGCAAAGCGGGCAGTACCGACATTCATGCACAGTACGTGGCCGAGATCGCCCGCCAGCAGGTGTATGCGCAGTTTGGCGAGAAGGCCTATACCCAGGGCCTGAAGGTGATCACCACCCTGGTGGCTGCGCAGCAGCAAGCTGCGTACCAGGCCTTGCGGCGCGCGCTCATGGAGCATGCGCAGCGCCAGCCCTGGCGTGGCCCCGAGGACAGCGCAGACTTGCCCAGCCACTTGAAAGACGACGACCCTGCGGTGGCCCAGGCGCTGGACGACGTAGACGATGACGAAGACCTGCGCGCCGCCATCGTCACCAGAGCCAGCCCCACCACCGTCACGGCGGTACTGGCTTCGGGCGAGATGATCACAATCGGAAAATCCGGCCTGCGTTTGGTCAAAGCGGCTCTGGGGCCCAAGGCCGCCGCTGGGGCGGCCATCCAGCGCGGTTCCATCGTACGGGTGCTACCGCAGGGCAAAGGATGGTTGCTCACGCAATGGCCACAAGCGCAGGGTGCGATGGTGGCCTTGGATCCTGCCAATGGTGAGGTGCGTGCCTTGGTGGGTGGCTTTGCCTTCACGCAAAACCAGTTCAACCACGCCACACAAGGCTGGCGTCAGCCCGGCTCCAGCTTCAAACCTTTCATCTATGCGGCTGCGCTGGATAACGGTGTCATGCCCGAGACCCTGGTAAACGACATGCCGCTGGCCAACGTGGGTCAGTGGGATCCGGCCAACTCCGATGGCAGTACCGATGGCCCCATCACCGTGCGCGAGGCACTGGCCCGCTCTAAAAACTTGGTCACGATTCGCCTTGTGCAACTGCTGGGTGCACCCGCCATGCGCACCTGGACTGCACGCTTTGGCTTTGATGTACAGCGCCAACCCGACAACTTGACTCTGGCGCTGGGTACTGGTGCCACCACACCGCTGCAACTGGCCAGTGCCTATGGCGTGCTGGCCAACGGTGGTCATCTGTTGCCCCCCACCATGATACGCAGCGTGACAGACAGCAAAGGGCAGGTGATTTTCAAAGCACCCGAATACAAACTGAACGAGAGTTTGCGCGTGACCAGCGAGCGCAATGCCTTTGTCACCAACACGCTGCTGCAAGAAGTCACGGCGGCAGGCACCGCTGCCCGCGCGCAAGCCGCATTGAAGCGCACCGATTTGTATGGCAAAACCGGCACTACCAACGATGTTGTGGACGCATGGTTTGCGGGGTTTCAGCCCGGCTTGGTGGCGGTGGTCTGGCTGGGCTACGACACTCCACGCAGCTTGGGTAGCCACGCATCGGGGGCCTCACTGGCCTTGCCGGTTTGGATCGATTTCATGGCCAGCGCGCTGAAGAATGTGCCGGTCAAAGAAGTCGCCGCACCTGCAGACGTGATCAAGGTGGATGGAAGCTGGCGTTACAGCGAGTGGGCGCTGGGTGGCGGCATCGATAGCCTGGGACTGGACGAGCAAGTGATTGGGCCGGGCTTGATTGCGCAACCCGTTTTTTCACCGGCCGTTGAAAGCCCTCTGGCTCCCGCGTCTGCGGCGCAGTAAATTGGCAAGGGACGGGCCTGTCCTGCCGATGGTTTGTTTGCGCTAAAGCAGGCTGACTGGCACCACTGGTGACGCTCGAGTCACGCATTTATGCGCTGCTGGCCTTGCGCAGTTCGCCTACCCGTTCAGCAATAGCGTCTATGTCCAGCGCATCTTCGGCGTATGCCAAATAGGTTTCTAAATCTGACACTGCCTGTGTGTGGTAGCCCAGCTCGGCATGGGCCAGGCCGCGGTCACGCACCTCGCCCCAAGCTTTAGGCAGCAGCACGATCAAGCGGTCTTGCACAGCGATCAGGCGGGGCCAGTCTTCCTGGTTTTTGTGAATTTCTTTGAGATTGCGCAGCATGCGCTCGATCACGTCGCGCGGGGGGGCGCTTTGCAGGTACAGGCCCAGCGGGGCATCAAAGTCGTCCAGCACCGTGCTGGGGCGTTTGAAGGGCTCCAGGCGCTCGCTCAGGTCTTCACGGCTGAGGCTTTGGCCGTTCAACGGGTCCATCACCACCTGGCCTTTGGGCAGGTTGATTTTGATCATGAAGTGCCCAGGAAAGGACACGCCCCGTGCGTTGATGCCGATGGCCTGCGCCACCTCCAGCCACAGCAGCGCAATGCTGATGGGAATGCCCTTGCGGGTGCGCAGCACGGCATTCAAGTAGCTGTTGTCCGGGTCGTGGTAGTGGTTGACGTTGCCCGCAAA
The DNA here is from genome assembly GCA_043769005.1 of Polaromonas sp. GTDB lineage: Bacteria > Pseudomonadota > Gammaproteobacteria > Burkholderiales > Burkholderiaceae_C > JAAFIP01. Next base: position 6,090 of record JAYVJV010000134.1, on the reverse strand, counting down.
ATGCAGGTCACGGTAGAAAAATTGGTTCAGTGCGCGCAGGCGCTGAATAGGCGGCGCATCGGCCGGAATGCGCCGCTTCAGGCGCGCCACTAGCTGGTCCACATCGCCCAGCACCTGCTGCACGTCCAGACCGGGGTATTCATCCTGCGCAATAGAGGCCGCCGCCTCCAGCAGCGGAAACTGCTCATCGCTGGCCACCAGGGTGGCAAAATATTCCAGCGGTGTGGGGGTGTCGTAAGGCAGGTGCACGGTGCTACTGTGGCATAAAAATGGGGGCTTGGCAAAACGGGGTGCGATTCTAGGCGAGCAAGCGCTTATGCAAATTTAAACATGCCACGGATTAATAATCGAAACTCCAGTTTGCAAATAATCCATTTCATTTCGCGTAACCACCGTAAATCCATGCTCAATTGCTGTCGCGGCTATCATCGCGTCGCGGTCTGAGCGTGGGTTGGGGATATGTAATGCGGCGCAAACTGGCGCGGTGATTTCCGTAAAAGGTAATATTCGACCACTGAATACTGCGCGAACGCCGCTTAACCAAGCGCGCAATGCGCTGCCTTGCGGTGGGGTTTTGCGTTCCAGGGCTTGAATGCCCATTTCAAGCTCTAATAAAGTGATTGCTGAGAGGTAAAAGCTGCTGCTGGGCTGCGCTGCTGCCCATGCCCGCACGACAGCCGATTGCATGGGTTTGCCGTGGCGTAGTTCCGAGATGACATTGGTATCTAAAACAAACACGATTCATCGAACTCAGCATCTTTGAAGGAGATATTCAATTTCGGTGGGTTAAATTCAATACCATCGCCGCCTGCAATGCTATCCATCACATCCAGCAATGACAGTTCGCTCTTACCAGCCATGCGGTTGTAATCTTTGATTTGAAGCAATGCAAAAGCGGGGCGGCCACGGTCGGTGATGAACACGGGGCCATTCGCTGCAGCGCGTTTGGCTGCTGACACATCACGCGTGAAGTCTCGGCTTGAAAATGTGTGTACTGACATGATGGGCTCCGAGAGATGCTTAACCTTTAATGTTTGTATGTTATGACAAATATTCTAATTTGTCAATGCTCATGCTGCGATTCAGTTGCCAGGCGTTCTATTTTGCTGCAAAAATGGTAGCTTCTAAGGCAATAAATACGGAGGTTACTGGGTCAAATGTCAGGTAGATATTTAGCTGGAACGTTTGAGTTAGGTGTCTTCACGACCAACGGCACCTCATTGAATTCAGGATGACACACAACTGAGCTTCGGCCTCAGAGGCATAGGTGTCCAGAAGTACGCCTAGATTCACCGTGGGGTGAGTTGTACCTGAGCCCTGCTGCCAGCGCTCGTAGACGATGGAGTCGTAGTTACCGAAGGCACGACCCATGAATGAGCGAACCATAGGTTCACGGGACGGCCGATCTTTCTTGGCGGGGTGGCCCGCGCAGACGTTTCGAAGCTCGCGTACTTCTGGCCATGCGCGTAGACCGAGCTTCTTTGCGTTGAACGGCTGTTCGACCATGACCTCCCACAGTTCTGCGATGGAGTCTTGCTGAATGATCACCGCTTGCAGAACGCCCCAGAACTCAAGATAGCTGAGGAGCGGTTCATTTGCGGAGAAGCCGCGTGCACGATGAGCCATGAGGCTTTCGGTGGCATCCTGAAGCAGGTACATGCTGTTGTAGTAGGCCACATACCGCTCATCCCGCTCGGGTGCAAAGAAGAATTGCTGGCAGGCAGCGCTGCCGTGGAAGAAATCGTAGACCTCACTGCGACGCTGCGCGACTTGGAGCATGAGACACCTAACGTAGATGTGAGGGGCTGCGCGCTTTTGCGCAGTCCCTCTCGACTGCCGGGTTGGGCATGCATATTAAAGTTGCCGCGATATGGGGTACGAAATCGTTAATTATGGTCTTCAAGATCAAACCTCACCACATACGCGCAGGGGCTAATTTCACTGCTTGAATAAAACTCTTTGGCGTGTCTCGCTAGGAGGTCGCAAGGCTTTCCATCCTTGCCATAGAGCACCAAGTAAAAGTAATAATCTTTGCTGCTCTCATCAGAGTTAGAAACCGAGAGTTCATTCTCGGAGAGGTAAAACCGGAAGCATTCTTCTTTTCTGTCTCGACCAACTGATTTGACCTCAATGTATCTTTCCTGCCCCGGCGCACTAAAAGAAAGGTAGTCATATCCATAGGATGGAATGTTGCGGCGATCTTCTATTTTCGCGGCCAGCTCTTGATAACCGAGGCCAATTAACCGATTTTTTTCCCATTCGATGGCGAACTCTTCGCTTGCCTTGCCTATGGCATCTCGGTTTGCAGCAATATCCTCGAAATTAACTCTACGCCTAGTTTTTTTTCGAGGTTTTTTAACTTTAGCGGAAAGGGAGGTATTCAAGTCGCCACGAATAAACTTGGCGTAAAGAAATGACATGAACTTGGGGTTACTCCATTCCTTTGTGATTTTGTTCGTCAATTTTTTTTCGACTAACAAATGCTGGTACTCGCTCACGAATTGTTGCTCCGAAATTCCCATCTCCAAGGCAATTTGTTCGAGGTGCTCGGAACTGCATATATTCAAGTAAAGCTCTGGGAAGTAAAGGCTCAATATCTTGGCCTTGAACATCTGGGAAAGGGGGTTTTCGTCGATCTCGCTAAAGCTTTTCGACTTGCCTGCTTTGACAAGATTTAATAGTGCCTCCTTAACTCCATCAAAAGCTTCATTTTTTGTTTTTCCAAACTTCTGAGTAAAGCGGTATTGCATTGTGGGATCAGATTTTGTCTTGCCAAAGTAAATGCCAAACTTGTTTGCAGTTGCTCCTTGCATATTTGCCCAAGCCTTGGTCTTTGCTTCGACACACGCACAAAATGATGCAGTGCCCTTGCCAATTACATACTCATCAAGAGTAATATTTTTGAGTTGGCTGAGCGGATAAGAACGTAGAAATTGCCCACGCGTAGTTACAGCTTTGTCCTCATACGCAGTGTCAAAGTTTTGTGCAAAGGTATGAAGCTCAGTATTGAAATTAGAAGTTAGTGACATTGGAGGCTCTTTATTTTATGTGTACGCATAGCGCGTCAGTTGTATGCCCAACGTTGGAGGCCAGCGGCAGCCGAAGGCTGTCGCGACTGGGCCGACCAGTTAAAAGGCAAGCAGCTAATCGCCGATGAACTTGACATAAGTGTGCATTTCGCCTTCCGCAGTTGCTACAAGGGCTGCCAGTTTCTCACCATGTGCGCGAGCTTCCAAATTCATACAGCGAAGAACCGCTTCACGCAATTCCTGTATCAGCACCGGTATTTGCAACTGGTTGAACGTTGTGTCCCCATATTCGTCGATGAACCGCAGGCACACCGTCTCACCCATAGCGCTGTGGTCCGGAGTGAGCAAGAAAGCCACGAGGGATTGGGAATCTGGGAGTCCGTTAAGAACACCGCCGTCTTCGTCCTCGACCCTACAGTCAACGCCCATTGGTTGCCTTTTAACGCCTGAATTAAGCCGAACCGCGAAGCGGTTTCGGCTTGAATGAATTGTTAGGCGTCGCTGCGCGGGTCATGGCAGCAAACGATGTAGTAGCGTATTGGCTGAGCATGCTGCTGCGTCAAACTCTTGGATGGCTGTCTCTATTTCTGAAACTGGCCATTTCATGTCGGGTAACGAGCGGTCAGGCCTTGTCTGGTAATTGAGTATTTGCGACCCATCATGATCGGTAATGGGGCGCGCATGAATTAGAGCGTTCCTTTTTTCGATGAGTCGCGCAAACTCGTCGTGACAGGCTTGGATTTCGGCTTTTGACACAGCCGTATAGCGCGCGCTTGGATCGTTCAGGACGGCTAGAAGCTCTGCTTTAACTCCACCGGAAGTCATCGGCGCTCCGCGGCTGTACCGGCTCACGAAGCCGGGCTTGAATTGTTGAATGAGATAGATGACAGCCCACTCGTAGTACGCGAACACATAGACAGCAGTGCCAATGAGTGCTGTGTAGGCGGGATCGTGTGGAACGCGAGTTTGCATGCTTTTGCGACGCCTAACTTTGATTTAGGCATCAGCGCGCAGGTGGCGGTGGCGGCCGAGTGCATAGAGCGCGGCGCCAAGTGTAAGGACGAGAACCCCATAGAGGCGCCACAGGTCTCGCTTGCCAGCGGCCACGCGCATGTAGCGCTCGTATTCGATGAGTGGCTGGGTCAAGGAAGCGATGCTTACCACCTGATCTCTGATGAGTCCAATGCGATAGCTTGGCCCATGACCCTTGATCCATCGTAGTTCTGCGGCGGTCAGCTCAAGTTCAGATGCAAAGGTCCTGCGTACTGGGCCAAGTAGTCCGGTACCAGGCGCTGGCTGCCGCGGGGAGTATTCGATCGCGTAGCCGGCATCCCGCTGAGCAACTGCGACGTTGTTTCGGCGGCCCATGACATTGACCTGGAGGGTGCCAAGTGCGCTGGCCTCGACTTCGATAAGTTCGATGGAGGTTGCGGGCGGAGGATCGAGCTCACGTTGGTAGACAAAGATGAAGAGGGCTACCCCTCCGCATGCGATGGGAATCGAGAAGCGATTTCGTGCGAGGAGGTTGAGGACTTCTGCGGACAAACTCATGGGAAATCTGATGCCTAACTCAATATAGGGAGACAGGGTTCTGTCCACCCATCAACGGTTTTGTCGCCCTAACTTGGGAAGCAAAAAAGCCTGCAAAGGCGCTTGTAATATGGTTCGCAACCAGTATACTGTATAAATGAACAGTCATAACAATTCCAGAAAAACCAGCACGCCGGTTTTCAAGTCAACTCGGCTGCTGGATCAGTTGCGGGAACAAATCCGTTACCTGCACTATAGCCTGCGCACCGAGGAAGCGTATGTATATTGGGTGAAAAAGTTCATTTATTTTCACCAGTTGAAGCATCCCCGCGACATGGGGCAGGCGCAGGTGGAGGCTTTTTTGACCCATATGGCCGTTGAGCGCAAAGTGTCTGTTTCTACCCACCGCCAGGCATTGAGTGCATTGCTTTTTCTATACCAGAAGGTACTGGGGATCGAGCTGCCCTGGATGGATGAGCTGGTGCGGCCTGTGCCAAAAAAACGTATTCCCGTAGTGCTTACACGCCCGGAAGTACAGGCTTTGCTGGGCAAACTGGAAGGGCAGCATCAATTGCTGGCATCGCTGCTCTATGGTTGTGGCATGCGCTTGATGGAAGGGCTGCGCTTGCGTATCAAAGATGTTGATTTTGACCGCAAGGTCATCGTTGTGCGCGAGGCCAAGGGCGGTAAAGACCGGGTTGTCATGCTGCCCAGCAGCTTGCTGGATGCCTTGAAAGACCAATGCCGCCTAAGCCATGATCTATGGTCCCAGGATCGGGCGGCGCAGGTGCCCGGTGTGGAAATGCCCCACGCCCTGGATGCCAAATACCCCAAGGCGGGCCAAACCTGGGCTTGGCATTGGGTGTTTGCACAAGCTACTTTGTCCACTGACCCGCGCAGCAAAACTGTGCGACGACACCACGCTTATGACCAGACATTTCAGCGCGCTTTCAAGCAGGCAATGCATGCAGCCCAGATTGTGAAACCCGCAACACCGCACACCCTGCGCCACAGCTTTGCCACGCACCTGCTGCAAGCGGGCACCGACATTCGCACGGTGCAGGAGCTACTGGGGCACAGCGATGTGAGCACGACGATGATCTATACCCATGTGCTAAAGGTGGCTGCGGGCGGCACCGCCAGCCCACTGGATGCGTTGCAGGCGCTGGGAGTGTAGGTTGTGCGGTGCTACAGTTGCTATTTATTCAGTAGCTGCTTACGCTGTATTTCATTGGGCTACAGCCCGATTTGACACCTAAAATGTCAGCTCAAGCGGGTATCCCCACGGCTGCGCACCATGCGGCCCGTTGGGCGGGTGGTGAACGGGCTTGGGATGAAAAATCTGTAGCAAGGCGCGCTCACGGTCTGCAGATCGCTACTGCGGTATTCGCGTGTTTGCGTAAGATTTTTGCAGCACAAGCTCTTCACCGCCCGCTAGGAGTCTGGGCGGCAGAAACTAATGCAACCTAGTCCACGGAGGGAGTTTGTCAAGCGTTATAGGTTGATGACAGCAAGCTACATCGCCTACCAC
>JAYVJV010000133.1:0-17305 GCA_043769005.1 Polaromonas sp. | reverse complement strand
CAGCTATTAAATAAAGAGCAATTTGTATGAACGTCTCCGCCTGGTGCATCCGCAATCCGATAGCTGCCATCATGTTTTTTGTCATGCTGTGCTTTGCTGGCGTGCTCAGCTACCAGAGCATGAAGGTGCAAAACTTTCCTGATCTGGACGTGCCCAACATCATCATCACCGCCAGCCTGCCCGGTGCCTCGCCCGCCCAGCTCGAGACCGAGGTAGCCCGCAAAATTGAAAACGCTATTGCGTCGCTGGAAGGCCTGAAAAACATTTACACCAAAGTGCAAGACGGTGTGGTCACAATCACCGCAGAGTTTCGCATTGAAAAGCTCACCCAGGAGGCGCTGGACGAAACCCGCTCTGCCGTGCAGCAGGTGCGTGCCGACCTGCCCGCTGACCTGCGCGACCCGGTGGTGAGCAAGGTCAACATCTCGGGCGGCGCTGTGCTGGCCTACACCATCCGCATTGCGTCGATGGACGACGAGGCGCTCTCTTGGTTTGTAGACGACACCCTCACGCGCCGCCTGCTGGCCGTCAAGGGCGTAGGCTCGGTTGCGCGCGTAGGCGGAGTCAACCGCGAGGTGCGTATTGCGCTAGACAGTAGCAAGATGCAAGCCCTGGGCGTGAGCGCTGCGGCGGTGTCGCGCCAGTTGCGTGAAGTGCAGATGGAAACCGCCGGGGGCCGCACCAACCTGGGCAGCAGCGAGCAACCCGTGCGCACACTGGCCACGGTCAAGTCTGCTGCCGAGATTGCTGCTATTGAGCTGTCGATTGAGGGCGGGCGCAAAGTGCGCTTAGACCAAATTGCCCAAGTAATAGACACCGTCGCCGAGCCGCGATCGAGTGCCTTGCTTAACGGGGTGTCGGTGGTAGGTTTTGAAGTGTCGCGCAGCAAAGGTGCCAGCGAGGTAGAGGCAGGCCGTGGCGTACGCGCCGTGCTGGCCGAGCTAAAAATTGCCCGCCCCGACATGCAACTGACCGAAGCCTTTGACTTCGTGTCTCCGGTGGAAGAAGAATACAAAGCCTCGCTCACGCTGCTGATTGAAGGCGCTTTGCTGGCGGTGCTGGTGGTGTGGCTGTTTTTGCGCGATTTTCGTGCCACCTTTGTGTCGGCCGTGGCGCTGCCTTTGTCGGTGATACCCGCCTTTATTGGCATGAATTATTTGGGTTTTTCCATCAACGTAGTCACCTTGCTGGCGCTGTCTTTGGTGATTGGTATTTTGGTGGACGACGCGATAGTGGAGGTGGAGAACATCGTGCGCCATCTGCGCATGGGCAAGTCGCCATACCAGGCGGCCATGGAGGCGGCAGACGAGATTGGCGTAGCGGTGATCGCCATCACCTTTACCTTGATTGCCGTGTTTTTGCCCACCGCGTTCATGAGCGGTATTGTGGGTAAGTTTTTCAAGCAGTTTGGCTGGACGGCAGCCCTGGCGGTGTTTGCCTCGCTGGTGGTGGCCCGCATGCTCACGCCCATGATGGCGGCGTATATCCTCAAACCGATAGCCAGTGGCCATGTGGTGCAAGACGGTGCACTGATGCGCTGGTATATGCGCGCCAGCCGCTGGTGCTTGCGCCACCGCTGGATCACCGTGGTGGCGGCGCTGGCCTTTTTTGCAGGCTCGATCATGCTGATCCCGCAGCTGCCCAAGGGTTTTATTCCGCCCGACGACAACTCGCAAACCCAGGTCAACCTGGAGCTGCCACCGGGTACCAAGCTGGCACAGACCCAGGTGGCTGCCGAGGCGGCGCGTTTGCTCATCAGCAAAGTGGCGCATGTGAAGTCGGTCTACACCACGATTGGCGGCGGCTCAGCGGGCAGCGACCCGTTTGCGCCCGGTGGCGCAGCCGAAACGCGCAAAGCCACCTTGACGATCTTGCTGACCGACCGAGGCGAGCGGCCCCGCAAGCAGGGTATTGAAAACGATATTCGCAAAGCCCTGGAAGACTTGCCCGGTGCGCGCAGCAAGGTGGGCCTGGGCGGCTCGGGCGAAAAATATGTACTGGCCCTGACGGGCGAAGATCCGTTGGCCCTGGCCGCGGCTGCCGCTGCGGTAGAGCGCGACCTGCGTACCATTCCAGGCCTGGGTTCGGTGGCATCGAGCGCATCGCTAGTGCGGCCCGAGCTGACCGTGCGCCCGGACTTTGGCCGCATGGCGGATCAGGGTGTAACCAGCGCGGCCATTGGCGAAACCCTGCGCATTGCCACCGTGGGCGACTATGACGCAGCGCTGCCCAAGCTGAACCTGGCCCAGCGCCAAGTGCCGATAGTGGTGCGCCTGTCTGACGATGCCCGCAACGACCTGGCCACGCTAGAGCGCCTGATGGTGCCCGGCACGCGCGGGCCGGTCATGCTGGGCCAGGTGGCCAGCATAGAAATGTCGGGCGGCCCGGCGGTGATTGATCGTTTTAACCGGGCTCGCAATGTGCAGTTTGAAGTGGAGCTGTCAGGCCTGCCGCTGGGCGATGTGACGGCGGCGGTTGATAAATTGCCCGCCATCCAAAACCTGCCCGCGAGCGTCAAGCAAGTCACCATTGGCGATGCCGAGGTGATGGGCGAGCTGTTTGCCAGCTTTGGCCTGGCCATGCTCACGGCTGTGCTGTGCATTTACATCGTGCTGGTGCTGCTGTTCAAAGACTTTTTGCACCCGATGACGATTCTGGCGGCGCTGCCGCTGTCGCTTGGCGGCGCATTTGTGGCCTTGCTGGTGGCGGACAAGAGCTTTTCTATGCCCTCGTTGATTGGTCTCATCATGCTCATGGGCATTGCCACCAAAAACTCCATTTTGCTGGTGGAATACGCCATCGAGGCGCGGCGCGGCAAACCGGCCACCGACACCCAGAGTGCCGTACCCGCTATGAGCCGAACCGATGCCCTGCTGGATGCCTGCCACAAGCGTGTGCGCCCGATTGTGATGACCACGATTGCCATGGGCGCAGGCATGCTGCCCATTGCCATGAGTTGGGGTGCCTCCGACGGCAGCTTTCGCTCACCCATGGGCGTGGCGGTGCTGGGCGGCTTGATGACCTCTACCCTGCTCAGCCTGCTGGTGATTCCAGCGGTCTATACGTTTGTGGACGATTTTGCGGCGTTTTGCGGCAAGCTGTGGCGCTGGGTGTTTAGGCGGGGTGCCAAGCCAGTTTTGCCGCTGGAGAGCGTGCAAGCAGTCAAATCTTAGCGACACAGTTTGGACGGCAGTGTTTGAGGAGCCAAACACATCATCCACGCGTCATCTTGCAATGCTAGTATCCATGCATGACCTCGTTGGAACTCACGCTCTTGTACTTGTTGGCTGCCGTGCTGGGTGTGGTGGCATGCAAGCAGCTGAAATTGCCGCCCATGCTAGGCTACCTGACGGTGGGCGTGGTGATCGGCCCCAACGCGCTGGCGCTGGCGCAAAACTCGTCGGGCATTCGCTATCTGGCCGAGTTTGGCGTGGTGTTTTTGATGTTTGTGATCGGGCTGGAATTCAATCTGCCCAAGTTGCGTGCCATGCGCAGGCATGTGTTTGGGCTGGGCTTGCTGCAGGTGGTGCTGACTATCTTGCTGGCAACCGTCGCCTCGCTGGGCATGGCGTATTTTGCGCAAGGCTATTGGCGCATGTCCTGGCAGTCGGCCTTGGCACTGGGCGGCGCGCTGTCCATGAGCAGCACGGCCATTGTGGTCAAGCTGATGGCCGAGCGGCTGGAGATGGACAGCGAGCATGGCAAACGCATTATGGGCGTGCTGCTGTTTCAGGATCTGGCTGTCGTGCCGCTTTTGGTGCTGATACCTGCCCTCGGCGCGTCACCTGAAAAACTGGCTGTAGCGCTTGGTATTGCTGCGTTAAAAGCTACATTTTTAATAGCTATCTTGCTCGCTGGCGGGCAAAAAGCAATGCGCTGGTGGCTGACCCTGGTGGCGCGGCGCAAGAGCGACGAGCTGTTTATGCTGAACCTGCTGCTGGTCACGCTGGGTCTGGCCTGGCTCACAGAGTTGGCGGGTTTGAGTCTGGCGCTGGGGGCTTTTATTGCGGGCATGTTGATCTCCGAGACCGAATACAAGCACCAGGTGGAAACGGATATTCGCCCGTTTCACGATGTGCTGCTGGGCCTGTTCTTCATCACCATCGGCATGCTGCTGGACTGGCGGCCCGTGATCGAGCGTTGGCCCCTGGTGCTGCTGCTGACGGTGGTGCCCGTGCTGTTCAAGCTGGGCTTGGTGACGCTGCTCACCAAGCTGCTGGGTGCCAGTGCGGGCGTGTCGCTGCGCACCGGGCTGTATCTGGCGCAGGCAGGCGAGTTTGGCTTTGTGCTGCTCACGCTGGCACAGCAAAACAATTTAGTACCTGCTGCGCTGCTCAACCCGATTTTGGCCAGCATGGTGCTGAGCATGCTGGCCACGCCCTTCATCATCATGTACAGCAACCGCATTGTCATGCGCCTGGTGAGCAGCGAGTGGATGCTGCAATCTTTGCAGATGACCAACATCGCCCGCAAATCCATCAACGTCAACCAGCACGTCATCATCTGTGGCTATGGCCGCTGCGGGCAAAACCTGGCGCGCATGCTGGACCAGGAGCACATCCCCTCGATGGCGCTGGACCTGGACCCCGACCGCGTGCGCCAGGCCGCCAGCGCGGGCGACTCGGTGGTGTTTGGCGACGCTGCCCGGCTGCAAGCCCTGATGGCCGCAGGCCTGGCGCGTGCCAGTGCGGTGGTCATCACCTATCTGGATGTGCCCAGCGCACTCAAGGTGCTGGCCCACATCCGCGCCCACGCCCCGCAGGTGCCGGTGATTGTGCGCACCCAGGACGACCATGATCTGGAAAAACTGCAAGCCGCTGGCGCGACCGAAGTGGTGCCCGAATCCATCGAGGGCAGCCTGATGCTGGCCAGCCACGCGCTGGCCCTGGTGGGCGTGCCCATGCGCCGCGTGATCCGCAACGTGCAAGACCAGCGCGATGCCCGCTACAACCTGCTGCGCGGCTATTTTCACGGCATGGGCGACGATACGGTGGACGAGATAGACCACGAGCGCCTGACCACCTTCACCCTGCCCCTGGCCGCCAAAACCCTGGGCCAGACGCTGGGCGACCAAGCGCTACACGCCATCGGTGTGCGGGTAGTGAGCCTGCGCAGAGCGGCAGGGACACCCGTGGCGGTGGACGATCACTGCGAGCTGCAGAGCGGCGATACGCTGGTGCTCAGCGGCAAACCACAGGCGCTGGCGGTGGCGCAGGAGAAGTTGTTGCGGGGGTGAGACTCTGGACTTGCAGGGTGAGATCACTTTTTTGATCGTCATGCTTGAGCGATTCAAAAAGTGAGTTCCAGATGTTGGGAAATTTCTCGCGCAGAACTTCTCTGAGGGCGAGAGAGCGTATGCCAAACGCCCTCATGCTGGAGTACCAGAAATCGGTCGTTCGGCATACGCTCTCTCGCTTGCATAAATAGTCGCACGCTACCGGTAGTTGCGGCAGACGCTTTGACGACGCTACGGGTAGTGCGAAGCCTACAACTCTTTCTGTGTATGCAGCGCAAGGTACGGACATGGGGAAATTTCTCGCGCAGAACTTCTCGAAGGGTGAGAGAGCGTACGCCAAACGCCCTCATGCTGGAGTACCAGAAATCGGTCGTTCGGCATACGCTCTCTCGCTTGCATAAATGGTCGCACGCTACTGGTAGTTACGGCAAGTGCATGCAGGAAACTACGGGTAGCGCGCTACCACGATGGATCACGGTTGGGCATGTATCGGCTGACCGATTTCTGGTACTCCAGCATGAGGGCAGACGATACATGTCCAACCGTGCGCGAAGCCGACAAAGCGCTAACGAACAAGGCCAGCCCGTGAAAGATGCTCAACCCAGCGCCGCATGCAGCCCGCGCGTAAAGGCTTCTTCAAACACCGAATAGCCTGACCAGTCGCTGTGCGCAAAGGCCAGGCGCTGCGTGCTCGGGGTGGTGCGGGGTGCGTAAGGTAGTCTTTTTTGCTCTTTTTTTAGGAGCTGCTTACGCTCTATTTTATTGGGCTGCAGGTCAATATGATGGATTAAATCTGGCGTAGGCACCGCCATGGCGTGGCCGTAGCGGGTGATGTTTACTTGCACTGCGCGTTGCCAGATGTCGGGGTGGGCGATGGCCAGATCGGCCAGGGCTTCGTCCTTGTGCTGCGCCCAGGGGGTGGCCAGCAAAGTGCGGCGTGCGTCGTCACGGGCGCCCAGGGCGCGGTAGTAGGTCAGCACACTAGGGCCTGGCGCCGTGCGGGTGCTTTGGTGCATGGCATCGACATAGCCTAGGCCGCCGCCGGAAGAGCTACCAGAGGGGCTGCCAGGTGCGGCCGGGTGGTAGATGACGTTGTCCCAGGCCGGGGCCGCACCGCCCTGCGCGCCACCTGCGTCTTGCAGTGCGGCGTTGATATGGATGTTGGCGACCAGCCAGCTGGCGTAGCGGGTGTGCCGCGCCGCCTGGCGCAAAAAGTCGGGGGCGTTTTCTACCACCCGGTTGGCAATAAAGATGGGCAGCGTCACAATGCAGCGCTGCGCCTGCCAGCGCTGCACGGCTTGGGTTTGCAGGTTCAGCGCATCGACGCTCACACCCTGCGCCGCCTGTGCAATGCGCAGCACCAGATGCCCCGTGCGCAGGCGCTCTCCCAGGGGTGCGGCCAGCGCGCGTGTGAGGTGGGCATTGCCCTCGGGCCAGGTGAGCACGCCTTCGCGTTGCCTGCTGTGCTCGGTGGTCAGGCTGGTGTTGCCCTGTGCGTCTGGATTGCCCGGCACACTGAAGCCATGGCGCGCCGCAAAGTAATGGATGCCTGCCCAGGCGCTCACTGCGTCGATGCCCGCGCCGTAGTCGTCGCGGCAGCAGTAGTCCAGATACCAGCGCAGATGCGCGTCATGCAGGTCTTGCGCATCCAGATACGCTATAAATGTCATAGCTAGTTGCGCTCTATTTTCCTGGGCTACTGGCGTATTTGGCACGGGAATATGAAAGCCGCCAGTGCTGCGCCAACGCTCTACCAGCTGCGAAAATTTGGCGTACTGCGCCAGCGTGGCTGCGCCCACATCGGTCATCGGCAACAGACCGTCTTGCCATGCGCCGTTGAAATACAGGCGCTCTTGCGGGCTGTGGCACAGGTGGCGCTCGTCGTATTGCCAGCGGCCAGCGATGCTTTGCCTCAGGCCCAGCTCTTGCAGAAAATCCTGCGTCTCGGGGGCTGCATCGCTGGGCACGGGCAGGTAGTGTGCGCCCAGGGGGTGCGCCATGCCCGCCATGCTGGCCGCGCGCGCGTTGCCGCCAGCCTCACTCTCCAGCTCCAGCACAGCAAAGTCATCGATACCTTGCAAGCGTAGCGCCCGGGCGGCAGACAGGCCTGCAACACCGCCGCCTGCGATGAGCGTGTGCACGCGATGGGTTTGGCTTGGCTCTGGGGGGGTGCCACTCTTGCGCAGCAGGTGGCCGTACTCGGGGGAGGTGCCTGTGAAACCGCCCGTGATACCCGGCGCACCCTTGCAGTTATTCAATAGCAGAGGGGCGAGGGCGCTGGCCGCCAGCACGCTACGGCGTGAACGTTCAAAGGGGGTCAGTGCGGTCAATGCAGCACCTTGCCCCATTCTTCTTCAAAGGTGGTTACCAGCAGCTGGTTGCTCAGGCGGTTGGGCTGGCTGTCCACCCGGGTCATGTCTTGCGGAAAATCAAACAGCAGGGGCAGGCTGGGCACACTCAAAAATTTCATGCCCTGGGGCAAAGCGGTGGGCAAACGGTAGGGCCTGCGGCTGGCGATGATAAAACCCCACTCGCCAAAGCTGGGCACATGGGCATGGTAAGGCTTGGCTGTGAGGCCCACCTCTTCAATCGTGCGTGCCACGGTCCAAAAACTTTTGCGCGCTACCAAGGGGGAGGTGGTTTGAATCACCGCATAGCCACTGGCCGACAGGAGCTGGTCTAGCAAGGCGTAAAAGCTGGTGGTGTAGAGCTTGCCAATGCTGAAATTGGTTGGGTCTGGAAAGTCCACCACGATCACGTCAAAGGTATCAAGGCTGGTTTCCAAAAACTTGAAAGCATCCTGGTTGATGACCTTGACCTTGGGCGATGACAACGCCTGGCTGTTAAGCGCGGCTAACGTCGGGTGCTGGGTGAAAAGGCGCGTCATGTTGGGGTCTAGCTCGACCAGGGTGACCGCCTCGACGCTGGCGTATTTCAACACCTCGCGCACTGCCATGCCGTCGCCACCGCCCAGCACGGCGACTTTTTTAGGTGCGCCATGCGCTGCCATGGCCGGGTGTACCAGGGCCTCGTGGTAGCGGTATTCGTCGCGCTGAGCAAACTGCAGGTTGCCATTGAGAAACAGGCGGTGCCCGGCGCGGCCGTGGGTGACGACGATGCGCTGATAGGGCGAGTTTTCGCTGAAGACAATCGGGTCTTGGTAGAACTTGTCTTCGGCCAGGCTGGTGATATGGTCTGCCCCGGCAAACGCACCGCCCAGCAAGCCCAGCGCCGCCAGAGCTGCAATGGCATGGCTTTTGAGCGCACGCAACTCATGGCGAAACAGCCACAGCGCCCACAGCGCCACCGCCACATTGAGCAGCCCAAACAGCAGCCCCGTGCGCACCAGGCCCAGTTGGGGCACCAACACCAGTGGGAAAGCCACACTGACGGCCAGCGCGCCCAGGTAGTCAAAGGTCAGCACCTGCGAGACCACCTCTTTAAACTGCACATTGCGTTTGAGGATGCGCATGACCAGCGGAATCTCCAGCCCCACCAAGATACCCACCAGCATGACCAGGCCGTACAGCAAAGGCCGGAAGGCTTGCGGTGCAAAAGCATTAGCTATAAATAAAATAGCTGGTAGCGCACCGCCTACGAGGCCTACCAGTAATTCAATACGAAAAAAATGGGCAGGCAACTGGTGCTCGACATAGCGCGACAGCCACGAGCCAATGCCCATGGCAAACAGGTAGGTGCCGATGATGGTGGAGAACTGCAAGATCGAGTCGCCCAGCACATAAGACGCAATCGCCCCCGCCGCCAGCTCATACAGCAGGCCACAGGCTGCCACCACAAACACGCTGGCCAGCAGCGCCAGCTCTACCGGGCGCGGTGGCTGGTGGTCGCTGGCTGGGTTACCCATGGATTGCAGCAGCCACTATCAAGGAAATACCCAAACACATGGCGGCTACCACAATACCCAGGGCGAGGTTTTGCTTTTCTACCAGCTCCTCCCACAGCTTGTAGGGGGTCATTTTGTCAATGGCGATAAAGCACAGCCAGAAAATGGCGACACCGATCAGCGCGAAGACGATAGAACCGGCAAAGGCCCCGGGTTTTAACCATTCCAACATGATAGATCTCCTGTAAAAAACAAACTACACCCTTACTTGTGCCCACCACCCGAGCTGTAGCCGCCGTAGCTGCTGCCGCCGCCGCGCGCGCCACTGCTGGCGCAGTTTTCATACTGCGGGTCGCAGCTGCGGGTGTTGCGGGTGATGGCAAACAAAAAAATCAGCACAAAAAACAAAATCACAATCCAGCCTATCACGCCCACGCCTTCGCTGGCAAACGGCGACTCGGCGCTGCGTTTGAAATCACCAACGCGCTCTTTCAAATTAAAGGCCGTCGCCACGGTGCTGTGCTCCAGCTTGTTGCCAACCGACCAGGTAACCTCGCTGCCTACCTGCTCACTCGACAGCAGGCTGCTACCACTGGCACAGTCTTGGTTATAGCTGGTCTGGCCGCGCTTGACTTGCCAATAAAACTCGCCCGCCACATAACTGGTCTCTGCCTTGTAGGCCGATTGCACGCTGTAGGTGGTGCCCAGATAGGCATAGGCCCGGCCACCATGCTGTTTGGGTGCCCCCGTGGCGGGCTTGACCAGGCTCCAGCCCTCGGTGCTGTCCACCAAAAATACAAAACCTGCCTTGGCGTTGTAGAGCAAATACTCTTCCCAGCCAAAGCTCTCCTCGTCATCGTCCGCATCGCCTTGCTCGCGACCCAAGCGGTGCTGAAAGCCCACCACCTGCCATTTTTTACCCTGCATCGTGCCAATGCTGCCCAGCGGTATCAATGGCTTGACGGGCTCGTCTTGCAGCGCTTGGATGAGCTCGCTGCCTACGCCCTGGCTCAGGTCGATCAGGCTGTGGCAGGCTGGGCAGGTAATGCTTTTGCTGCCTGCCAGTTGAATGCCTATGGTGCTGGCGCACTGCGGGCAGTTGAACTGCCGTGTCTGGATGTCTTTGCCGCCCTGTCCCGTGGCGTTGGCCAGATCGCGCAGGCCCGTCAGTTCCAGCGCTTCCATGGTCACCGCGCTGCCCAGCGACAGGCTGGGCGGGCTGCTGCCGTAGTCCACCGACAGCACCTCGCCTTGCTCGCTGCGCAACTCGACTATAAAAAACTTTTGCCCTAGAGCTGGCAGCTTGGGCAGCTCGCCCTGCGCGGCCATCAGCGAGACCTCTTGCACCGAGCCTACGCTAAAGGGCCTGCCATCCACCACCGTGTGCTGTCCCACCACCCATTGCGCAGGCTGGGGCAGCACGCGCCCGGCGGCAAGCACAGTGGGCGCATCGCGCGTCCAGACAAAACTGCCATTGTCTTCAGACAGCGATGCGGTCGTACCATCGTCCAGCGCGGCCAGCCATTCGTTCCAGCTACCGCCTGCGTATTTGTATTGCAGACGGCCCACGATGCTGAAATTGACACCGCCATATTTGCCCTGCGCCATCAACTGCAAAGCGCTGTAGTCGTTAAACACCTCGGCCATCTTGCCAATGCGTTTGAGCGCCTCCCCCTCGCGCACGATAGTGCTCTGGCAAAACCCGCACACTGCAAAGGCGCTGCCCAGCGACGCAAAATTAACCGGCGCACCGCAGCCGGGGCAGGCAGCGGTGTAGGCGCGTTGTGTTGCGGTGGCCACTATTTATTTTTGTTGGTTTATCGGCTTATGGGGAATGCGGGGAATTTTTGAACGCAGAGGGCGCGAAGGATTCGCAGAGGGCGCAAAAAAGACAGGGAGAAAAGAAAACCAAAAAATAAAAATTACACTCGAAGGTCAATTTCTATTTATTCTAAATTCAAGCTCTGCATTGATTTTTTGTCTTCCTTTGGTATTTTCTTTTCTGCGCGCTTTGCGAATCCTTCGCGCCCTCTGCGTTCAAAAACTCCCCGCCTTCACAGCCTCAGCATAGTTACACCAGCTTTTTCAAAAGCTCAGCCTTCTTCGCACTGAACTCTTCCTCCGTCAAGATGCCCTTGGCTTTGAGTTCGCCCAGTTTTTCCAGCAGGCCCATCACGTCATCGGGTTTCACGGTGGCCGCCGCTTGCGTTGCCGCAGCAGCCGGGCTGGCACCTGCTAGCCCCGCTTGCATAGTCTGCGCCATGATCTGGCCCATGGCCAGCCCTGCGCCCATGCCCATCGCGTCGCCCGCGATGCCGCTGCCGCCGCCTGAGTTTTCTGCAAACTTGGGGATGGCCTGGGCGGTCTGGTACTGCATGAACTTGCCCATGTCGTTGCCCACCATGCCCATGCCGATTTTTTGGTCGAGGATTTTTTGCAGCTCTTCGGGCAAGGAGACGTTTTGCACCGTCATGCCTTCCAGCTTCAGGCCAATGGCGGCGTAAGCAGGCACCAGCTCTTTGGTCAGGGCGGCAGCAAACATCTGCTGATTCGCGGCCAGGTCCAAAAACGCGATGCCGCTGGAGGCAATGGCGTTGCTGATGTTTTGCAGCACCAGGCCGCGCAGTTGGCCCTCGACATCGGCCACGGTGTAGACATCGCGCGTGCCCGAGATCTCGGTGTGGAACAATTTGGGGTCGGCGATGCGGAAGGCAAAGTTGCCAAAGGCGCGCAGGCGCACCGCGCCAAAATCTTTGTCACGGATGGTGATGGGCTGGGGTGTGCCCCATTTGCAGTCGAGCTGCTGGCGCGTGCTGAAAAAATATACGTCCGACTTGAAGGGCGACTCAAACAGCTTGTCCCAGTTTTTCAAATACGTCAGCACCGGCAACGTGTTGGTGGTGAGCTTGTAGTTGCCCGGGCCAAACACGTCGGCCACCTTACCCTCATTCACAAACACCGCCATCTGCGACTCACGCACGGTGAGCGCCGCGCCGTTTTGAATCTCCATGCCCTCCATCGGATAGCGCCAGGCCAGTGTGCCCTCGCCGTCCTCAGTCCATTGCAGTACGTCAATAAACTGTTTCTTGATAAAGTCCATAAGTGCCATGAAAAATCTCCGATGGTAGTAACGAGCCAATCTGAATCATAGCCTTTGTGCACGCGTGCGTGAAGCCAGGTATATCCCCGGCAAAATCACCGCCGCTCCCAGCGCATGGTAGCCATGCACCGGTTCGCCCAGCACGGCCCAGGCCACGACTGCGGCATACAAGGGGCCCAAATACAAGGTGAGCGAAGCGCGGGCGGCTCCCAGCACTTTCTGGATGGTGGAATACGCCAGATAGGCGGCTGCGCCAGGGATGAGACCGGCCGACACGATAAGCAGGGCGGCCTGCGCTCCCCACTGGGTTTGTGTCATGGGCAAGCCTGAATACGCTTCAATCAGGGTGGCGGGCAGCAGTACCGCCACACCGCCAGCGATGATCAGCACCAGACGCGCCAGTGGGCTGAACGGGCTGGGCCAACGTTTGAGCAGGATGGAATACAGCGTCCAGGCGATGGCACAGGCCAGAACCCACAGGTCACCGGCTACCAGTTGTACCTGCGCCAGCGCGGCCCATTGCCCTTTGATGACGATATGCACCAGGCCTGCAAAGGACAGCGCAATGCCCAGCCACTGAATTCGATCCAGGCGTTCGCGCAGCCAGATGGCCGCGATCAAGGCGATAAATACGGGGGACAGGGCGTATATCAGGGCAATATTGGTCGCTACGGTAGAGCGTGCGCCAATGTAGAGCCACGCGCCACACACCCACATGCCCAGTGCGCCCAGCACGAGGTGGTGCCAGGCGTTTTGCCACAGCAGTGCACGTTGGGCGCGCAGCTCGGGCCAGGCAAAGGCTGCCAGTACCAGCCCGGCTAGAACCCAGCGCAGCAGAGCCAGCATATGCGGTGCCACCACGCCAGGCGCGCTACGCCCCACCAGGTAGTTGACCGACCACAGCGCGGGCATGATAAACAGCAAGGCCACAGCCCAGCGGTGGGCGCTGCGGGAAATGGGGGCAGGCAAGGGGGGAGTGGATAAACGGGTTTGCATTACGCTACGATCTTAAGCCATGCACTTCCAAGACCTCTCCACACCTGCCGCTTTAGTCGACACCCAGCGCATGGCGCGCAACATCGCCCGCATGCAAACGCGCATGACGGCGCTGGGCGTAGCCTTTAGGCCGCATGTCAAAACCAGTAAATGTGTGGACATCACGCGCGACCAGATGGCGGCTGGGGCGCGTGGCATCACGGTGTCCACGCTCAAGGAAGCCGAGCAGTTTTATGCGGCGGGCATCAGCGACATCCTGTACGCCGTGGGCATGGCAGCGCCCAAGCTCAAGCAGGCGGCGGCTTTGATGGCCCAGGGGTGCACTCTTAAAATAATAGCTGATAGCGCAAGTTCTGCGGGCGCTATCGTGGATTTTGGTGTGCAACACGGGGTGCTGTTTGAAGTCTGGATCGAGATCGACAGCGACGGCCACCGCTCGGGCGTGCTACCCGAATCAGACGCGCTGCTGGACATTGGCCGCCTTTTGCACGGCGATGGCGCGCGCAGCCGTGGCGCGCGACTGGGCGGCGTGATGACGCATGCCGGTGCCAGCTACAGCCTGAGCACGCCCGAGGCGCTGCAAACCATGGCCGAGCAAGAGCGCAGCCGCTGCGTGCAGGCTGCGCAGCGCTTGCGCGCCGCAGGCCTGCCCTGCCCGGTGGTGAGCGTCGGCTCCACGCCAACCGCTTTGTCGGCAGTGCAACTGGACGGCGTGACCGAAGTGCGCGCCGGGGTGTATGTGTTTTTTGACCTGGTGATGGCCAATGTGGGCGTGTGCACGACGCAGGACATCGCCCTGAGCGTGCTGACCACCGTGATTGGCCACCAGGCAGACAAAGGCTGGGCCATTGTCGATGCAGGCTGGATGGCCATGAGCCGCGACAGAGGCACCCAGGCGCAGGCGCACGACTATGGCTACGGCCAGGTGTGTGATGTACACGGCGTGCCGCTGGCGGGCTATGTGATGAGCAGCGCCAACCAGGAGCATGGCATTGTGAGTTGGGTGCAAGCACCAAGTATTGTGCAACCAGGACCTGTGCAAAGCGGGCAGGCAGGCCAGGCGGCAACGGTGGTGCCAGCAACTCCGATCACGCAGCGTTTTCCGGTGGGGACGCAACTGCGCATCTTGCCCAACCATGCGTGTGCAACGGGGGCGCAGTTTCCCCAGTACCACTCGGTGCAGGGGCAGGAGGTGGGGGCTACGTGGGCGCGGTTTTACGGGTGGTGATGCTTGTACGGGGCCGGTGTTTCGACCAGCTTGTTATGCGTGGTTGATTCTGCGCGTTGCTGTAGGTTTGAAGATAGTGCATCGGGCTTGGTCACTTGGCGGCGATGGAGGAATTTGGGCTGCAAAAACTTTCGAGAACACGCGAATGCCGAAGTAGCGGCCCTGAGACCGTGAGCGCGCCTCTCTACAGTTTTTGCATCCCAAACACGCTCCATCACCGCTAGGCTGGGTTGGAATGACTATCAAAAGAGTAGCTGCTTGCGCACGTATTTATTGGCCTAGAGGCTAAAATCGCAGAAAATTGCAGCGTAATGCAAGCTTCCCGATGTGCAATAGTGCTACAGCGCCAGTGCAGCATCAGCGCGACTTCCCGAGCTGATGCCCGCCAACCAAGGCAGATGCTTCCGCTTCAACACCCGCCAACCAAGGCAAATGCTTCATCCCCACGCCCGCCAACCAAGGCAAGCAAGGCAAGCAACTACACCCGCCGCGCCAACTCCGCAGCCAACCCCACATAACTCGCCGGAGTCATCGACAGCAGTCGCTCTTTGTCCGCCGCAGGAATATCCAGCGAGCGAATCAGGCCATGCAAGTCTTCGGGCCGGATGGTTTTGCCGCGCGTCACTTCCTTGAGCTTTTCATACGCGCCCTGCACGCCGTAGCGGCGCATGACGGTCTGGATCGGCTCGGCCAGTACTTCCCAGGCGCTGTCCAGGTCAGCCGCCAGAGCCTCTTCGTTGAGCTCCAGTTTGCCCAGGCCTACACCGAGTGACTGGTAGGCCAGCACCGCGTAGCCCAGCGCTACGCCCATGTTGCGCAGCACGGTGCTGTCGGTCAGGTCGCGTTGCCAGCGGCTGATGGGGAGTTTTTCACTCAGGTGTTTGAGCAGCGCGTTGGCCAGGCCCAGGTTGCCTTCGGCGTTTTCGAAATCAATCGGGTTGACCTTGTGCGGCATGGTGGACGAGCCGATCTCACCGGCCTTGAGGCGCTGCTTGAAGTAGCCCAGGCTCACATAGCCCCACACGTCGCGCGACCAGTCGATCAAGATGGTGTTGGTGCGGGCAATCGCGTCGTACAGCTGCGCCATGTAGTCGTGCGGCTCGATCTGGATGCTGTAGGGCTGGAACGTGAGGCCCAGGCCGCCTTCGACTACCTTGCGGGAGAAAGCCTCCCAGTCATGCTGCGGCCAGGCCGCCAGGTGCGCGTTGTAGTTGCCTACCGCGCCGTTCATCTTGGCCAGAATTTTCACCTCGGCAATCCGCTCGCGCGCCGCAGCCAGGCGCACCACCACGTTGGCCACCTCTTTGCCCACGGTGGTGGGGCTGGCGGTTTGGCCGTGGGTGCGACTGAGCATGGGCACCGCTGCGTACTGGTGCGCCATTGCGCGCAGTTTGGCAATGATGGCATCCAGCGCGGGCAGCAGCACCTGGTCGCGCGCGGCTTGCAGTTGCAGGGCGTGGGAGGTGTTGTTGATGTCTTCGGAGGTGCAGGCGAAGTGCACAAAGGCACTGGCGGCTTTGAGTTCGCCAAAGCCCTCAAATGCGCCCGGCACCCATTGCGTGTGGCCCTGCGCATCGGCACGCTCGTGGCCCGTGAGCCAGTACTCCACCGCCTTCACGTCGTGGTTGGTCACTTTCTCAATGTCTTTGATGGCTTGCGCATCTGCCTCGCTGAAGTTGCTGACCAGGCCATGGAGGTGTTTGCGCGCCGCCTCGCTCAGGGGCTTGAACTCGGCAAAGCCCGCGTCGCCCAGCGCGATAAACCAAGCCACCTCGACCTGCACGCGGCGGTGCATGTAGCCGTATTCAGACATCAGGGGGCGCAGTGCGGCAAGTTTGTTGCCATAGCGGCCGTCCAGCGGCGAAATGGCAGTGAGAGCAGACAGGTTCATAGCTTGGATTGTAAAAGGCGGGCGCGGGGGCGTGCAGACAGGCCCCAGATGTGCCCAGGGCGCGTGCAGGGTGAGCGCAGCTACTTAATTTATACGCTATAAATTAAGTAGCTGCTTACGCACTATTTTATTGGGCTCTAGCCCAATATAAAAGTAAAAATGCCTATGCCAGTGCGCGTTTTTGCAGTATCTCAAAGGCGGGCAGAGTTTTGCCCTCCAGCACTTCCAAAAACGCGCCGCCACCCGTAGAGATGTAGCCCACGTCTTTTTCAATGCCGTATTTGGCAATCGCCGCCAGGGTGTCGCCGCCCCCTGCAATCGAGAACGCGCTGGAGGCCGCAATCGCGCGGGCGATGGTTTCGGTGCCGTGGGCAAAGGCAGCAAACTCAAACACGCCTACCGGGCCGTTCCACACAATGGTGCCCGCGCTCTTGAGCTGCGCGGCCAGCAGGGCGGCGGTTTGCGGGCCGATGTCCAAGATGAGGTCGTCGTCGGCGACATCCGTTGCGGCTTTGACGGTGGCCACCGCATCGGCGGCAAAGGTCTTGGCTACTACAACGTCGATAGGAATAGGCACTGCCGCACCGCGCGCCTGCATGGCCTTGATGACGGCCTGCGCCTCGCCAACCAATGAAGGCTCGGCCAATGACTTGCCAATCTTCAGCCCTGCAGCCAGCATAAAGGTATTGGCAATGCCGCCGCCCACAATCAAGCCGTCCACTTTGGCCGACAGGGCCTGCAAAATACTCAGCTTGGTGCTGACCTTGCTGCCCGCCACAATCGCTACCAGCGGGCGCTTAGGCGCTGCCAGGGCTTTGCCAATGGCATCCATCTCGGCCGCCAACAACGGCCCCGCACACGCAATAGGTGCGTATTGCGCAATGCCATAGGTACTGCCCTCGGCGCGATGCGCGGTGCCAAAGGCATCGTGCACAAAAATATCGCACAGTTGGGCCATTTTTTGCGCCAGCTCGGGGGCGTTTTTCTTCTCGCCCACGTTTACACGGCAG
>JAYVJV010000132.1:0-4720 GCA_043769005.1 Polaromonas sp. | reverse complement strand
GTGCCCGGTGACGACCCGAGCGTGATAGCCAGCGGCCCCACCGTGCCCGATGCCACCACCTGCACCGATGCGTTGGCTGTTCTGCAACGCTACAACATTGCGCTGCCAGCCCACATCCAGGCCCTGCTGGAGAGCGGCGCACTGGAAACACCCAAGCCCGGCGATGCGGCCTTTGCCGGCCACAGCGTGCGCATGCTGGCCACGCCCCAGCAGTCGCTCGAAGCTGCGGCGCAAGCGGCGCGGCGCATGGGGCTGCAGGCGTATATTTTGAGTGACGAGATGGAAGGCGAGTCGCGCGAGGTGGGCAAGGTACACGCCGCTCTGGCACGCGCCACCGCACGCGGCACGGGGGCGTTTGAAAAACCCTGCGTCATCTTGAGCGGCGGCGAGACCACGGTGACCATCCGCCCGCGCAAGATCAAACTCAAACAGCCCAAGGGGCGCGGCGGCCGGGCCGGCGAATTCTGTATGGGGCTGGCGCAGGCGCTGCAAGGCATGCCCGGCGTGTACGCCATGGCAGCGGATACCGATGGCATTGACGGCATCGAGGACAACGCCGGCGCTTTCGTAGCGCCCGACACCCTGCGCCGCGCCGCTGCCAAAAACATGAAGGTGACCGACTATCTGGACCGCAACGATGCCTACGCTTACTTCAGCGCGCTGGATGATCTGGTTATCACTGGCCCGACTTATACCAACGTGAACGACTTTCGGGCGCTACTAATAATATAGCTGCTTACACTATATTCTATTGGGCTGCAGCTTGTTTTATCTCCTAAAATTACCTATTTGAAAGAAAAAACCCCATGAAGACCTACAAAATTGCCTGCATCCCCGGCGACGGCATTGGCAAAGAGGTGGTGCCTGCGGGCCAGACCGTGCTGGAGGCCTTGGCCGCTGCCAACAAAACCTTCCAGTTTGAATTTGAAAACTTCGGCTGGGGCGGCGACTGGTACCGCGCGCATGGCGAGATGATGCCGCAAGACGGGCTGGACGCGCTGCGCCGCAAGGACGCAATTTTGTTTGGCTCGGCGGGAGACCCGCATATCCCCGACCACATCACGCTGTGGGGCTTGCGCTTGAAAATCTGCCAGGGGTTCGATCAGTACGCCAACGTGCGGCCCACGCGCATTCTGCCGGGTATTGAAGGCCCGCTGCGCAACTGCAAACGCGAAGACCTCAACTGGGTTATCGTGCGCGAAAACTCCGAGGGTGAATACTCTGGCATCGGTGGCCGCGCGCACCAAGGCCACCCCATCGAAGTAGCCACCGACGTGAGCATGATGACCCGCGTAGGCGTAGAGCGCGTGATGCGTTTCGCCTTCAAGCTGGCGCAAAGTCGCCCGCGCAAACTGCTCACGGTGGTGACCAAAAGCAACGCCCAGCGCCATGCCATGGTGATGTGGGACGAGATTGCGCTGCAGATCAGCAAAGAGTTCCCGCAAGTGACCTGGGACAAGGTGCTGGTCGATGCCTGCACCGACCGCATGGTCAACCGCCCCGCCACGCTAGATACGCTGGTCGCCACCAATCTGCACGCCGACATTTTGAGCGATCTGGCTGCCGCACTGGCAGGCAGCCTGGGCATTGCCCCCACCGGTAACATCAACCCCGAGCGCCTGTACCCCAGCATGTTCGAGCCCATCCACGGCTCAGCCTTCGATATCATGGGCAAAGGCCTGGCCAACCCCGTCGGCACCTTCTGGAGCTGCGTGATGATGCTGGAGCATTTGGGCGAAGCGGCTGCTGCTACGAAATTGATGGCGGTGATTGAACAGGTTACCGCAGACAAGACATTGCATACGGCTGATTTGGGCGGCAAGGCGACCATGGCCCAGGTGACCGCAGCGGTGATTGCGCGTATTGCATAGGGTTCCTGATGTCCTGCGCCTTTGTGGCTTCTGGTCTGTGCTCGCTCTGGCGCTTGGCGTGCACAGCTCCGCGGCTGTCCCCCGGCCTGCGGCCTCCTCCTTTATGCCGCTGCGCTGTGCACACCAAGCACCAGAGCTGCGAACTGGGATGGTTGAGCCTAAGCAGTGATTAGCGACCCCGTACAAAAGCCACACTGTGCAGACCTTATTCCAAGCACTCACGCTTAAGGAAAAGCCTTAGGGTATTCCAGCGCGCAACAAGTAGCATTCTCAGTTCACAATAAATCTTTTATCTGCGGAGCCCCTGCCATGAGAAAGTTATTGTCTACCCTGTGCCTTGCCCTCCTCGCACCTGTAGCCTGGGCCCAAGCCTGTCCCGATAAAAACCTGCTCTACTGGCAAGCCTTTCCTCCCGGTGGCGAGTCTGATTTGTCGGCCCGCCACCAGCAAGTCGTGTTGAAGAAAAAATGCGCTGCCATCGACACCATCATCCAGTACAAAGCCGGTGCAGGTGGTGGCCTGATGTGGGGGCAGATGAACCAGTTGCCTGGTGATGGCCTGAACATTGTGGGCGTGAATTTGCCGCACATCGTCTTTCAACCGTTGGAAGGCCAGGTGCAATACAAAACGCAAGACGTGACCCCCGTGTTTTGGTTTCACTACACGCCCGATATCTTGGTAGTACCCGAGCAAAGCCCGATTAAAAACTTTGCCGACTTCATCAAAGCCGCCAAGACCGACCCCGGCAAAGTCAGCCTGGGTGGCTCGGGCCTGAACTCGGCTAACCACGCCGCCCACGAGCGCATGAACGCGGCCTTTGGCGTAAAGACCAACTACATCCCCTTCAAAGGCACAGGCGACATGACCACCTCCGTCATGGGCATGCAGGTAGACGGTGCCATGACCTACACCGCCTTTGCCATCAACAACAAAACCAAAATTCGCCCCCTGGCCGTGGCCATGGAAAAGCGCCACCCCTTGATGCCCGACGTGCCCACCTTCAAAGAGCTGGGCGTAGACTGGGTAGACGGTGCCTACCGTGGCATCGGCGTGCCCAAAAGCACCTCGCCCGAGGCCCGCAAACGCATCTCCGACCTATGGGCGCAACTCAACGCAGACCCCGAGATGAAAGAGCTAGCCGCCAAAAGCGGCTTCGAGCTGGTGAACGTCGGCGTGGAGCAGATGGACGCGTTTATGAAAGAGAAAACCAAGCTGTACACCGAAGGGGCGGCGCGACTGGGGTTGGGTAAGAAGTAAGTTAGGAGCGTAGGCGCTACATGTTTTGTAGCTGCTTACGCCCTATTTTATTGGGCTCTGACCCAATATCGTTCATAAACAGGCGGTGCTGCAATAAGATACTGCAAATAGCCGCCCCGTTTGCGCCGTAGCCCCTATAAACTAGGCACTATGTCCGCTATTTACACCAACTTGACTCCTTTGCGCAGCTCCACTCTCGCGGCTGCTAGGGCCATGCCCATAGGTTTGGCAACGCGCCGCTGCGGCACCGTGAAGCAAAAGTTACTGCGGCCCGCCAGCCTATGAACGCCGTAGAAATAGAAGCCGCCATATCTGATCTGGCCTTGCAGCCGTTTGATGCGCAAGAGTTCCCCTACGCCTTCTTGGCCGCCTTCGGCAACAAAGACACCACCTTAAAGCGCCTGCGTGCGGGCAACAACAATGCCTCGGACGTACAGGGCGGCGGCATGCATGGCGTGCTGCTGCGCAACAACATTCACATCGCCACCTGCGCAGAGGGCCAAGTAAGCGTTACCCTTGAAGCCCTGCGCGCCAGCCCCACCACACTCAAAGCCAAGGCCAAATTCATCCTAGCTACCGACGGGCTCACGTTAGAGGCCGAAGAACTGATCAGCAGCGCGAAAACCGACGGTTTGGACGGCGAAACCATCGCCAGCGCCTTTGAGGATTTCCCCAACCATTTCGGCTTTTTCCTGCCGTTGGCAGGCATCTCCACCATCAAGGAGATCAAAGACAACCCGATTGACATCCGCGCCACCGGGCGGCTGAACAAGCTTTACGTCGAACTGCTCAAAGAAAACCTCGCCTGGGCAGCCGCCGACCGCCGCCACGACATGAACCATTTCATGGCGCGGCTCATCTTCTGCTTCTTCGCGGAAGACACCGATATTTTCAATGGCGAAGGGCTGTTTACCCAAACCGTGGAGCAAATGAGCCAGCGCGATGGCACCAATACGCATGAGGTGCTAGAAGCCGTGTTCCGCGCGATGAACACCAAAGTGGGTGCGCGGCATCTCACCGCCAACGATCAACCCAAGCTTCCCAACTGGGCCAACGGCTTTCCCTACGTCAACGGTGGCCTGTTTTCTGGCAGCACCGAAGTGCCCCGCTTCACCGCCATCGCCCGCACCTATCTTCTGGCCGCAGGCCGCCTCAAATGGCGCGAGATCAACCCCGATATTTTTGGCAGCATGATCCAAGCCGTGGCCGATGATGAAGAGCGCGGCGCATTGGGCATGCACTACACCAGCGTGCCCAACATCCTCAAAGTGCTCAATCCTCTTTTCTTAGACGATCTGCGTGAGCAATTGAATGCTGCGGTTAATAACAAAGCCAAGCTGCTGAACCTACGCAAGCGCATGGCCCGCATCCGTGTGTTTGACCCAGCCTGCGGCAGCGGCAATTTTCTCGTGATCGCCTACAAGCAAATGCGCGAGATCGAGTTTGAAATTAACAAGCTTCGTGGCGAAAAAGACCAAGGCAGCGAAATCCCCCTCACCAATTTTCGCGGCATCGAGCTGCGCGATTTTCCCGCCGAGATTGCCCGCCTCGCCCTCATCATTGCCGAGTTTCAATGCGATGTGAAATACCGG
>JAYVJV010000131.1:0-22072 GCA_043769005.1 Polaromonas sp. | reverse complement strand
AGCACCACCAGATTGACGGCGTAATTGCCACCAACACCACCATCAGCCGCGAGGCCGTCAAAGGCCTGCCGCACGCGGAGGAAGCCGGCGGCCTGAGCGGCGCACCCGTGCTGGAGGCCAGTAACCAGGTGATCCGCCAGCTGCGCGCTGCTCTGGGTAAAGGTTACCCCATCATCGGCGTGGGCGGGGTGCTCAGTGGTGAAGACGCGGTGAGCAAAATAAAAGCCGGAGCAGATTTGGTTCAAATCTACACCGGCTTGATTTACCAGGGGCCCGCCTTGGTCAAAGAGGCTGCTCTAGCCCTCAAAAAATATTCATATTGAGCTGCAGGCTATGTAAATAAAGCGTAAACAGCTATATTTTTTGTAGCGAAACTAGTACACCCATGGCCTGCGCCTCGCATGGCAGATATCGCCCTATTCAGGCTTGGAGCGCTTCACGCGGCCTTGGCCACAGGCGCGACCTGCTCCAGCGCTTTGCGCAAGCGCGCCACCGTGCTTTGGGCATCGTGCCATTTTTCCAGGCCAAACAGGCCAATGCGGAAAGTGCGAAAGTCGGCTGGCTCGTCGCACATCAGCGGTACGCCCGCAGCAGTTTGCAGGCCCACGGCTAAAAACTTCTTGCTCGACTGGATCTCAGGATCGTTGGTATAGCTGACCACTACGCCCGGGGCCTTGAAACCATCCGCCGCTACAGTGCGAAAGCCATAAGACTCCAGCAACTGGCGCACCTGCTGGCCCAGCGCAATTTGCTCTTCACGCACTTTGGCCAAACCGTAGGTTTGCGCCTCTTGCATGTTCTCCCACAGGCGCGTGAGCGCGTCGGTAGGCAAGGTGGTGTGGTAGGCATGGCCACCACCCTCGTAGGTTTCCATGATCTGTAGCCACTTCTTCAAATCCATGGCAAAGGTGGTGCTGGTGGTGGCATCAATGGCCTTGCGGGCCCGCTCGCTGAGCATCACCATAGCGCAGCAGGGCGAACTGCTCCAGCCTTTTTGTGGCGCGCTGATGAGAACATCCACTCCGGTGGCGCGCATGTCTACCCACATGGCACCGGAGGCAATGCAATCGAGCACAAACAAGCCGCCCACAGCGTGTACAGCCTTAGACACGGCCAGCAGATAGTCGTCAGGCAGCATCATGCCCGCTGCAGTTTCGACATGGGGGGCAAATACGGCGGCGGGCTTGTCGCGCGCAATAGCGGCTACCACGTCTTCAATCGGGGCTGGAATCCACGCGGCTTCGGGCTGGTCGCTCACGCGGCGCGCCTTGAGCACCGCGTGCTCGCTGGGAATCGCACCCATGTCAAAAATCTGCGACCAACGGTAGCTGAACCATCCGTTACGCAGAACCATAGCTTTTTTGCCGCCGACAAACTGGCGCGCAACAGACTCCATGCCGAAGGTGCCGCTACCGGGCACCAGGATGGCGCTGTGCGCACCATAGACCTGTTTGAGCATGGCGGAGATACCCGTCATCACGCCTTGAAAGCGCTTGGACATGTGGTTCAGGGCGCGGTCAGTGTAGACCACCGAAAACTCCAGTAAACCATCGGGATCAATATTGGGCAATAAACCGGGCATAGCAATTCCTAGGGAAAAGACGAAAAAGGAATATAGGTTATCACAGCTTGGTATAGCTATATTTTTTGCATATCCCGGTTGCCAGAATGGGAAAAGCCCACAGAGATTTCTGTGGGCTTTGGAAAGCTGCAGCGACGGGTCTCAGAGATTGCGCCGTAAAAGAGTTGGCCTCGCCCCCTAGACTGAACGAGCAGTTTTAAGCATGCTTTTTATCAAAAAACTGCTCATCTTCCGTCGAACCCTTGAGCGCACTGGTCGATGCGTTGGCTTCAATGGTGGTGGTGACGGTGTCAAAGTACCCGGTGCCGACTTCGCGCTGGTGCTTCACTGCGGTGAAGCCTTTGCTAGCGGCAGCGAATTCTTTTTCCTGCAGTTCGACAAAGGCGGTCATGTTGTTGCGGGCGTAGCCGTGGGCCAGCTCGAACATGCTGTAGTTCAGGCTGTGGAAGCCCGCCAGCGTGATGAACTGGAACTTGTAGCCCATGGCACCCAGCTCGCGCTGGAACTTGGCAATGGTGGCATCGTCCAGGTTCTTCTTCCAGTTAAAGGACGGTGAGCAGTTGTACGACAGCATCTTGCCGGGGAACTTGGCATGGATGGCATCGGCAAAGTCTTTGGCAAACTTCAAATCGGGCGTGCCGGTTTCGCACCACAGCAGGTCAACAAACGGGGCGTAAGCCAGGCCTCGGCTGATGGCCTGGTCCAGGCCCTTGTTGGTGCGGTAGAAGCCTTCGACCGTGCGCTCGCCGGTGAGGAAGGGTTTGTCGATCGGGTCGACATCGCTGGTCACCAGGTCGGCCGCTTCGGCATCGGTGCGGGCCAGCAAAATGGTGGGCGTGCCCATCACGTCGGCGGCCAGGCGGGCGGCCACCAGTTTAGACACCGCTTCGCGGGTGGGCACCAGCACTTTGCCGCCCATGTGACCGCATTTTTTGGCAGCGGCCAACTGGTCTTCAAAGTGCACGCCAGCAGCGCCCGCTTCGATCATGGCCTTCATCAGCTCGTAGGCGTTGAGCACGCCGCCAAAGCCGGCTTCTGCATCGGCCACGATGGGCGCAAAGTAGTCCAGGTAGCCTTCATCGCCGGGGCCCTTGCCTTCGGCCCACTGGATCTGGTCGGCGCGGGTGAAGGTGGCGTTGATCTTCTTCACCACTTTTGGCACGCTGTCCACGCTGTAGAGCGACTGGTCAGGGTACATCTCGCCATTGCTGTTGGCGTCCCCTGCCACTTGCCAGCCGCTGAGGTAAATCGACTTCAGACCGGCCTTGACCTGCTGCATGGCCTGGTTGCCAGTGAGCGCGCCCAAGGTGTTCACAAACGGCTCGGTATTGAGCAGGCTCCACAGCTTGTCGGCACCGCGTTGGGCCAGGGTGTGGTCAATGGCGACCGAGCCGCGCAGCTTGACAACATCGGCGGCGCTGTAGCCGCGTTGGATGCCCTTCCAGCGGGGGTTGGTGGCCCAGTCTTTTTCCAGTGCGGCGATTTGTTCTTTGCGGCTCAGGTGGGTCCAGTTGGCACTCATGATTAACTCCTTAAAAGTAAATGAAATATCGAAAACCGATGGTGTCACTATACGAGTTTTCATCCACGATACTTGAATCTTATATCTTATATAAGAGTAAATATTTATTGATTAAAATCAATTAGTTACGAATTAATTTCGCATTAAAAAAATCAATTTCCTATATTGAGAAAAAATATGGCATTGCAGCAAACACGATATTTTGCAATACAAAATATAAACATGCGATATGAAAATGAAAAAGCCCCATCGCTGGGGCTTGAATAGCGGGCTTGGAATCGGGACTTATTGTTGTACCGGAACTTCGTCTTTTTTGGCGATGGGCTTGGCCACTTTGATATCCGCTTTGTAACGTTCTTTGAGCACGCTGTAGTAGGCCGCAGCTTCGGCATTGGTCCACCACTGGGTGTATTGCACGCGGTCTTGTTTGGTTGTGTCAGCCTTGGCCTCACGCTCAATCAGTTTGTTAACCTTAACCACTGCATAACCCTGATCACCCAGATCAACGCCCACCCAAGCAGGCAGCTTGCTGGCATCGGCACGCAGGGCGGCCTCAATCAGCGGAGTGGGGAGTTTTTGCGATTGATCACGCGACACGACCAGCGCCTCGGGCATGGTAGCCGAGGCGGGGGCCTCTTTCCAGCCAGCCAGCTTGCTGATACCCTCTTTACGGGCCAGCTCAGCACCCTGGAGACTCAATAGTCGAGTACGGGCATTGTCTTTGACTTCGGCAAAGGGCAAGGTACGCGCAGCGGTGTACTGGGTGATACGGCCCGAGACCAACTGGTTGGAGCCAATTTCTACCGCCTCCGTATTGCGTTTTTTGTCCACCGTATCGGGAGCAAATAGTGCGTTCAAAAACTTGGGGTTAGCCAGCACGCCGGCCACCGAGGGCTCAGGTTTACGCTGCACATTGCTGGCGGTTTTGACTTCCAGTTTCAAACGATCGGCAATCGGCTTGAGGCCATCGGACTGCTCGTAGACACCGTTGGTAAATGCCTCTGCTGTTTCGGCAAATTTTTTCTGTGCCTGCTGTTTTTTCAATTCAGATTCGATCACCGGGCGCATTTCATCAAAGGTTTTTTGCTTAGGCACTTTAATATCGGTCAAGCGAATGATGTGGTAACCAAATTCAGTCTCTACCACCTGGCTGATGTCACCCTTCTTCATCGAAAAAGCAGCATCAGCAAAGGGTTTGACCATGGCATTCTGGGCAAAGAAATCCAAGTCGCCACCATTGCTGGCCGAGCCGGGATCTTGCGAACTACTCTTGGCTACTTCAGCGAAACTATCAGGCGTTTTTTGAACTTGCGCCAACAATTCGTCGGCTTTGGCCTTGGCCTGCTGGCGCTCCGCAGCCGAGGCGGTTTTGGGGGCGGCAATCAAGATATGGCTGGCGCGGCGCTCTTCTTGGCCACCCAGGCGGGCAGCGTTTTGCTCGTAATAGGTTTTAACTTCTTCGGCATTGGGGATGATGGTTTTGCGGATCGACTCCACATCAAGCACCACATACTCAATATTGGCCTGCTCGGGTGCCTGGAACAAAGCGGGGTTGTCTTTGTAGTATTGCTCCACCTGGGCATCGGTCAAGCTGACTTTACTGGCAAAGTCAGAAGTGTTGAAGCGGGCAATCTGCACGTCACGACGCTCAAAGAAGGCATTGAGTGCCACATCGGCCACGCCAGGCGTGCTGATGCCAGTAGCGCCAATGCCTTCTATCACCTGACGGGTCGAAATATCGTTACGCACGCGTGATTCAAACATCTCGGGGCTCATGCCCTGCGCGCCCACCAACTGGCGATAGCGCTCCATGTCCAGGCTACCGTCTGGCTTGCGAAGAGCTGCAATCGACGGGTTGTCTTGCAGGTCGCGCGCCAGGCGCTGGTCGCTGGCAGTAAATTTGAGCTTGCTGGCCGCTGCCTGCATAACTTTGTCACGCACCAAACGCTCCAACGTTGCGTATTTGGCTTCGGGGGAGTCGAGCAGTTTGGGGTCGAGTGAGGGCATGGACGAGCGTACACGCTCGACCTCGCTCTTATGCATCGAATCCCACTCGCCTTGGCGAATGGGTTGACCGTCAACGACCGCCACCGCATCGCCCTGGTCTTTGAAACGGCTATAGCCATCAATGCCGAACAATACAAACGACGGCACGATCAATAGAAACAGCAAGATCTGCATGATCTTCATGTGCTTGCGGATTAAGTCAAACATCGCGCTTTCGCTTTCTAAGCACACGCCCACAAACCGGGACGCGCACAATAACTTCGGATACAAAAAAGGCGAACCGCTGTTCGCCTTTGCAACTATTGGTGGGTGATGACGGGCTCGAACCGCCGACCTACGCCTTGTAAGGGCGCCGCTCTACCAACTGAGCTAATCACCCCACCTGAAATAGTATTTTAACCTGATCAGTTCAAAGCATCTTTCAACGCTTTGCCCGGACGGAACTTGGGCACTTTGGCAGCCTTGATTTTAATCGAAGCGCCAGTACGTGGGTTACGGCCAATGCGGGCGGCACGCTTGCCAACCGCAAAAGTACCAAAACCTACGAGTGACACCGAGCCACCTTTTTTCAGCGTTGTTTTAACCGCTGTAATGGTGGACTCCAGTGCACGGGTGGCAGCGGCCTTGGAAATATCTGCATGTTTGGCGATATGTTCGATGAGTTCGGTCTTATTCACTTTGACTCCTCTAAAAAATATTTCGGAATGAACGGAGCGTCGTTTTTACTACAGCGCGGATGCGAATTCTATGCGGTTTTAGTGACTGCACAGGGCCAAAATACTTAAAAATGTTTAGTTAAACCCTAAGCGTGGGGGATTTTCACCAAGTAACGAGAATTACTTGACAAGGGCAAGCGTTTTATTGCAGCGCAACTGTTGCCCATCCATTACAAAGCTGCTGCAATGGCTTTGCCCAAATCGGTCGTACTCGCGGTGCCGCCCATGTCCCGCGTCAGTGGCGCACCGCTGCCCGGCCGCATCACGCGCTCGATCGTGCTCAAAATAGCGTCGTGCGCCGCTTTGTAGCCCAGATGCTCCAGCATCATCGCGCCGCACCAAATTTGGCCAATCGGGTTGGCAATGTTCTTGCCATAAATGTCCGGCGCCGAGCCGTGCACGGGCTCAAAGAGTGAGGGGAATTTACGCTCGGGGTTCAGGTTGGCACTGGGGGCGATGCCGATGGTGCCGGTGCAGGCGGGGCCCAGGTCACTCAAAATATCGCCAAACAAATTGCTGGCCACCACCACGTCAAAGAATGCGGGGCGCTGCACAAAGTGCGCGCTCAAGATGTCAATGTGGAATTTATCGACATTCAGGCCCGTATAGTTTTTAGCCATGGCCTCGACCCGCTCGTCCCAGTAGGGCATGCTGATAGAGATGCCGTTGGACTTGGTGGCGCTGGTCAGGTGCTTTTTGGGACGCGACTTGGCCAACTCAAAGGCAAACTTGAGCACACGGTCTACGCCATAGCGCGAGAAGACCGACTCTTGTAGCACCACCTCGCGGTCGGTGCCGGGGAAAATGCGGCCCCCCACACTGGAGTACTCACCCTCGGTGTTCTCGCGCACCACATAAAAATCAATCTCGCCGGGCTTATAGGGCGTGCCGTCACGCTTGACCACCGGCGCAATAATGCCTGGCATGAGCTTGACGGGGCGCAAGTTGATGTATTGGTCAAACTCACGGCGAAACAGCAGGAGTGACCCCCACAGCGAGACGTGGTCCAAAATTTTCTCGGGCCAACCGACCGCACCAAAGTAAATCGCGTCGTGGCCACCCACCAGGTCTTTCCAGTTGTCGGGCATCATCTTGCCGTGCTTTTCAAAATACTCCCAGCTGGAGAAATCGAAATGGTCAAAATGCAGGTCGATGTTGAATTTGCGCGCGGCCGCTTCCATCACGCGCAGGCCTTCGGGCATCACTTCTTTGCCAATGCCGTCGCCGGGGATCACTGCAATACGGTGTTTTGTCATGGTAGGTTCTTTCTGGATTAAAAACAAAAATGCTTGGGTGTATCCCTAGGCTGTGAAAAAATCGTGCGCTTGCGCCAGCAGCAACTCTGGCGCCTCTTCGGCAATGTAGTGCCCACAGGGCAAGGCGGCACCAGTAACTTGCAATGCACGCTCGCGCCAAAGTGGCAGCACGGCAAAATTTTGCCCTACTACGCCCTGCTCGCCCCACAGTATGTGCAGAGGCAGCGCCAGCTTGCGGCCCGCAGCGATGTCCGCACGGTCATGCTCCAGGTCGATGGTGGCGCTGGCTCGGTAGTCTTCGCAAATGCCGCGTGCGCTGCCGGGTATTTGTATGCAGCGCTCATACTCAGCCATCGCTTCGGGTGCAAACGCACCCAGTCCCGCGTGGCGTTTGCCCATCACACTGTGGATATAGCGCAGTGGGTCAGACTCGATCAATGCCTCGGGCAATGGCGGTGGTTGGATGAGAAAGAACCAATGCCAGTAGGCAGTGGCAAAAGCCTGGCTGGTGTTTTCATACATTGCCAAGGTGGGTGCAATGTCTAGCAGCATCATGCGCTGCACCGCTTTGGGGCGGTCAGCAGCAAGCCGATGCGCCACGCGCGCGCCACGGTCATGGGCCAGCACCTGAAATTGGTCGAAGCCGCGCGAGTGCATCACCGCTAGCGCGTCCATAGCCATCTCGCGCTTGGCATATGCGGCGTGGCTGTCATCGGCCCATGGCCTGCCCGAGTCGCCATAGCCGCGCAAGTCCATCATCACCACGGTAAAGCGCTTGGCCAAATCAGGAGCTACATGGTGCCACATGGCGTGGCTTTGCGGATGACCATGTAACAGCAGCAAGGGCGTGCCCTGCCCGCCTATGCGGCCTTGCAAGCCCACGCCATTGCGCTCAACACGAAAGCTTTGAAATGCCGCAAACATAGGCTCAATGACAAGATCAGAAAATGGAGGGATGCCAACAGGAGACTGGATTGTCCATCATCTGACAGGCGCTTTTGTTGGTACATGCACCACACAAAATACGCCCACTGCGGCCAGCAAAGTGCCCGCCACGGTGGCCAAAGTAATCGCCTCGCCAAACAACACCCAGGCCAGGAAGGCGGTGGTGGGCGGAACCAGGTACAGCAAAGAGGTGACGCTGGTACCCGCGCCGCGCTGAACCAGCATGTACAACAGCGAGCTGCCGCCCAGCGTGAGGCCCACCACCGACCAGGCCATGGCAGCGGCCAATTGTGTGTTCCACTGCATGGCTTGTGGCTCCAGCAGAGTCAATGGCAAGGTGATCAGCAGAGCTGCAGCCAACTGCACTGCATTGGCTGCACGCACGTCGCATGGGGCAACAAACCTCTTTTGGTACAGAGTGCCTGCAGTGATGCTGAGCAGAGCCATGGCGGCAAGCGACAGATTGACTGGCGTGGCCTCGCCGTAGCCCAGCTTACTCGATACCACCAGCAGCAGGCCTAAAAAACCCAGCGCCAGGCCGCTCCACTGGCGGGTTGTCACTTTGCCACCAAGGCTTGCTAGCCACACTGCCGTTAGCACCGGTTGCAGACCAACAATGAGGGCGGACAGGCCCGAGCCCATACCCAGTTTGACGGCTATCCACACGCCACCCAGATAACCTGCATGTACCAAAACGCCAGTCACGGCCAAATGCTGCCATTGCACTAAGCTGGTTGGCAGCTTGACCCTTGCCAGCACTATCCACAGCACAAAGCACGCAATGGACAGCGCATAACGCAGAGCCAAAAACTTCATGGCAGGTGCGTAGGGCATGGCGTAGCGGGCGACGATAAAGCCGGTGCTCCATATCAGCACGAAGACGACGGGCATGGCGCGCAGCCAGGCGCTTTGCGAATCATGGGGCATCACGCAAAACCTACTTGGCCTTGGCGCGAATTTCAGGCACCGCTTTTTGCAGGTAATACACCATCGACCAGACGGTGAGCACGGCAGAAATCCAGATCAGCCAGGTGCCCACCAAGTGGGTGTCGATCACGCCCAAGAGCTTGCCATCAAATAACAAAAACGGAATAGCCACCATTTGCGCCACGGTTTTGAGCTTGCCCAGCAGATGAACAGCCACGCTGCGCGAGGCACCAATATGCGCCATCCACTCGCGCAGGGCGCTGATGGCAATCTCGCGGCCAATGATGATCAGGGCCACAAACACATCGGCGCGTTGCAGGTGCACCAGCACCAAGAGCGAGGCGCAAACTAAAAATTTGTCGGCTACGGGGTCTAAAAACGCGCCAAAGGACGAGGTTTGGTTGAGCTTGCGGGCCAAGTAGCCATCCAGCCAGTCGGTCAGGGCAAAGACCACAAACAGCGTGGTGGCCACCAGATTTTTGGTGGCATCGGGGTAGGAGGTATAAAAAATCCCCACGATGAGCGGGATCGCAACAATGCGAGCCCAGGTCAGGATCGTGGGGATAGTCAGGAACATGCCTTATTGTGGCATGCTCCTGTGCAGCACAAGCGCTCTACAGGCCTTCGACGACAGTGCGCAGTTGAAACTTCAACGCATCGTTGTACAAAAACGTCTCATTGAACTGCCAGGGGCCGGGCAGGTTATGGACGGGGCCAAAATTGGCCACCCGGCGAACGGCTTGTATGGCCAGGTTGTTGGACTCAGGCCCCACCTGGGACTGGCGTAAGAATGACAAATTGCGCACGCTGCCGTCGGCATTGAGTTCAATCGTCACCACCGGAATACCGTACAACGGGTCTTGCAGTTTGCCTGCTGCCACCGTGCCCGCATTGGCCTCCATGATGAGGCGGGCAGC
This sequence comes from Polaromonas sp., assembly GCA_043769005.1. Taxonomy (GTDB): domain Bacteria; phylum Pseudomonadota; class Gammaproteobacteria; order Burkholderiales; family Burkholderiaceae_C; genus JAAFIP01. The sequence goes on along the minus strand of JAYVJV010000131.1, from coordinate 12,200 downwards.
GCGGCGGCGGTACTCGGCCATGCTGTTGACCAAAGGCATGCTGTAGACCACAGGCGGCGGAGGCACGTAAACCGGGGGAGGCGCAGGGGGCGGCAGTGGAGGCGGCGGGGGTGGCGCTGGCACCGAGACGGGCGGAGGCAACGCAGCTGGTTTATGCGGTGGTAGCGGCTTGCTGGCACAGGCAGCAAGCACAGCAATCATGCTAACAGCTATATATTTAATAGCTATTAGCGCTTTATTTGATTGGTCTTCAGGCTGATTTATCATAAATAATGGATTCCGAAAAAATTCAATGAACGGAAAGCCAAGATTGCACTGCCTAGTGCAGTGCCCGGTAAATTTCCTCGGCCAAAGGTTTGGAAATACCCTCTACTGTAGCAAGGTCTGCGGCGCTGGCCTGTGCCACACCGCGCACGCCACCAAAACGCTGCAGCAATTTGGCCCGCCGTTTGGCACCAATACCGGGGATTTCCTCCAATGTGCTGCCGCCTGTGCGTACTTTGGCACGGGCAGCGCGCATGCCGGTGATGGCAAAGCGGTGCGCCTCGTCGCGGATCTGCGCGATCAGCATCAGGGCGGCGCTGTCTTTGGGCAGACTGGCCTTGGCGCGTCCATCGGCAAACACCAGCTCTTCCAGGCCGACCTTGCGGCCCTCGCCCTTCTCTACCCCGGCGATCAGACCCAAGTCCAAGCCGAGCTGCTCAAACACTTCTTTGGCCATGCTGACCTGGCCTTTGCCACCATCGACCAATACCAAGTCGGGCAGCTTGGGTGGCGGGGATAACACGCTGGCCGCGCGCTGGGCAGCGTCTTTGCCGGCTGGGGTGTTGCCTCCCTCTTCTTGAGTACCTCTATCTGCATCAGGTGCCACTTCTTTTTCATCAGCCTGCTGACACGCAGCCTCAAAGGCACGCTGCGCCTGCACCATCTTGCTGTAGCGGCGCGTCAGCACCTGGCGCATGGCGGCGTAGTCGTCACCGGGTGTGATGCCCTCGATCTTGTAACGCCGGTACTCGCTACTTTGCATTTTGTTGCCATGAAACACCACGCAACTGGCCTGCGTCGCCTCGCCAGCCGTGTGGCTGATGTCAAAGCACTCGATGCGAAAGGCGCTCAAGTCCTCGGGTGCCAAGTCCAGCGCCGTCACCAAGGCACGGGTGCGCTGCAACTGGCTGCCCTCTTCGGCCAGCAGGCGGGTGAGCTGGATGTCGGCATTGGTTTGTGCCATCTCCAGCCAAATGCGTCGGTGCTCGCGCGGGTGCTGCACGGTGTTGATTTTTACGCCGGTTTGCTCACTTAACAGAGCAATCAGCTGATCATCCACCGCCTCACTCACCAAGAGTGTGGGCGGTGGTGGCGAGCCAATGTAGTGCTGGGCAATAAAGGCCTCCAGCACCTCAGCGGCCGAGGCATCGTCCACATGCACCGGAAAGTAGGGCCGGTCGCCCAGATGCCGCCCACCGCGCACCATGGCCAGGTTGACGCAGGCCTTGCCGCCCCCGACCTTCACCGCCAGGATGTCCACGTCCTTGTCGCTCACGTTGTCCACCGCCTGCTGGTGCAACACCTTGGACAGGGCCGAGATCTGGTTGCGCACCTCGGCGGCCTGCTCAAACTCCAGCTTCTCGGCGTGCGCCATCATGCGCACTTCCAGCTCCTGCACGATGGACTGCGTCTCGCCCTGCAAAAAGCGCTCGGCATTGCGCGTGTCCTGCGTGTAGTCGGCCTGGCTGATATGCCCAACGCAGGGGCCCGAACAGCGCTTGATCTGGTAGAGCAGACAGGGCCGGGTGCGGTTGGCAAACACCGTGTCTTCGCAGGTACGCAGCATGAAGACCTTTTGCAGCAGCTGGATGGTCTCCTTCACCGCCCAGGCGCTGGGGTAGGGGCCGAAATAGCGGTGCTTTTTTTCCACGCCACCCCGGTAGTAGGCGATACGGGGATAGTCTGCGCTGGCCACGGGTAGTTGGTTATTTGCTATATTTTCAGTAGCTGTTTGCGCTCTATTTGATTGACCTGCAGCCTGATTTGATGCATTTTCTAATGCCTGCACCTGCTTGGCAGTAGGTGCCTGCCCGGTCATCTTCAGGTAGGGGTAGCTTTTGTCGTCTCGGAACAAAATATTAAAGCGCGGATGCAGCGTTTTAATCAGGTTGTTCTCCAGCAGCAGCGCCTCCGCCTCTGAGCGCACCACGGTGGTTTGCATGCGCACGATTTTGCTCACCATGTGGCCAATACGGGTGCCACCATGGTTCTTCTGGAAATAGCTGGAGACGCGTTTTTTTAGATTCTTAGCCTTGCCCACGTACAGCACCGCTTCGTCTGCGTCGAAATAGCGGTACACGCCCGGCAGGCCGGGCAGCGCGGCGACCTCGGCCAGCAACTGGGGCGTATGGGGCGGCGGTGCGTCAGGTTTTTCGCTCATCCCCGTATTGTGGACAATCTAGGCCATGCAAACCACTCTGACCTGGGACATTTTTTGCAAAGTCATCGACAACTTTGGCGATATTGGCGTGTGCTGGCGGCTCAGCCAAGACCTGGCTGCACGCGGCCAGAAGGTGCGACTGTGGGTGGATGATACGTCGGCGCTGGCCTGGATGGCACCAGATGCCGCACAGGTGTCGGCACCGGGCGTGCAGGTGCGCACCTGGCTGGATACTACGCCTGCCATCGGCATTGATGCACCTGGTGACGTGGTGATCGAGGCCTTTGGCTGCGAGGTCAACGCCGCCTGGATTGCTCATAATTCAGTAGCTGCTTACGCCGATATTCATTGGCCTACAGGTCAACTAGGCACTGATAATCCAGCCATTCCAACCACCAGAAAGTCACCCCCCGTCTGGATCAACCTGGAATATCTCAGCGCCCAGCCCTATGCCGCGCGCAGCCACGGCCTGCCCTCCCCCGTCATGGCGGGGCCCGCGCGCGGCATGACGAAATGGTTTTTCTACCCCGGCTTTACCGCAGGCACGGGTGGGCTGCTGCGCGGGGTGGATGTCGCGCTGCGCATCAACGATGCCGCGTTACCTAGCGCACAGCAGCGTCCACCACCCAGCGCAGAGCACACCCCAGGGCCCGCACCCGCCTCGCTGCCACCTTTACCCCCGCCTCACGCGCCGCATCCGGTGCTGCCTGCACCCTTGCAAATCAGCCTGTTCTGCTATGAACCACCCGCCCTGCAATCCCTGCTAACCCAACTCGCCAACGCGCCGCAGCCCTGCGAGCTGCTAATCACCGCTGGGCGGGCCACGCCGGCTATGCAGCACGCAATTATCCATATAAACAGCCTAAAACCCTTATGGAACCAGCGTAAGCAGCTATCAATAGCATATCAACCCTTGATGCCACACAGGCAGTTTGACGACCTGCTGTGGAGCTGCGACCTGAACTTTGTACGCGGCGAAGACAGCCTAGTGCGCGCGCTGTGGGCAGGCAAAGCCTTTGTCTGGCAAATCTACCCGCAGGGCGATGGCGCGCATGCCGACAAGCTCAACGCCTTTTTAGACTGGCTACAGGCCCCGCCCGATCTGCGCCTGTTTCACCAGGTATGGAACGGCTTGAGCCAAGCCGTGTTGCCCGCTATGGACATACCATCCTGGACGGCGGTTGCGCTGACAGCACGCGCGCGCCTGCTACAACAGACCGATTTGACGACGCAGTTGATGGCGTTTGTGCAGAGCAAGTAGCCAAGTCATAACCAGGCCGAGCACAACCCAAGAGCCCGCCGATCCGCCGCCAGGCAGCTTCGCGTGGCTCATTCCTCCAAGGCACACACCACCGCCTTAGCCGCCAGCAACTGTACACACACCTGCGGGTCGATCTGCACCAGATAACCACGCCGCCCCCCATTGATCAAAATGCGCGGCAGGGCAAGAATCGACTCCTCGATATACACCGGCATGGCCTTGCGCGTGGCAAACGGTGAAGTGCCACCCACCAAATAGCCGCTGTGTTTGTTGGCCACTTCAGGCTTACAGGGCTCTACCGACTTGGCACCCATCTGCCGTGCCAAGTTCTTGGTACTCACCTTGCGGTTGCCATGCATCAGTACCACCAGCGGCTTAGCATCTTGGTCTTGCATGACCAGCGTTTTCACCACCATAAATGGATCAAAGCCCAGCACCTGCGCGCTGTGCTGCGCCCCGCCATGCTCCAGGTATTCGTAGGGGTGTTCAGTGAACTCGACCTTGTTGGCTTTGAGAAACGCGGTGGCGGGCGTTTCGCTGATGTGTTCTTTTTTCACCATCGTGCGGGGCAATAGTCTAAAAAATTAACGCCATCAACAAGGCCCATTGAGTGGCGATTTACAGCGCTGGGTCACGAATCTCCCAGCGAATTTTGTCGATCTCGGCCAACACCTCAGGCGACAGCGTGGTGCCCCAGGCATCCAGGCACTCATCCAGCTGCGCCAGGGAAGTTACGCCAATGATGGTGCTGGCCACCTTCCAGTGGTTGTAGCACCAGGCCAGGGACATCTGGGTGGGGCTCATACCGTTGGCTAGTGCCAGGGCGTTGTATTTGCGGGCGGCGGCTAGGGCATCTTCTCGGCCCCAGCGCTGCTTTTTCATGCTGTCGTATTGGCTCATGCGACCCTTGGGCGCGTCGGCGCTGTGGATACCCGTGGCATCGTATTTGCCCGTCAACATGCCAAAGCCCAGGGGCGAATAGGCCAGCAGACCCACGTTCTGGCGAAACATCACCTCGTCCAGGCCGTTGTCCACCACGCGGTTAATCAGGCAGTAGGGGTTTTGCACGGACACGATGCGCGACAGTCCGTGCTGCTCGGCCAGGCGGATAAATTCCATCACGCCATAGGGCGTTTCGTTACTCAGGCCGATATGGCGCACCTTACCGGCTTTGACCAGTTTGTCCAGCGCGATGAGTTGCTCGTGGATCGTCGTATTGGTGCTCAACGCCTTGTCGGCCTTGAGGTCAAAGTACTGGGTGCCAAAGGCGGGCACATGGCGCAGCGGCCAGTGGATCTGGTACAGGTCGATCACATCGGTTTGCAGGCGTTTCAAGCTGTCGTCACAGGCCTGCGCTATTTGCGCGGGGGTGACGTTCAGGCTGCCCCCGCGCACCCAGTCCATGCCGCGCGCTGGGCCTGCTACTTTGGTGGCTAGCGTCCATTTGTTGCGCACGCCGGGGTTGGCGGCAAAGTAGTTGCCGATGATTTTTTCGGTGACGTTAAAGGTCTCGGCCTTGGTGGGCACGGCGTACATCTCGGCCGTGTCCATAAAGTCGACACCTCGCTCCAGGCTGCGCGCCATGATGGCGTGGGCATCACGCTCATTGACCTGTTCGCCAAAGGTCATGGTGCCCAGGCAAATGGGATGCACCAGCAGGTTGGATTGGCCAAGGGGTTTTTTGGGGAGGTTGAGAGTTTTCATGGGTCTGAGTTTAGCGCGTTGGAACCATTGCGCTCGCTCGCTTGACCCTGCCAGCCCGCATCCGGGCTCGGCGATAGACACTTACGCGACCCTTGGCAGGCTAGCGGCGACTGATTTCTTCGTCAAAGCGCCGAGTGATATCTTGAATCATGCTCGGCTTGGCCTGTTTTTTGATAGCCGAAATAGCTTGCTCAAAGGCGTAATACAGCGCTGCTTCGGAGTTGATGAGGGCAATCTTGCGCGTCAAAATCGCGCCGTCGACAGGCAGCAACTTGTCCAGCGTGGCGATCAAAAAACTTTTGCCATGCAAGATGCCGCGCGTGGTCGCTGCCTGGGGGGCAGCAGTCATGGCCTGGGCTGACACCGGGGATGTCGTATTGGTGATGGTATGGGTACGGAAAAAATGGGCACTGGCCGCTTCAAAACGGCCCAGTGCGTCGATGCCGGTATCAATGCCACTGTCGCTGCTAAAATCACTGACCACCGCCTCGTCATCAAGCTCTTGCAAAGACACAGCCTTGGCGGATACAGATGCAAGGGACGCAGCCAGAGTTTGCACCAAACCCATGCCGTGCAGCCTGTCCAATGTCTCGGCCACGGGAATACTCAGGCTTTGCTGGATCTGCTTGATCGTGCGTTTGCCATCGACCAAAATCAGCATCTGACGCTCGGCCATGGTCAATTTGCCCGAGCGATCCCGCAGCTCTGCCGAGCCTTGTGGGGTTTTCACCAAAATATTCTGGCTGTAGCTCACGGGTTGCATGCGCGCATTTTAGTGACCTTGGCTCACTTTTGATGCATTGATTCTGTATTTTTCAGTGAAAATTAAGGCGTTTACCCTAGTTTTTGGAAGCTATACGACTTTTTGCACCCAGTCGCTCAACCATTCTATTCAGCCAGCAATCTCTGGGCACGCGCCTGTTCCTGCTGGCGCAGCACGCGCCGCTGCACCTTGCCTGTTGTCGTCATGGGCAATGCATCGATGAACTCGATCTCTTTGGGATACTCGTAAGGCGCTAGCTGGCCCTTGACTAGCTGCTGGATGCTGGCAATCAATTGGGCATCATAGTTTTCACGTTCTTTTTTGGCTTTAAAGCCCGCAAGAATTGCGCGAGCAGCTATATATTCAGGAGCAAGTACGACGTAGGCCTTGACCAGTGCACCGCGCTCTTTGTCGGGTTTTGGCACTACGGCGGCGTTGGCGACTGCCGGGTGTTTCACCAGGCAGTTTTCCACCTCGCTGGGGCCTATGCGGTAGCCCGCCGACTTGAACACATCGTCACTGCGGCCCTGGTACCACAGGTAGCCGTCTGCGTCCTGCAAGGCCAAATCACCGGTACGGCACCAGTCGCCGGTGTATTTATCAGCTGTGGCGGCAGGGTTTTTCCAATAGCCTAAAAAGAAGATCGGATCGGCATGCCCATGGATGTCAAAGCGGTTCAGTGACACATCCCCCACCACTCCGGGCGGGCAGGGCTTACCCGCCTCGTCTATCACCGCGACCTGGTGCCCCGGGTAGGCGCGACCCATGCTGTTGGGCACCGAAGGATAAAACTTGGCACAGTTGCCCACGATGTAGTTGATCTCGGTCTGGCCAAACATCTCATTGACCGTTACGCCCAGACCCTCACGGCAGTAGCTATACACCGCATCCCCCACGGCCTCACCCGCGCTCATGCAGGCTTGCAGGTGCAAGTGGTAATGCTTGCGTGGCTGGGGACAGGCCTTCATCATGGCTTTGAGAGCGGTCGGGAAAAGAAAGGTGTGCGTCACGCGGTGCTGTTGCAAAATTTCAAACGCCAACTCCGGGGTGAAACGCCCTTGATATGCCACGATAGGGCGGCCAAAGTACAGCGTGGGCAGCAGGGCATCCATCAGGCCCCCCGTCCAAGCCCAGTCAGCGGGTGACCAGAACACGGCCTGGGATGATTGATTTTTATCCGCGTCGAAACCAAACCAGTTCTGGCTGGCGACAAAGCCCGTCAAATTGCCGATCAAAGCGCGGTGGGGAATGAGCGCACCTTTGGGTGGCCCCGTGGTGCCACTGGTGTAGATCAACACGGCACCCTCGTCGGCCTTGGTCTGCACTGGTGCATATCGCTCTGGCATCAGGGCGCACTCAAAGCTGTAGTCAATCTCGCTTTGCTCGGACGCATCGCCCACGCCGACCAGGGTGCGCAAAGCCTTGCACTTTTTGCGCACTGCACTGAGGTTGTCGATACTGCTTTCATCGCAAATCGCCACGACCGCAGCAGAATCTTGCAAGCGGTATTCCAGCGCCTCGGGGCCAAACAGCATGGACAGCGGCACGGCCACCGCGCCCATTTGCAGCACCGCCATGTAGGCCACCGCTGTTTCAAAGCGCTGCGACATGACAATGGCCACCCGGTCACCACGCTGCACACCCAAGCGGCTGAGCACATGGCTGAGCTGGCTGGCCTGTGCAAACAATGCAGCATAGCTCAAACTGGCTGTTTTTTGAGTGCCACTTTGGCCTGCAGAGCTAGCAGAATGTGCGTAAACAGCTACATTTTTAGTAGCATTAGAAGAGTGTGCCCAACGATGGCAGCAGACCTGTGCGATGTTGAAAAACTCAGGCACATGCCAGCGGAAGTTGCGGTACAGGGAGTCGTAATGGTCTACTTGCATAAGTGGTGGTGCTATTTCCCAGCCCTGCGTCCGATGGGTGACGCATTCAAGATGGCTACTCTCGTATGATTATGGCTATGTATAGTGTTAAAAAAATCTCACAGAGTCAATTTATCCCCATCCGTGGCCTGCAATATCACACGCATGTGTGGGGAAAGCCACGCTCCAACACTGCCCCCCTGGTCATGGTGCATGGATGGATGGATGTAGGGGCTTCGTTTCAATTTGTAGTGGATGCCCTGTCGCATGACCGTTATGTGATTGCCCCCGACTGGCGCGGCTATGGCAAAACCGTCGGACCCGCGACCGATAACTTCTGGCACCCGGATTACATGGCCGATCTGGACTTTTTGCTCGACCATTATTCGCTCGATGCGCCTGTAGATCTGGTGGGCCACAGTATGGGTGGCAATGTCGTCATGCAGTACGCTGGAGTACGCCCCGCACGCATCCGCCGCCTGATCAACCTGGAAGGCTTTGGCATGCCCGTTACCGAGCCCTCACAGGCTCCGGCCCGTTATGCCAAATGGATGGATCAACTCAAGTCCTACGCGCGCGGTGAACTGGACCTGCGCCCCTATGCTGAGCCTGCAGGGGTAGCCCGCCGCCTGATGAAAACCAACCCACGCCTGACGCAGGACAAAGCCGACTGGCTGGCCCAGCACTGGGCAGCGCCCAATGCGCACGGTCAGTGGGAAATATTGGGCCACCCAGCGCACAAAATCACCAACGCCCAACTCTCCCGCCTAGAGGAAGTGCAGGCCTGCTACGCCCGTATCAGCGCTCCGGTGTTGGCGGTGGAGGCTTCAGATAACGAGATGGGCAACTGGTACAAAGGTGCCTACACCCTTGCGCAGTACCACGAGCGACTTCAAGCCGTACCTGATCTGAAAGTGCAGGTCATTGCGCAGGCTGGGCATATGCTGCACCACGATCAGCCTGAGCAACTGGCGCGGATGATTGAGGCATTTTTGGATTGACATCTCGTGTTTTCCACCCCCTCACATCGCCCAATAGCATGACCTTATTCGCTTGTGGCACTAAACACGCCCGGCAGCCACCGCGCCAGCCTCGATAGTGATACTTTTGGCGCAGCGCGTGGCAATGCCCCGGTCGTGCGTGACCAATACCAGGGTGGTGCCCAGCTCGGCGTTGAGCGCAAACATCAACTCCATCACCTTCTCACCTGTGGCGTGGTCCAGGCTGCCGGTCGGCTCGTCGGCCAGCAGCACGGCGGGTTGCACTACAAAGGCGCGCGCCAAGGCCACGCGCTGCTGCTCGCCGCCGCTCATGACCTTGGGGTAGTGGCCCAGACGCTCGGCCAGGCCCACACGTTGGAGCATGTCGGTAGCGGCTTGGCGCGAGTCTTTGCGACCAGCTAGCTCCAGGGGGAGCATGACGTTTTCTAGCGCGCTGAGGTTGCCCAAAAGTTGAAAGCTCTGGAACACAAAGCCCACTTTGTGGGCGCGCCAAGCTGCGCGGTCGTCTTCGTCGATGGCAAACAGGTCTTGCCCGGCTAAATGAACTGTTCCGCGTGTGGGCGTGTCCAAGCCTGCAATGATGGACAACAAGGTGCTTTTGCCTGAACCAGAAGCACCGACAATAGCCACTGTGTCCTTGGCTTGTATTGAAAAATCAATATCGCGCAAAATATCAAGGGTGCCGGTGGAGTCTGTCACGCTTTTGAAAACATGCTCTACCGAAATAATGGAATCTGCCATGAATGGTTATCTTTTGAATTTATCTAAACGCTACTTTACCGCGAGTTGGCTGCTTTATGCGGTTCTGGGGCTATCGAATGTGACGGGCTGCGCCTGGGCGCATGCCGCAACGCCAGCCAAACTGGTAGCCAAAAGCGCAGCGCCCAGCCCAGTGATCTTGGTGGTGGGCGACTCACTCAGCGCTGAATACGGTCTGAAACGCGGCACCGGCTGGGTCGCTCTGCTCGACAAAAAACTGGCGGACGAAAAAATCAAAGCCACCGTGGTGAATGCCAGCATCAGTGGCGACACCACCTCGGGCGGGCGCTCGCGCTTGCCCACCCTCTTGGCGCGGCACAAGCCTACGCATGTGATTATCGAACTGGGCGGCAACGATGCCCTGCGTGGCCTGCCACTCAAGATGACGGCAGACAACTTGACATTTATGACCGATGCAGCGCAAAAAACCCACGCCAAGGTGCTGTTGGTGGGCATGCAGCTACCGCCAAACTATGGCGCTGACTATAGCCAGCAATTTGCAGGCACCTTTGACAATACGGCTGCAGCAAAAAAGACCGGACTGGTTCCCTTCTTTTTAAAAGGTGTTGCTGACGGCGCAGACCCAGTCAAACTGTTCCAGGCTGACCGCATTCACCCCAAAGAAGAGGCGCACCCCATCATGCTAGCCAACCTATGGCCCGAGCTGAAAAAGCTGCTGAAATAGCTGCGCCAATAGCCCCATGCCCCTTACCAAAATCAGCGCGTCCGATGCGCTAGCCCAGCTAGGCAATTTCAGTACCCTCATCGACGCGCGCAGCGAAAGCGAATACGCGCTAGACCGCCTGCCCGGTGCCGTCAACTGGCCCACGCTCAATGACCTGGAGCGGCAAGAGGTAGGCACCGAGTACAAACAGATCAGCGCTTTTGATGCGCGCAAAAAGGGCGCGGTGATGGCGGCGCGCAATATTGCGCAGCATATCGAGACGCATTGCGCTGATAAACCGAAAAGCTGGAAGCCACTGCTGTACTGCTGGCGCGGCGGGCAGCGCAGCGGTTCGCTGGCGCTGGTGCTGTCGCAGATTGGTTTTGACGTACACATCATCGACGGCGGCTACAAGGCCTTTCGCGCAGAAATGCTGCTGGACACGGCGCGCCTAGTGTCCACCTTGACATACCGCGTAATTTGCGGCCCTACGGGCAGCGGCAAAACCCGGCTGCTGCTCACCCTGGCCACCGTGGGTGCGCAGGTGCTCGACCTGGAGGCCCTGGCCGAGCACCGCAGCTCGGTGCTGGGACTGATTCCCGGCCAGCCCCAGCCCAGCCAAAAACAGTTTGACATGCGGGTATGGCATGCCCTGCGCAGCTTTGACCCCACCCGCGTGGTGTGGGCCGAGAGCGAGAGCAAGAAAGTAGGCAACGTGAGCGTGCCCGACACGCTGATGACCGCCCTGCGCGCCTCCCCCTGCGCGCGGCTGGAGCTACCGATCGAAGAGCGCGTGCAACTGCTGATGGAAGACTATGACTTTTTCGTCAAAGACCCCACGTTTTTCTGCGCCCGGCTGGACGTGCTGAAAGACCTGCGCGGCGCAGCAGTGATTGACGACTGGAAGGCGCGCGTACAGGCAGGCCAGGTAGAAGGCGTGGTGCGCGAGCTGCTGGAGCTGCACTACGACCCCGGCTACGCCAGCTCAACCCGGCGCAATTACCAGCAGTTTGATGCTAGCTATTTAATAGCTGCTTACGCCCGTTCTACCTTGGCTAGTAATGTATTTGCCTTGAAAATTCTGGCGGATACAGCGGCTGCATAATTTGTCTGAGTGGTGCATCGACAAACATGTACCCGCGTCCAACTGCGCAGACGCAGGAGGACGGTCAGCGCATGGCCACATCGTGCAACGCCACTTCATGCTGGCGCAGCGTAGCGCCCGCCAGGCTTTGAATCGACAAACGCAGGCGGCGGGTGGCCCAGTCGATGTCGACCAGGCCAAAATGGTTTTCGGTCACCAGCTCACCCAGGCGGTTGGGCCCCGCCTCTTTGGCACCTGCCCAGGCGTGCGTCATGCCGCTGCTGGTCATCTCTAGCAGTGGGTAGGGCCCGGCGCTGGGCTCTGCATACAGCGCGCCGATATGTCGGTCGCCCGATAAAAACACCACGCCCTGCGCCTGGGTGCTGGCAATCAGGCGGTACAGGCGCTGGCGCTCCAGCGGAAACAGGCCCCAGCCCTCCCAGCCATGGCCGTTGGTCACCACCTGGATGCCCGAGACGATCAGGCGCAGATCCGCTGGCTGGCGCAACTGCGCCTCTAGCCACTGCCACTGTGCCTCACCCAGAATAGTTTTGCCGGGCGAGGGATCGGGCACATAGCGCTCTTTGCCCGGTGCATCGCGCTGGTCGGTAGGCTTCCAGGGCGAGCGTGCCCAGCGCACGTCCAGCAGGATGACTTGCAGGCGCTGGCCGGGT
>JAYVJV010000130.1:0-2522 GCA_043769005.1 Polaromonas sp. | reverse complement strand
CTGTGGGCATTGAGCGCCACATGGGTTTTGCCCGGCTGCATGCGCAGCAGGGTCTCTTTGCCAGCCGCCACAATCGGGTCGCAGCCCACAATCAAATCGGCCTGCGCCATGCTCACCCGCGTGGTGCGAATGGAGTCTTGGCTCTCACCAATCAGCACATGGCTCCACGTTGCCCCGCCTTTCTGCGCCAAACCTGCCGCGTCTTGCGTGACGATGCCCTTGCCCTCCATATGGGCTGCCATGCCCAAAAGCTGGCCGATGGTGATGATGCCCGTGCCGCCCACGCCAGCCACGATGATGCCCCAGAGCTGGGCGATGCTGGGCAACTCTGGCTCGGGCAGGCTCACGTCAAAAGGTGCTGCCAAAGCGCTTGGGGCTGTGTCCAAAGCTGGGTTCGCCGTTAGACCCAATGGCGCAGCAGATTTGCTTTTTTTCTTGAAACTCCCGCCCTCCACCGTCACAAAACTCGGGCAAAAGCCTTTCACACAGCTGATGTCTTTGTTACAGGTGCTTTGGTTGATTTGGCGTTTGCGGCCAAATTCGGTCTCTAGGGGTTCAACGCTCATGCAATTGGACTGCACGCCGCAGTCGCCGCAGCCCTCGCAAACCAGCTCATTAATCACCACACGAATGGCGGGATCAACCATCTTGCCGCGCTTTCTGCGGCGGCGCTTTTCGGTGGCGCAGGTTTGGTCATAAATGATGACCGTTGTGCCTTTGATCTCGCGCATTTCGCGCTGTATGCGGTCGAGTTCGTCGCGGTGGAACACTTGCACGCCTGTGGGTAGCGCCAGCGCCTCGCCCACGGCACTGCTAAAGCCATCGTATTTCTCGGGCTCATCAGTCACCACCACAATGCGCTGCGCGCCCTCGGCGCGCATGCTGTTGGCGATTTGCAGCACGCTGTGGCCTTCGGCGCGCTCGCCAATTTGCTGGCCACCGGTCATGGCCACGGCATCGTTGTATAAAATTTTGTAGGTGATATTCACGCCTGAGGCCACACTTTGGCGCACTGCCAGCAGGCCGCTGTGAAAATACGTGCCGTCTCCTAGGTTGGCAAACATGTGCTGGTCGTGGCTAAAGGGCTGCTGGCCCACCCAAGGCACGCCTTCGCCGCCCATTTGTGTGAAACCCACCGTGCTGCGGTCCATCCAAATGCTCATGAAATGGCAGCCAATGCCGGCCATGGCGCGCGAGCCTTCGGGCACTTTGGTGCTGGTGTTGTGCGGGCAGCCCGAGCAAAACCATGGCTGGCGCTCAGCATCCACCCCCGTGCCGTTTTTGCTGGCCACTTCAATCACCTGCATGGCACGCTCTTTGGCCGCAATCACATCCAGCCGCTGCTTCATGCGCGCGGCAATCTCTGCATCCACGCCCAGCTTAAGTAGGCGCTTGGCAATGGCTTGGGCAATCAAGGCGGGCGACAAATCGGCGTTCGCCCGCAGCAGGGTGCTGGCGCTCGGGTTAGGCATGCTCCACTCGCCGCCTAAATAGCCCTCGGTGGTAGCGTCGTCAAACTTGCCCACAATCGCGGGCCGCACATCGCTGCGCCAGTTATACAGCTCTTCTTTGAGCTGGTATTCAATCACTTGGCGCTTTTCTTCCACCACCAAAATCTCTTGCAGCCCCGTGGCAAATGCGCGGGTAAGTTGGGCTTCCAGCGGCCACACCACGCCGACTTTGTGCAATCGGATGCCCACGCGGTGGCAGGTGTCGTCGTCCAGCCCCAAATCCAGCAAGGCTTGGCGGGTGTCGTTGTAGGCTTTGCCACTGGCGATCAGGCCAAAGCGGTCGTTTTTGCCCTCTATGGCGTTGTAATTGAGCCGGTTGGCGCGAATATAGGCCAGCGCGGCATACCATTTGGTGTCAAACAAGCGTTTTTCTTGGTCCAGCGCGGCATCGGGCCAGCGAATGTGCAAACCACCGGCAGGCATGATGAAGTCGGTGGGCAGTTTGATCTCAACCCGGTCTGGGTCAATCATCGCCGTGGCAGACGACTCCACAATCTCCTGGATCGTCTTCATGCCCGACCAGACACCGGCATAGCGGCTCAGCGCAAAGGCGTGAATGCCCAGGTCCAAAATCTCCTGCACACTGGCCGGGAAGAACACCGGCAGGCCGCAGGCCTTGAAGATGTGGTCGCTCTGGTGCGCGGCGGTCGAGCTTTTGGCCACATGGTCGTCGCCCGCTACCGCAATCACCCCGCCCCAGGGCGTGGTGCCCGCCATGTTGGCGTGTTTGAACACGTCGCTGGTGCGATCCACCCCCGGGCCTTTGCCGTACCAAATGCCAAACACGCCGTCAAACCGGTTGCTGCCCTGCGGCGCAAAGCCCAGCTGCTGCGTGCCCCACAGCGCGGTGGCAGCCAGCTCTTCGTTCACGCCGGGTTGAAAGACAATGTTCTGCGCTTTCAAATATTTGGCCGCTGCCCACAGGGATTGGTCATAGCCACCCAGCGGCGAGCCGCGATAGCCACTCACAAACCCCGCCGTATTCTTGCCCACCAGCTGGTCGCGCAGGCG
>JAYVJV010000129.1:0-18337 GCA_043769005.1 Polaromonas sp. | reverse complement strand
GTGTTCTTATGGGGCTGAAAATATTCCATCACCAAAGTTGGCGTTGGCATCTGTGCACCAAATGCTGATACCGTCAAGCTTGTCTAAATCGCCTACTTGCAACGTGACCCGCAAGGTCTGGTTGTTAAAAACGGTGCCTTTCAGGTTGGGGCCTATCGGAAACCCCGTCGCATAATTACCGCCTCTTGCTCCGTAGACAAACACTTTGGACAGGCCGCCGCCATCGTAGCTAAAGTTGGTTATCTCCAGCGTGCAATCGTCAATGATTTTTGCCTGTCCCTTGACATTGTGGCTGCGGGTGCTGAGAGTTGCGATATGTCCGATTTTGGCGCTGCTCTTGGTGCAAACCGCAGGCTGTGCTATCGGTTGGACGGCTGGCTGGGCGACCACCTGATCTGTTCCCCCGCCACCTCCACAAGCTGCCAGCACAAGCGTCAGCGCGATGACAGAGAGCAATGAAGTCCTGCGAACAATGATGGAATCAGGATAGGTTATGGTGTTGGACATAGCGGAACCTTTCAAATATCTCATGGATGAACTATGCGTTTGCTAGCCAAACTGGGCTCCAGCGCTAGCGCTTTGAATCCAGGGCTAACCGCTGTACAAAGCACTGTCGGCAACCAGACCTGATGTCTTACACATTTCGTTGTCCTCACCACCGAAGCGGATCGCTACATTTGGGAGGCGAATGCCAAAACGCATGTGCCTGCAACGGCCCTGCGCCTAGGGACATACCCGAAGCGGCCAGCCATTGCAGACTTTGGCGGTGTTTATCAGGGGATGATAGAGGGCTAAGATTCATCATGAAAGCGCAAAATAAGTTCAACCCGCTATGGCAACAGCGTAGCGCTTAGTAACGCAAACATGACCTGTTGCAACGCGCAGACCACCCACAGCATCCGCCGCTTTGGAGACAAGCCATGACCAAACTATTAACCGCCGTCCTGCTTTGCCTCGCGCATTGCTTTACCCCTGCCGCCTTGGCGCAAGACAAACCCATCCGCATCATCGTGCCCTTTGCCGCAGGCGGCCCCACCGATGTGCTGGCCCGCGTGCTGGCACCCAAGCTGTCGGCCTCGCTCAAACGCCCGGTGTTGGTGGACAACAAGGTCGGCGCTACGGGCAGCATTGGCGCGACCTTTGTGGCCAAGTCGGCCCCGGATGGCGACACGCTGCTCCTGGGTACCAGCAGCATCATGGCCGCCAGCCCTAACCTGACAGCCAATTTGACTTACGACCCGGTGAACGATTTTGTGCCGATCTCGCTGGTGGCCACCATTGAAAACATTTTGGTAGTGCACCCGAGTGTGCCCGCTAAGACGGTGAAGGAACTCGTGGCCTATGCCAAGGCCAATCCCAAAAAGCTGTCCTACGCATCGTCAGGCATTGGCAGCACCTACCACCTGGGTGCCGAGCTGTTCAGCGCGCAAACCGGCATTGAGTGGGCGCATGTTCCCTACAAGGGCGCAGCGCCCGCCATTCAGGACGTGCTGGCGGGCCATGTGCAGGTGATGTTTGACAACGTGTCGTCCGCCATTCCCAACATCAAGTCGGGGCGACTGAAGCCGTTGGGGGTGGCCAGTTTGAAGCGCTACCCGACGCTGCCCGAGCTGCCGACGATTGCCGAAGAAGGCGTGGCGGGTTACGAGACCACGATTTGGTTGGCCTTGTTTGCACCGGCTAAAACGCCCGCCGCTGTGTTTCAAAAGCTCACCAAAGAAGTCCACGATGCCGTGAACTCGCAGGAATACAAGGACAAACTGGCCGCACTGGACATCCAGCCGCGCCAGTCTTCGTCACAAGAGCTGGCGAATTTTCTGAAGGCCGACTTGGCCAAGTGGGCGCGGGTGGTGAAGGATGCGGGGATCAAGCCGGAGTGATTGCCTGCATGTCTTGTATCGGTGCGGGTGATTAGTCAGCGCGCAGTGGGATGCTTTCGTACGCACGGCTGGGTGTTTCTCGCCTGCCCTCATACTGGAGTACCAGAAATCGGTCAGTCGAGAAACACCCAACCGTGCGGCCACCATCGTAGCGCGCTACCCGTAGTTTCCTGTCAGGTTGTCCGGTGACTACCGGTAGCGCTCTACCTTGTGTGCAGGCGGGTTGGTGTATGCCGAACGACCGATTTCTGGTACTCCAGTATGAGGGCGTTTGGCATACACCAACCCGCCTGTAGCCACGTAAGCTCATACCTCGCAAGAGATTGAACGACTAGTGCGCAGCACAAAACTAAGCACGCACCGGCAACCCCACCAGCTCCTCCAGCTCAGCGTGCGACAGCCCATCCACCTTGTCAATCAACACCAGCCCCTGTGGCGTGCAGGAAAAGGTAGCTACGTCACAGTAAATGCGCTTGACGCAGGCAATGCCTGTCAACGGATAGGTGCAGGCGCGCACAATTTTGCTGACCCCTTGCTTGGTCAGCAAATCCATCATCACCCAGGTCTGCTTGGCTCCTACGGCCAAGTCCATCGCGCCGCCCACTGCGGGGATGGCATCTGGCTCACCCGTATGCCAGTTGGCCAAATCGCCCGTGGCGCTAACCTGGAAGGCACCCAGTACGCAGATGTCCAAATGGCCGCCGCGCATCAGTGCAAAGCTGTCGGCATGGTGTGAATACGAGCCACCGGGCAAGAGCGTGACAGGCTGCTTGCCCGCGTTAATCAGGTCGTAGTCTTCCTCGCCCGCAGCGGGTGCGGGGCCCATGCCGATGATGCCGTTCTCGCTGTGCAGCAACACCTCCAGCGTGCGCGGGATGTGGTTGGCTACCAGGGTGGGCATGCCTATCCCTAAGTTGACCGATACACCCTCGGGAATGTCTTGCGCAATGCGCGCGGCGAGCTGGTCTTTGCTGCGTGGGGTGTAGCTCATGCTGCAGCCTTTTTAAATCCACCGGCTTGGGTGGCCGCGCGCTCGATGCGCACGATCTGGTGCACAAACAGGCCGGGGGTGATGATGTGTTCGGGATCCAGCGCACCCAGCGCCACAATCTCGTGCACCGTGGCCACGGTTTTTTTGGCGGCCATGGCCATCACGGGGCCAAAGTTGCGCGCGGCTTTGCGGTAGGTCAGGTTGCCCCAGCGGTCACCGCGCTCGGCTTTGATGAGGGCCAGGTCGGCGTGGATGGGCAGCTCCAGCACATAGTGTTTACCATTGATCTCGCGCGCCTCTTTGCCCTTGGCCAGATCGGTGCCGTAGCCTGTGGGGGTGAAGAATGCGCCAATGCCCGCGCCCGCTGCGCGGATGCGCTCGGCCAGATTGCCTTGGGGCACCAGTTCGAGCTCGACCTTGCCACTGCGGTACAGGGCATCAAACACGTAGCTGTCGGTTTGGCGCGGGTAGCTGCATATGATTTTCCGCACCCGGCCCGCTTTGAGCAGCGCGGCCAGACCTTCGTCGCCATTGCCCGCGTTGTTGTTGATGATGGTGAGGTCTTTGGCACCCTGGGCAATCAAGCCGTCGATCAGTTCGTTAGGAATGCCTGCCGTGCCAAAGCCGCCGATCATGACGGTGGCACCGTCTTGCGTGCCAGCCAGTGCCTGCGCTACCGTGCTGGCAATTTTGTTAATCATCTTCGGGTCTCCGGAAAAGCTGAACGGGTTTTAGTTTAAGCCATCGCCTATGCGATAACGGTAAACATAGTACGCCGGGTGTTGGTGAAGTGCGGCCGGGCGATGTCGCTCCACGCGGTGTTACGCACCGCCAGCCAGGGCGCAGAGCCCAGCGTTTGGGTGCTCACCAAATCGTAGCAGGCCAGGGACACTGGGCCATGGTCGTGGTTGCGCAGGCGCATGGTGCGGATGCAGCCGGGCACCGCAGCCAGGCCGGACATGTGCTCAGTGGCGTACCAGCGGGCGATCTCTTCCATCCAGCCCTCTTCGGCATCGGTTTCTACGACGTAGTGAAAGAGGGGCGGCTCGGTGTGCGATGCGCCGGGTAAATCCATCACGGTTTCCAGGCGTGATGCGCAAATGTCGGCTGCACCGGAAAGTAATTTTCCGAATGCTCCAGCTAATGTGGCAAGCGCGCCGCCATCCACGCAACTGCGAGCCGACAGGCGCGCATAGACATAGGCAGTGTGCGTGTCT
The DNA here is from genome assembly GCA_043769005.1 of Polaromonas sp. GTDB lineage: Bacteria > Pseudomonadota > Gammaproteobacteria > Burkholderiales > Burkholderiaceae_C > JAAFIP01. The sequence continues at coordinate 14,249 of JAYVJV010000129.1, read as the reverse complement.
GCCGCCCAAGCGGCGCGGTGCAACGCCATTGGTAATGGGCTGCTGGCACACCAGCTTTGCGCCGCCGCCGCCAGGCTGCTTACCGCGCCTGCATGTACCTTGGCCTGTAGCAAGATGAAATCAGTAGTGCACTGTGTATGCATGGTGCGAGTCGGTTCAGTGCCCGATATGCAGTGCCACCAACAAGCGCGACACCATGTTGTAGGCGGCGATGGTGGCCACCAGGTCGAGTTGTCCCTGCGCGTCGAAATGCGACTGCACCTGGGCGTACAAGGCATCGGGCACGTCGATGTCGCGCGTCATGGCATCGGCCAGTTGCACTACCACGCGCTCGATGGACGAGAAGGGCGCATCCGCCGCCAGTGGCACGCTTCGAGTGGCATCTATCGTGGCCTGTGCAACGCCTGCGGCCAGCGCAATCGGTGCGTGCGCGTCAAACTCATAGCTGGCGCGGTTGAGCACCGCGACGCGCAAAATGGCCAGCTCGCGCAGGCTGGCGGGCAGGCTGCTGCGGTTGCGCACTGCAGACAGCATCTGCTCCCAGCCGTGGGCAATGCTGGGGCTGTTGAGCAGCACTTGGTACAGCGGCGACACCTTGCCGCCGCGTTGGGCGGCGATTTGCGCTTCTTGCGCGGCCAGTTCGGGACGGGTTCCTGGTGGGATGGGGGTAATGCGCATGACAGTATGGTCTGAATGATATTGAATAATTCCGTTCGCCCTGAGCCTGTCGAAGGGCTCAAGAAGGCTTCGACAAGCTCAGCCGGAACGGCACCGTAGCTAATCGGCCTTCACGTTTTTGCTGCGCACCACCCGCGCCCATTTAGCAGCGTCGTTTTTCAAAAGCACTGCAAGCTCGGCGGGTGTTGACGATGCTGGCTCGGCCCCTGAGGCCAACAGTTTGGATTTGACAGCCTCTGCGTTCAGCGTGTTGCGCACCGCCAGATTCACCCGGTCGATCTCAGCGCCCGGCGTGCCTTTGGCGGCGAACAGCGCGTACCAGTTGTCCGAGTCGACACCGGGCACACCCATTTCGGTGAAGGTTTTGACCTCGGGAAACAGCGGGTGGCGGTTGGGCGCGGCAATGCCGATGGGTTTAAGCTTACCACCCTTGATATGCGCGACCAAGCCGGGGATGTCGCCAAAAAAGCCATCCACATGGCCTGCAATCACATCGGTGATGGCGGGCGCTGCGCCTTTGTAGGGCACATGGGTCAGATTGATCTTGGCGGCATCGCTCAGCAGCTCCATGGCCAAATGCGGCACACTGCCCGTGCCCGACGAAGCCATCGTCAACGGCTTGTCCTTTTGCTGGCGACTGGCCGCAACAAATTCAGCGCCGGTGTTGTAGGGCGCGTTGGCCCCCACCACCAGCATTTCCACGTTATTGACCACCAGGGACACAGGGGTCAGGTCGCGCACCGGGTCGTAGGCCAGCTTCTCGTACAGCGCCGGGTTGATGGCGACGGCGCCCACGCTGGTGAGCCATAGCGTGCTGCCGTCGGGCGCAGACTTGGAGACGAACTCTGCCGCAATCGCACCATTGGCCCCGGCCTTGTTCTCGATGATGACCTGGTGGCCCAGCTCTTTGCCCAGTTGCTCGGCCAGCGTGCGCGCCACAAAGTCCACCGGGCCGCCGGGCGGAAAGGCGACGATGATGCGGGTGATTTTGCTTTGCGCCAGCGCGGCAGAGGACAGGGCCAAGGCGGTGCAGGCCATGCCCACGCTGAAGGCACGACGGGTGGTTGGAAGGTGTTGCATAGGGTTCTCTCAGTGGTTGGGTGTTGGCTTCGACCCTTCGCCAAGCACAGGACAGGCCAAGCTCAGCCCGGACGGGATTGGATTCATAGTTTCATTGCCAGTGACATGGCGATCAATCGCAGCGCACCGACATGCCGCCATCGACAATGATCTCGGTGCCGGTAACAAAGCGCGACTCATCGCAGGCCAAAAACAGCGCGGCGTTGGCCGTGTCGCGGCCATCGCCCATAAAGGGCAGCGGGATACGCGACTGGCGTTGCTTGAGCAGTGCGTCCACATCGCCGCCCGCGCGCTGGCCTGCTAGGCGCACTTCGACCATGGGGGTATGCAACTGCCCTGGCACCACGGTGTTGACGCGAATGCCCTCTTTGGCATATTGCACCGCCAGCACGCGCGAGAACTGAATGACACCCGCCTTGGTGGCGGCATAGGCAATTTGTGCCGCACCCGTCCAACGCAGCGCCGAGGTGGACGAAATGTTGACAATCGCACCGCTGCCCTGCGCCTGCATATGCGGCAGCACGTATTTGCAGGTGAGGAAAACGCTTTTCAGGTTGTGGTCTACCTGCGCGTCCCACTCTTCTTCGCTCATCTCTACCGGCCCGCCCTTGGCTGAGCCACCCACGTTGTTGACCAGCACGTCGATGCGGCCGAACTTGTCTATGCAGCTGGACACCATGGCTGCGTTGGATGCGCTGCTGGTGACATCGCAAGTTCCGCTGATGAAGGTGCCACCTGCATCGCTAATGAGCTTGGCCGTTTCGGTCAAGCGCGCAGGGTCTTTGTCAAAGCCATAGACCTTGGCGCCTTCTTGCGCAAAGCGCACCGCAATCGCTCGACCATTGCCCCAACCGGGGCCGACGGAGCCTGCTCCGGTGACCAAGGCTATCTTGCCAGCCAGGCGACCTGGAGTTGGTGAAAGAGGAGGGGCCATGGTCGAAACTGGTTATTTCAAGTTAGTAAAAGTCTAAGGGCGAAAGCGGACTTGACCGGACGCAGAGGTCGCAAAAACTCGCAGAGGACACAAAAGAATACAAAAAATGAATGCCAAATTTAAATTTCTATTTTCAACTTTCTTTTGGTTTTCTATTTTGGTTTTCTTTTGCGTCCTTTGCGTACTCTGCGTCCGGTATTGTTTTTTCACCGCCTTACAAAAATCATTCAGCAAATCGGTATAAGCGCTGCGGGTTATGCACCAGCAGTTGTGCTAACAACTCAGGCGTAGGCGCAATACTAGACAGCGCATCCAGCAGTACCCCGTCGTCGGGCACATGGGTATGGTTCGGGTGCGGCCAGTCGGTACCCCATACGCATTGCTCGGGGTAACGCTCTACCAATAGGCGTGCCAAGGCCACGCCGTTGGCATAGGGCGGCTGCTTTTGCAGTCCAAACGAGTCGATGCGGTCAATGCCGTTGACCTTCACATGGAACTTCGGATTTTTCAACAGTGTGAGCAGAGCCGCAAAGTCGGCGTGATCTGCTCCACGTGTGGCATCAACGCGGCCCATATGGTCGATCACTACGGGCACGGCGCTGCGTGATAGGGGCTCTGCCAACTGGTGGATCAGCGCGCCATCAAAATGCACTTGCAAATGCAAATTCAAGGGCTTGAGACGCTGCGTCAATGCCACGATGGCATTCATCGAAGTGTCGCTGGTGAGGCTGGGCATAAAGTGAAAACGCACGCCGCGAATGCCTGCCATCGCTATGCGTTCCAGCTCAGCATCGGGTACATTCACAGGCACCAGGGAGACCCCCAAATAGCGCCCGCTGCCTACGGCAATGGCATCTTCCACCACCCGGTTATCCATGCCATGCACCAACGACTGCACGATCACGCAACGCTCTATGCCCTGCTGGTGGTGCAGTGCAAACAGTATTTCCTTGGGTGCATCCACTGGCGTGAAGCTGCGCGTGGCCGCGTAGGCAAAGCGTGGCGCGGGCCCAAAGATGTGCACATGCGCATCGCAGGCCAGGGGCGGCAGTTTCAGAACCGTGGTGCTCGGCTGCGGCTTATAGGTAAGCTGCGGCTTGAGTTGGGCCGCTGACAAGGTGGCATTAGAAGCCAAGCGTTTGCCCCTCGGTCATCTTGATCACTTGGGTGCCGCTGTGGCCCTGCATGGCCGCTTCAAACTGTGCAAAGGTGCCCTTGGTAATAGGATTGGAGCCGTAATGCATGGGCACCACAAACTTGGGCTTGATCCAGTTGCGAATGGCGAAGGCCGCGTCGTCTGGGTCCATGGTGAAGTTGCCGCCGATGGGAATGAGCACCAGATCAGGCTTGTAGTGCTCTGCAATGAACTTCATATCGCCAAACAAACCGGTGTCGCCCATATGCCAAATCTTGAAACCGTTTTCCAGCTGGATGATGTAGCCCACTGCCTCTCCAGCGGGGTGCGACTCGTTTTTGTCGGTGGCGGGGTTCTTCCACACCAGCAGGGACGAATGCTCGGCCGCCACCGCCGTAACCTTGATGCCGGGCAAGGGGGTGACGTGGCCGGTTTTGTTAAAACGGTGCGTCAGGTTGGGCGGCAAAATGCCCAGGGTATTGAGCGGGGTCATCATGTCGGCCGGGCCGTACAACACCGTGTTGTGCAGCTTGGCCAGCGCGGGCGCGTCGCCAATGTGGTCTACATGCGCGTGGGTGACCAGCAGCAGGTCAACTTTGCCCACCGCGTTCAAGTCGGTTTTGTACGGCGCAGGGGTTTTGGGGCCACCGGTAATCCATGGGTCGATGACGATCATTTTGCCGCCCGGCGATTTAATGCGAAAGCCCGCTTGGCTGAACCACAGCAACTCGGTTTTGCCCGCTGCGGCGCTGGCACTGGGCGCAGTGCTGGTAGGTGCAGACGGCAATTGTGTGCAACCGATGGATAGCAGCGCAGCAAGTGCCACTGCGCAAGCGCGAGGGATGAAATGACTGAGTTGCATAAATGTCTCCTGGTGGTTAAAAATTCCCGGGTTTCACTGTGTCGTTGCGCGGTGTCTGGTAGCAGGACAGGCAACACCTTGTCAATAGAGTTTGTCTTGCAAAGCACGCGCAGCGCGTGCGTGGTATTGCGTAGAGGCACACAAGGTGGCTAAGTGGAAACCCTCTTCGGCGGCAAACCCCTCGGCGTTACCATTGCTTGTGTTATTGTATTTAGCAAATGCTTATTTAAATTTGTTTAACCCTTTCGGAGACTTTCCATGTTGACAAAATTTGCCGCACTCGCCGGTGCCGTGCTGCTGGCCCTCAGTGGCTGCCAGACCAAGCCTTCCGCTCCTGCAACTGCTCCCGTAGCTGCTGCACCCGCTGCTGCCCCAGCGCCAGCCTGGCAGCAAGGCCGCTCTGCCGCTCAGGCCAGCTCACCGCTGGCACCCGTGGCGGGCAAGCTCACCGTCACGCCACCCGCTGAGATCCGTTTGGACAGACTCAAGCTGCCGCCCGGCTTCAAGATTGAGCTATGGTCTTCCGGCACGCCTGGCGTGCGGGCCATGTCGCGTGGCGAGAGCGGCAAAATCTATGCCGGTACGCGCCCTCTGGGCCGCGTGTACGAGATCACCGACAACGGTCGCCAGCGCACCAGCCGCGTGCTGGTAGACAAGCTGGACCAACCCGCCACTGCTATGCACAAAGGCAATTTGTATGTGATGTCGGTCGACAAAGTACTGCGCTACGACGGCATTGAAAGCAACCCCAATGTGCAGCCCGTAGACATGACCGCTGTATTCAAGCTACCCAAGGAAAAGCACCACAACTGGAAGTACCTGCGCTTTGGCCCGGACGGAAAAATCTACGTGCCCTTCGGCGCACCGTGTAACATTTGCGAGCTGCCCTCCCAGGAATACGCGCAGATTCGCCGCTATAACCCCGATGGCTCCGGCATGGAAGTGATTGCCACCGGGGTGCGTAACACCGTGGGCTTTGACTGGCACCCCGTCACCAAAGAGCTGTGGTTTACCAACCATAGCCGCGACTGGATTACCGATGACTTGCCAGAAGATGGGTTGAACCGTCTGGGCGCTGTGGGCCAGAACTTCGGCTTCCCGTACTGCCATGTGGGTAACCTGCCAGACCCCGACATCAAAAAGGCCAACCCCTGTGCAGGCGTAACGCCCGTTGTGCTGCCGATGGGCGGGCACACCGCTGTGATGGGTATCCATTTCTACACGGGTAATATGTTCCCTGCCGAGTACAAAAACGCTGCCTTCGTCGCCCGCAAAGGCTCATGGAACCGCAGCAGTAAAACCGGCTACGACGTGGTGATGGTCAAGTCCGATCCTGACGGCAGAAACGCCAAGATGACTCCATTTCTCACCGGCTTCCTCAACCCGCAGGATCAAAGCTTCTCGGGCCGTCCAGCCTACCTGCTGCAACTGCCCGATGGCTCCATGCTGGTCAGTGACGAGCAGATGGGCGCGATCTACCGCATCACCTACGGGCGCTAAGGTATGGTCGCTACTTTCAGTGGCGCAACCCAAAAAAGCAGGGCACTGGTAGCAGTGGCCCTGCTTTTTTGTATAGGCACCGCGCAAGCCCAAACCCCCACCCAAAACGTCGTGCAGACCAAGGCCCAGCCCAACCCCGGGCAGCTCGCCCTGTGCGCAGCCTGCCACGGCGCGCAAGGTAACTCGCAAATTTCCAGCATCTCGTCTCTGGCCGGGCAGCCCAAAACCTTTATTGAAAACCAGCTCGTGCTCATTCGCGAAGGCATCCGCGAGGTGCCGCAAATGAAGGGTCTGCTCGACAAAATTACCGACGAAGAATTCATAATGCTGGCCAATTATTTTGCAGCACAACCAGCTGCCAAAGCCACCACCGCCGCAGTCAACAATGCGACCTATTTGCGCGGGCAAGACCTCTCCAAAAAGATGCTCTGTGGCACCTGCCATTTGCCCAACTACGCAGGCCAAAACCAAATCCCCCGGCTGGCGGGCCAGCACGAAGAATTTCTAGTGCAGTCGATCAAACAGTTTAGAGACGGCAACAGCACCGGGCGCGACACCAATATGACGGCCGCTGTGCTGGGCATGAAAGACAACGACATTGCGGATTTGGCGCATTATTTGGCGCATGTCAAATAGCCATTTGCTGCTATTGTTTCTTTTCAGCGCACAAGAAGCCCTTGCATAGCACAACACAACCGTTTTTAGCCAGCCGCGCATATACACGGCGGCGGAGCGAGTCCACGCGAGGGAGCCAATTTTTTGCCCGCCAGGTCTTTCACGCTTTTGATGCCGCTTTTTTTTCACATAAAACGAACTGAAGCGAAACAACCGCGAGCAGATGACGGGTAGCCCGATGATGTCGCTATCGGGCATCAAAAATTATTTTGCGAGTACATTGTGGGACTATGCACCCGTGCATCAGAGAGGCCATAATCTGGCACCCGTCACGCTGCGGCCAGAGTTTTCCTCATACATTTTCAGCATCGGCTTTAACCCTGCCTCAAAACGGAACAGTCTTGCCCAAACAAAGCCCATGTCGTGGCCGCCAAACGGGTGGATGGATCAACCAAATCCAAAATCACATCAAAGTGATTGCGCTGCTGCACTTCAAACATTTCGCACTGCGCGCCTGCAGCGGTCAGCGCCTGTGAGAACTCCTGGCTTTGGCGTTTGAACTCGTACGTCTCAACGGCTCCATAGCACACCTGTGTTCGCGGGAAACCCCTGAGTGGCGCTCGCAGCGGGCTGGCTTGTTGTGCACTCTGTGGGTTTAAGCCCAGGGCGGTGTTGATCGAAGTGCCCACCAGCGGCTCCAGCTCATAAATGCCAGACACCAATACCGCCGCATGAAGGGCAAACATACCGCCATGACCGTCTGGCAATGCGCCAGGCAAAGCAACCATGGCGGACAAGTGCGCTCCGGCGGAGCTGCCTGCAACGACGATGCGCTGAGCATCCACACCCAGGGCCGCCGCATGGCGAAATAGCCAGGTCAGGGCGCTACGGCATTGAGCGATGATGTCGGCGACCGTGGCCTGGGGTGCCAGTGTGTAGTCCAAGGCAGCAAACGCCAAGCCGCGTTCGATACACGCAGCAGCCGGGAATAAAGAGTCTTGCGCAGACAGCTCCTGCCAATACCCGCCATGGATATACACCAACAATCCCACCGGCCCAGGCTGTCTCGCTGCGTTTTGAAGCGGCGGCATGCACAGCAGCCAGCGCTGCGTGATGCATTGGCCATAGGAGTGGGTGGACCAACGAGCCCCTTGCGCCAGACACTGGGCATGCGCCTCCTGGCTGCGGGTTTGGTAAGCCTGGATGAAGGGCAAATAATGACCACCGATACAGGAACTGGGCGAATAGGCGCGCTCACGCTCCTGTAGCTGCATCTGTTGCCATGCTTGATGGCCAGGCCGTTGCATCACGGGCATCAAGTGACCGTCTTGGCTTGTTGGAAGGCAGGCGCGCTCCAGGCCTGTGTGTCCATCACATTTTTGAGTTGCGCGACAGCATTCCAGACATCCTCAAAGCTCACATACAGCGGGGCAAAACCAAAGCGCAGCACATCAGGCGCACGATAGTCACCTATCACTGCGCGTGCAATCAGCGCTTGCATGATGGCATAGCCCTGTGGATGCGTGAGCGCGACCTGGCTCCCGCGTTGCGCCACCTCGCGCGGCGTTGCCAAGCCAAAGCCCGTCAACCTTTGGTCGACCAAACTAATGAACAACTCTGTCAGCGCCTCGCTTTTGCGGCGCAGCGCCTGCATGTCGACCCCCTCAAATGCTTCGAGCGCGGCTTCCAATGCAATCATGCCCAGCTGCGAGGTGGTGCCCACGAGCATGCGGTTCATACCGGACGCTGGCACATAGCTGTCGGCAAAGGCAAAGGGGTTGGCATGTCCAAACCAGCCTTTCAAGGGTTGATCCAGGGCGGCATGGTGTTGCTGCGCGGCATAGACGAAGGCCGGCGCGCCTGGACCGCCATTGAGATATTTGTAGCCACAACCCACCGCAAAGTCAACGTGACAGGCGTTTAACGCACAGGGCATGGCACCGGCTGTATGGGCCAAATCCCACACCACCAAAGCACCTACCGCATGGGCGCGCCGGGTGATACCGGCCATATCGTGAATACGGCCTGATTTATAGTTGACATGCGTCAGCGACACCACAGCGATGCTGTCGTCAATGGCATCCAGGAGTTTGTCTGGCTCCGTGGCTACGTACTGCGCATGCATCAGCTCTGCCACGCCACTGGCGATATAGCTATCTGTCGGAAAATTACCCTGCTCGCCAAGAATCTTCTGCCGCCCCGGACGCATGCGTAGCGCAGCGACCAATACTTTGAACAGGTTGACCGAGATTGAATCGGCGGCTATAACTTCCCCCGCCGATGCACCCACCAATTGCGCAATTCGCGCGCCCACACGCTGGGGTGCCGAGTACCAGTGCGCATCGTTCCACGAGCGGATCAGCCCCACACCCCATTCCTGCCCAATAGCCTGTGCCATGCGCGGTTGCACCGAGCTTGGCAAGGCCCCTAATGAATTGCCATCCAGATAAATAATGCCGTCAGGCAGTTCAAAGCGCGCACGACAGTGGGCTAATGCATCAGCTTGGTCGAGAGCGACGCAGTACGCATGCGTGATGGGGTTTGACTGCATGGTGTTCGATCCAGATCAATCGAGCTTGGCACCAGACTCTTTCACCACCTTGGCCCATTTGGTGGTTTCGGTTTGCACCAGCGTTTGCAATGCCTCGGGGCTACCTGGCGCAACGTCCAGCCCAAGTGCGCTCAGCTTCTCGCGTACATCGGGCAGGTTCATCACGCGAATGGTTTCGGCGTTGATACGCGCCTGCACATCTTTGGGCACACCCGCAGGGGCCATCAGGGCAAACCAGGACGATGCCTCATAGCCAGGCAAGCCCGCCTCTGCCATCGTGGGGATCTGGGGTGCAGCCGGGGAGCGCACAGCACTGGTCACCGCGATGGCGCGCACATCACCCGACTTGACCAAGGGCAGCGCCGAGGGCATGTTGTCAAAGATCATGCTGATGCGTCCGCCCAGCAGATCAGGCACGGCCTGGGCGCGGCCTTTGTACGGAATATGCTGCATCTTCACACCCGCCAGCGTGTTGAACAACTCGCCCGACAGATGGATCGACGTTCCGCTGCCCGATGAACCAAAGGTCAGCGGTGTTTTGCCAGCCAGAGCAATCAGCTCTTTCACGGTTTTGGCGGGTACGTCCTTATTCACCACCAATAAATTAGGTGTCCCAGCCAGAAAGCTCACGGGCGTGAAATCTTTGATGTGGTCATAAGGCATCTTATACAAGGCCGGGTTGATGGCGTGGGTGCCTACGGTAGATATCAACAAAGTATTGCCATCACCCGCACTTTTGGCCACAAAGTCAGCCCCGATATTGCCGCCCGCACCGGGCTTGTTGTCTACCGTAAAGGTTTGCCCCAGCGTCTGTCCCCATTTGTCAGCCAGCACCCGCGCCAAGGTATCGGGTGCGCCACCGGGAGGGAAGCTCACCACAATCTTGACGGGTTTGGTCGGCCAGACGCTGGTTTGCGCTTGCACGCCAGGCGCCAGCAGTGCCACCGCCATGAGCGCGCAGGGTACAAAACGAGAGGCTTTCAAGCATAGGCGTTGTGTGGCTACAGACATGGCGTGGGCTCCTTAGGGGTGAATCGAACATTGCGTGGGTTGCGGCAAACCGCTGCACACGCTCCTTCAAATGATTCTGAGGCTCACAGGCCTGCTAACCACCAAGGGCTTTCCCCAGCTTGTGAACTGTGGGGGAGGATGGGCGTTGGTGCGGCTGGCGGGGATCGAACCCACGACCCTTGGCTTCGGAGGCCAATACTCTATCCACTGAGCTACAGCCGCACTGAGAGTACCGATTGTAGTGCGCTATGCACAGGCCAAGGGTTTGCACGGGTCACGCGGCTATAATTATGGGTAGTTTTGACCTCTTCCCCCGCAAACCCTGAGACCACCATGAGCAGCTCTGACCACAACGACCACCACGAAGGCCCGATTAAAACGCCCAAGCAATTGCTGGTGCTGGTGTTGTTTTCTTTTATTGCGCCGGTGCTGATCATCATTGCGCTGGTGTACCTTGTCACCTCAACCGCCAAGCCTGCAAGCGATCTGCCCAGTATTGTGGCGCAGGCGGCGGACAAAAAGAGCGTGGGCCTGGGCGGCGTGAGTAGCCTGGATTTGGAGCGGGGCGTGAAGGCGCGTATTCAGAAAGTGGGCGCAGTGGAGATCAAAGATGCCAACCGCCCCCTGAAGGCAGGCGAAGAGGTTTACAAGGCGCAGTGCGCAGCCTGCCACACAGCAGGCGTGGCCAACGCGCCTAAGTTGGGCGATGCAGCCGCCTGGGGCCTGCGGATTGCCACTGGCTACGATGCTTTGCTGAGCTCGGCCCTCAAAGGCAAGGGCGCGATGGCAGCCCAGGGTGGCGGCGACTTTGAGGATGTAGAGATTGGCCGTGCCGTGGTGTACATGACGGCATCTGCGGGTGCTAAATTTGCCGTGCCTGAGCGTACAGCGGCGGGTGCAGTGGCCACACCGGCCTTGCCAGCAGCTTCGGCAGCCGTGGCCAGCAAGTAACTCTGCACTGCACTGCTAAAACCGCCGCGCAGGCGGTTTTTTTATTGCCTATTTAGCCTGTAGACCCTATAAATAATGCGCTAGCAGCTATTTAAATCATAGTGATTTCAGATTGAAAACCAGCTATGGCGGTATGCTCAATGCTGCTGGCCCGCTGTGCAACGTCTGCGGGCTGCGCACATAGCCGTAGCGAATTGGCAAGTCATGCGCCAACTGCTGCTGTGGCACCCACAGGCCCTGCTCCACCGCATCAGCCGCCAAACCCATGTCATTGGTGTGCACCAGGCCAAAGCCTGCATCGGTCTCCATGTAGAGGCGGCCATGCTCGTCCACCACACAACGCTGGGCCCGCACGGCCTGGCCGGTATGGGCGCACAGGCTCCCATCGTTTTGCACCCGCCACACATAGGGCGTGGCTTGCAGCTCGACATACACCCGCTGGGGACCGTTTTGAAAAAACCACTGACCCTGCGGGTCGCTGGCGTAGTTGCGCTGGATGAAGTCGATCAGCTTCTCATGCTGCAAAAGCGAGCCTTTGGCACCGGGCACAGCGCTGCTGAAACTGCCTAGCACCTGGCTACGGTCATCACGCATCCACCATTGACCGCGCGCGTCAAGGCCCAACCAGCCGTAGCAATGCGGCACATTGGGCCACTTGGCCATAGCCTTGAGAACGAGGTCATCCATACGGCGATTATGTTGATTTATGGCCAACCATTTAGAAGTAAGCACTAACGAATAGACAATGCTTGCCCCAGCAACCAGTCGCCCACTGCATTCGGCAGAGCGCGCACATGTCCAGGCGGCTTGCCAGCAGGAAAGCCCACATGCCCGCCATGGCGGGGCTGCCAAAGGGTGACGTAGCGGCCCACCTCATGCTGCCCAGGCAAGCTGCTGGCGGGTACAAAGCCGTCGTTTAAGGTGTTGAGTACCAGCGCCGGGATGCGCAGGCGTGCCAGATGGGGCTTGGCTGAGGCGCGGGTCCAGTAGTCGTCGGTATTTTTAAAGCCGTGCAGTGGGGCCGTAAACAGGTTGTCAAACTCGTACAAGTCACGCGCGGCCAGCAGCTTGTCGCGGTTAAACAGGCCCGGGTGCAAGGCCAAGCGCGCCAGGGCCCTGGGCTTCATGCTGCGCAAAAACATGCGGGTATAGACCAGGCGGTTAAAACCACGCCCAATCGCCAGGCCCGAGGCCATCAGGTCGATGGGTGAGCAGACCGAGGCGACTGCACTGACCAGGCCAGAAGCCGCCCCGCCCATCTCCTGCGCCCAGCGCAGCAAGGCGTTCCCGCCCAGGGAGATGCCTACCACTATGATTGGCCTTTGCGGATGGTCTGCGCGCATGCGCTGCAAGATCCAGCCCACCTCTTCGAAATCGCCCGAATGATAGGCACGCGGGGCACGGTTGATCTCGCCACTGCACCCGCGAAAATGCGGCACCGCGTAGGCCACGCGCCGCTCTTGCGCCCAGTCGGCAAAGGCCTGGGCATAGTGACTCGCGGAGGAGCCTTCCAGGCCATGGAACAGCACCAGCAGCGGGGCGCCGTCTGGCAGCCTGGCGGGCAGGGGATGCAGCGCAAAGTCTACGTCGATAAAGTCGCCATCCGGTGCAGTCCAGCGTTCGCGCCGAAAGCGGGGCAAGGGGCCGAAAAAGCGGCGCGAAAACAGAGCAGGCCAAATCGTCTGCGCCTGACCACCAGGGAGCCAGCAGGGCGCATGATAATTTAAAGTGCTACTCATATGCTATACATATTATAGCTTTTCACGCTTGATTCTATTAGATAATACGCTTATTGGACTATTGATTCAATGCAAAAGCACGGGCGCATCAGATAGCTCTTGCATCTCTCGCGGCGTGCCGGGACTGGCGTGGTGGGCCACCATACGCCAGCCCTGGGCCGTCTTGTGGTACACGTTGGTGGCAATCACATAGGCTTCGCGTGGGCCTTCGGGGGTCATGACTTCGATTTTTTCCAGCACGTTGTGCACTGCACTGGCCAATGACTCGATCTTGCGTACCCTTTGGGGCGTAGCTTTGATCGTCCCGTTGGCAAACATGCCGTCAAATGCCGAACGGATAGCACCTGCACCCACTACGCGTGGGCCACCGGGGTGCACGCAAACAATCTCGTCCTCGTCGGCCCAGCAGGCCATGAGTTTGTCTATGTCGCCCGATTGCAGGGCCTCGTAGAAGGCGGCTTCGATATCGTCTGCACTGCCGCCTACGGTGACGGATTGGAGCTTGGATTTGCGCATGGTGTGATTATGGAGAAAAACATGGCAACTGGGCGAACCACTTGCAGGCTAGTGCGCGCTTTGTCCAAAAAAAAAGCCAACCCGAAGGTTGGCTTTTTGTATTGGTTGCGGAGGCTAGATTTGAACTAACGACCTTTGGGTTATGAGCCCAACGAGCTACCAGGCTGCTCCACTCCGCGTCATGATATCTATTGTACTCGCTATCACCTAGCTGCGCCAGATGTAGCAAGAAATAACTTTACGCTGCTACAGGTTCCGTAGCGGGCACCTCTGGGCGATCAACCAGCTCCACATAGGCCATGGGAGCGTTGTCACCCACACGGAAACCCATTTTCAGAATGCGGGTATAGCCACCGGGACGCGCTTTGTAGCGTGGGCCCAGCTCGGCAAACAGCTTGACCACCATGTCGCGGTCGCGCAGGCGGTTAAAAGCCAGGCGCTTATTGGCCAGCGTTGGCTCTTTGGCCAGCGTGATCATCGGTTCGACGACGCGGCGCAGCTCTTTGGCTTTGGGTAGCGTGGTTTTGATGGCCTCGTGCTGAATCAGCGAGTTCATCATATTACGCAGCATAGCGAGGCGGTGCTCGCTGGTGCGGTTGAGTTTACGAAGTCCTTGTCCGTGGCGCATGGTGCTTTTCCTTTCAATGTAATCGAGATGGCCGTATCAGGTACCACCT
>JAYVJV010000128.1:0-7165 GCA_043769005.1 Polaromonas sp. | reverse complement strand
GTGGATGCTCCTGCTTTCCTAAGTGGTTGATGGAACTTTCACTTTGACAGCTAATCAGCTGTTTGTGAAGGTGGGGGTGTCCATCCCATTGGAAGAATGGGGATCAGAAATTTAGATGTTTGAGCCGAAAGGCGAGTTTCTAAATTTCCCCCATTCTGAGTACTGCAGATGCTTGCCGAAGGCCCGCAGTCCTGGGGCGCATGGCCATGGCACAGGCTTTGCCGCGAAACCGCGAAGTTTCTGCACGAAAATCAACAGCCGGATACGCTATCGTTTTCGTAGCTGCTTACGCACTATTTTATTGGTTTACAGCCGTATTTTCTTCGCATATTGCACTACCCGCCAACCCAGCAGGGTTGCCAAAATAGCGGCGTAGACAAACACTTCGGCAAAGTCATTCTTACCCGCCCGCATCCAGAAAAAATGCAACACCGCCAGCACGGCGACCAAGTACACCGCTTTGTGCAGGGTCTGCCAGCGTTTGGCACCCATGGTCTTGATGGCGCGGTTAAACGACGTGGCGGCCATGGGGGTGAGAAGTAAAAATGCGGCGAAACCGACCAAGATAAACGTGCGCTTGGGGATGTCGTTCAAGATGTCGTTCAGCACAAACTCCATGTCAAACCACACATAGCACAGCAGGTGCAGCACGGCGTAGAAGTACACAAACAAACCCAGCATGCGGCGAAAGCGGGCGAGCTGGGGCGTGACGGTGATGGTGCGCAAGGGCGTGACGGCTAAGGTCAGGCACAAGAACCGCAGTGTCCAGTCGCCCGTGGCGCGGGTGAGGTACTCGGTGGGGTTGGCACCCAGGTTGTTGGTGAACGCGCCGTACAGCAGCCAGGCAAACGGCAGCATGCAGAGTACAAACAACACGGCTTTCGCAGTGGGGCGCAGTAGCAGCGGGCGCAGCCCAGCCAGACCCGAAGGCGCAGATTTGGCGCTGGGTGGCAAGGCCGCCATGCTCAGTAAAACTTCTTCAAGTCCATGCCCGCGTACAGCGAGGCCACCTGCGCTTCGTAGCCGTTGAACATCAAGGTTTTGCGCTTCTTGGCAAACACGCCGCCCTCTTCGCCGATGCGCCGCTCGGTGGCCTGGCTCCAGCGTGGGTGGTCTACCGTGGGGTTGACGTTGCTGTAAAAACCATACTCCTGCGGTGCGGCTTTGTTCCAGGCAGTTTTGGGCTCTTTGTCGGTGAAGCGGATTTTGACAATCGACTTGCCGCTTTTAAAGCCGTACTTCCAGGGCAACACCATGCGCACCGGCGCGCCGTTCTGGTTGGGCAGTACCTCGCCATACATGCCGAAAGAGAGCAGCGCTAGCGGGTGCATCGCCTCATCCATGCGCAGGGCCTCCATGTAGGGCCAGTCGAGTGAGCGACCACCGAGGCCGGGCATGGTTTTTTTATCGGCCTGGGTATAAAACTCCACGTACTTGGCATCGCCTGTGGGTTCGACTTTTTTGATCAACTCGCTCATTGAATAGCCCACCCAGGGGATCACCATCGACCAGCCTTCGACGCAGCGCAGGCGGTAGATGCGCTCTTCCTGCGCGCTGAGTTTGATGAGGTCTTCCAGCGTGTACTTGGCGGGCTTTTTGACCAGGCCCTCGATCTCCACCGTCCAGGGCTTGGTTTGCAAGGTGTGCGCGTACTTGGCGGGGTCGGATTTATCGGTGCCGAACTCGTAGTAGTTGTTGTAGGTGGAAGCGTCTTTGTAGTCGGTGATTTTCTCTACCGTCATGGCGCCTGCTATGGCCGACTTGGCACCTGCCAACGCAGGCAATTTGCCACCCCCGGCCATCGCCCACGCATCGCGCGCCGCCCAGCTTGCCAGCGCGCTACCTGCTGCGCCGGTAGCCAACAGCTTGAGCATGTCGCGGCGACCTTGGTAGGCCGCCAACGGGGTAATCTCGCTGGGGACGCGGTGGTTAAAACCGTCTTTGAAGGTCTGGATCAACATAACTTGCACTCCTTAAGGGCATGGTTGTCTGTCGCGCTTGACTAGGGGTTCTTACAGTTCTGGCTGGGCTGGGCTGGGCTGAGGTGGGAACGGGAGAGGGAGCGGGGATTTTTGAACGCAGAGGGCGCGAAGGTTTCGCAAAGGGCGCAAAAAAGAAATACCAAAATAAAACCAAAATCTGACGCGTCCGTTATTTCAAGTATCCATCGGTATGTAAGATTTTAATTTTGTCTTCTTTTTTCTCTGTCTTCTTCTGCGCTCTCTGCGAAACCTTCGCGCCCTCTGCATTCAAAAAATCCCCTCCCCCAGTTGCAGCACTACAAAACTACAAAGTCCCGTAACTATGCAGCCCGCTCAAAAACATATTCACGCCTAAAAATGCAAACGTCGTCACCGCCAGCCCCACCAGCGCCCACCAGGCTGCTATGGTGCCGCGCAGGCCTTTCATCAGGCGCATGTGTAGCCAGGCGGCGTAGTTGAGCCAGACGATGAGGGCCCAGGTTTCTTTGGGATCCCAGCTCCAGTATCCGCCCCAGGCCTCGGCTGCCCACAACGCGCCTAGCACCGTGGCGATGGTGAAGAAGGCAAAGCCTACGGCGATGGATTTGTACATCACGTCATCTAAAATTTCATAGCTGGGCAGGCTATCGGCAATGCGTTTACGCCCGAGTAAGATGCCCGCCATGATGAGCGCCGCAATACCCAAATAGATCAGCCAGTAGCTGCTGCCCCCCGCCGCCGTGGGCGACTTGCGAAACACAATCGGCTCAAAGCACAGCACAATGCCCAGTAGCCACAGCGGGGTCAGTTTGTACCACTTGGTCTCAGTGGCCTGCTGCTTGATGAGGTAGGCAAAGGCCACCATGGCCGCCAGGGCAAACGTGCCGTAGCCAATAAAGTTGGCGGGCACATGCAGCTTCATCCACCAGCTTTTCAGGGCGGGCACCAGGGGCTGGATTTCATGCGCGCCGCGCACCAGCGCGTACCACAGCAAAAAGCCGACCGCCGCGCTAACCACCAGCATGACGAAGGGGCCCAGCGATTTGGTTTGGTACTGGGCTTCAAAATACAGATAAAACGCCGCCGTCATCCAGCAAAACAGCACAAACACTTCGTACAGATTGCTCACCGGAATGTGGCCCACATCGGAGCCCAGCAGATAGCTTTCGTACCAGCGCACCATGGTGCCGATCAAGGCCAGACCCACCGCGACCCAGGCCATTTTGGAGGCGATGCTCTGCATCACATCGCGCTGGCTGGTGGAGAACACGCCGATCCAGTAAAAAATCGTGCTCATAAAAAACAGCATGCTCATCCACATGATGGCCGACTGGCTGGAGAGAAAATATTTCAGACCAAAGACTTTTTCTGCACTGGCCAGCTCGCCGTGGTAGAGATAAATGCCCAGCAGCGAAAACACCGTCACCACCAGCATCAGGTTGCGAAGTGGCCGCCAAAACCAGGCCAGCCAAATGCCCGAGGGCACCAGGCCCGCCATGATGAATTTTTCATACCCATCCAGCGAGGCGTTGTAGCGCGCAAACACAAAGGCCGCTGCCGCCACCAAGAGCGCGGCAAAGCCCCAGTCCGTCGAGCTGCGGCGGGCAAAATAACCTTCGTGCAAGGTCACGGTGGCGGTATTCATGGCAAGGCCTTCGGTCTAAATAAATTACAACGTAAATTCTATGTGACGGCAGCGGCAGCAGATGCTATCGGTATGCCAATGAGCTTGAATTTCAAATGCTCAAACTCCTTGTCACCATCCATGGTCTTGCGGTTGGTCGACAGTGCCATGCTGGCGCTGGCGCCCTCGCCCTGCGGCGTGACCCACACCCACAGCCTGCGCTCGCGCACATAGAGCATAGCAAATACACCGATGATGAGAAACAGGCAACCCGCGTACACCACCAGCTTGCCCGGCGCACGCGCCACCTGGAAGACGCTAGCTTGCACCTGGGTAAAGTCTTTCAGCACAAAGGCCATGGGGGCTGGGTAGGCAAAGGCATCGCTCAGTGACAGCACGGCCTGCGCCATAAAGGCCTGGGTTTTGTCGTTCGGCTCCAGCGGTTTCAGGCCCGCCTGTTCGCGGGTGAGTTGCGCCAACTCGAACAAAGCACCGTTCAAGATACGTACCAGCACATCGCCCGCACGCTCGCGTTCGGCCTCGGGCACGCTGGCTTCCATAAAGTCGGCCACGGCTTGCAGGCCAGCGACGGGCTTGTCTTTGATCTTCTCGGCCCCGGCATACAGCGACAGCGCGCGCGAGGCCGACAGAGTGAGCTGCTGCGCCATCTCGGGCTTGCTGGCATCCACCGCCTTGGCCACATAGCGCTGCACCGCCAGCAGGCGCTGCGCCGGGTCGGCCAGCGCCACACGCATGCGCATAAAGCCGTCCATCGTGCCCTCGGGGTCGGCAGGCACGCGCAGGTAGCTAAAGGGCAGATTTGGCGACTCGCGCATACCCAGCAGGTACAGGGGCAGGCCCTCGCCCTTGTCGTCCTGTTCCATCACCACGGGCAGCATGTAGTTATGAAACTCTTTGGCCTGGCCTGCGGCATCGCGCAGCTTGTAGGTGATGCTGGGGCCCACATTGCGCAGCGCTTTGTTTTCTTTGACCTTGTTGGCCGCGCCCATGGTTTTGTCGAATGAGTCGCGCAGATCCACCTTGCGCACATCCACCCCAGAGCCTGCGCCCTGGCCAAAGTTTTCAATGTTAAATACCCGCAGCGCTGCAAACTCCAGCGTCATCTTGTCGTTGCCATTGGTCAGGTTGGTTTGGCCACCCACCACACCCTCTACTTCAAAAGGTTTGGCAGCGGCGGTCAGCGGTAGGGCTTGCAGCTTCACACTGGAGCCGCCGTCGTCAAAGCTGCTTTGGTAAATCTCAATGCCCCGGTGCGTGACCGGGTGGTTGACCTCCACGCGGGCGGGGATTTTTTCGCCCGTGGCTTTGTCGGTAATCACGATGTCGCTGGCAAACAGCTTGGGCATACCAGTGGAATAATGCTCAACGATAAATTTTTTCAGCTCAATCGAAAACGGCAGGTCCTGGATCAGCACGCCGCCCGGGCGGTTGAGAATGGCGGTAGACGATGCCGCCCCTTCGCTGACCAGCAGGTTGCCGCGAAAGGCCAGGTTGGAGGAGCCCAGGCGATGTTGCGGCGCGATGTCGGCAATCATGCCGCCGCCTGCGTAAATAGATTTACCGTTAAACCACTGCTGCATGCGGATAAACAAGTCGCCATCGAGCAAACCGCCCACACACACCAGCACGATGGCACTGTGCGCGGCGATATAGCCCAGCTTGTTGGCAGAACCCGCCTTGGCCGCCAGCATATAGCCGCGCAATGCACCAGCATCGTCATGGCGGGTTTGTAGCTTGACCTTCCAGCCCGATGCGGCCAAAGTGGCCCCAATGCGCTGTGAGACGGCCTGTGCGCTCTCGCCCAGCGCAGCCTCAGCCCGGTGACCAAAAGCTTTGAGGCTTTGCTCGCGCATGCCCTCTTTGTAGACATTTAAATCGGTGATGATTTTGGGGGCATTGCGGGCAATGCACAGGCTGGTGCTTAAAACCAAAAAGGCCAAAATCAGCAAAAACCACCAGGCACTGTAGACCGTGGGCAGGCTGAGGGTATTGAACACATCGGCCCAAAACGGGCCAAACTGGTTGACGTAATTGTTCAAAGGCTCGGCCTGCTTGAGCACGGTGCCAATGATGGAAGCAATGCAAATGACCGTCAGCAGCGAAATGGAAAAACGCATGGACGACAGCAACTCCACCGCCGCGCGCAATGCGAGGGACGGGGTTTTCAGCCGCCAGCCGTGGGTAGAAACAGACATCGTGAAATGGGTGCCTTGGGTAGTGTCGTGTGGAGTATTGTCACTTGCCTATAAGAAAAAAGGCGGGCTTCACTGGGAAAGCCCGCCTAGCTTAGGGTCAAGCACCCTGGTGAAGTTCAAATTAACGTAGCCCGGCAATGTAGTCGGCCACGGCTTTGATCTCGCGGTCGTTCATTTTGGCGGCGTTTTGTGTCATTTGCAGGTTGTTGTTACGCACACCGTCGCGGTAGCCGCGCAGAGAAGCGGCCACGTAGTCGGCATGTTGGCCGGCCAGGCGCGGGTACTGGGACGGAATGCCTGCGCCCGTCGGGCTATGGCAGCCTGCGCAGGCGGCCACTTGGCGGTCGGCAATGCCACCCTTGTAAATACGCTCGCCCAGTGCGACCAGCTCCTTGTCTTTGGCAAAGCCGGGCTTGGCTTTTTGGTCTGCCGCCCAGTAAGAAATATTACGCATATCGTCGTCAGTCAGCATGGTGGCAAAGCCTTGCATAATTGCGTTTTTACGCTTGCCAGACTTGAACTCTTGTAACTGTTTCACCAGGTACTCGGGGTGCTGGCCGGCCAGTTTGGGGTTTTCGACCGCGCCCGAGTTACCGTCTGCACCGTGGCAGGCCACGCAGACAGCGGCATATTTCTCGGAACCCTTGGCCAAATCAGGCTTGACCATTTTGGCTGCTTCTGGCTTGGCAGCATCAGCGGCGAACACGGGGGCGACCATACAGGCGGCAAGCAGAAAACTGGCGATGAATTTCATGGCAAAAACGTGGTTTGAAGAATATCTGGAATACAAAACTGATTGATTTTACAATGCTTCATGCGGGAAATCCCTTCCCCGGCCCTTTTGGCCCTGTCTTTGCGCTGCCAAGCGCCCCGTGCCCATGCCCTCTACACCGTCCAAAAAATCCAATAACCCGGGCCCGCGCAGCAAGGCCCGCACCACGGTGGCCCAAGCCCAGCAGGGCAAAGCCAGCGCCCTCACCCGCAGCGCACCCGACTACGCCAAGCCCGCGGCCCCCACCGAACCGGCCAAAGAGGCCATGGCCTGGCTGCATACCACCCGCTTTCTCACCACCGCCGCCCAGTTGCACCACCTGCCCGCACTGGACATCCCCGAGTTTGCCTTTGTAGGCCGCTCCAACGCCGGCAAATCCACCTGCATCAACATGCTGGCGCAGCAAAAACAATTGGCCTATGCGTCCAAAACGCCGGGGCGCACCCAGCACATCAACCTGTTTGCCATTGGCCGCCAAGGCGCGCAAGACGCGGTGCTGGCCGACCTGCCCGGCTACGGCTACGCGGCGGTGGCCAAAGACAGCAAGCTGCGCTGGCAGCGCGTGATGGCCAACTACCTCAAAAGCCGCGAA
>JAYVJV010000127.1:0-14893 GCA_043769005.1 Polaromonas sp. | reverse complement strand
CCTTCCAGGGGCTGAACCCGCCCAGCCCCGAGGCACAGTTCACCTACACCATTCTCAACCTGCTGATCGAGCATGCCATTCGCAACCCGAATGTGCCGGTGGGCTTTTGGCGCGGGGTCAACCTGGAGCAAGACAACTCCAACACCTACAACGCCATTTTTGCTGCTACTGGCAAGCGTATTCGTGATTTGCCGCTCAAGAACCACAGTTTGAGGCGGGCTTGAACGATAGCCGCAGCGCAGGCGTTGTACGCAGAGAAACGGCTGGATTACTTGACCGAAGTTTGCAGGCGCAAAGCCAGCTCATCTAGTGCGGTTTTCATTTTCGACCCCATACTTATCTGGGGGTTGGAGAAGCCGTCGGTCTTGCCAGCGTCATTCTCTCGCTGCTTGATGATCGGCATGGCTTTTTGAAAAGCCTCGTCAAACGAATGCGTGCTGCGCAGTTGCTCATCAAAAAGCGCTCGACCAAAATAGGTCAACTCTGATTTATGCCCACAGCCGTACGAGGTGTGCGTTGCGTCGGCAGCCGACATCACCAAACTGTAGTCGTTGCTGAGCGGAGGCAACCACCCGCCTGCATAACAGGCCGAAATGATCACCACGCGATGGCGAATACCAGCATCGTCCAACATTTTGGCGAGCATCGTGGGTGTCAATGTGGGTACATCCAAAGGCCAGTGGCTGGCGGCTAGCTTAAAGTCGTTGGCTCCGTGCGAGGTGAGGTAGAGCAACAAGATGTCCTCGTTCTTGTCCATCTTTTGGGCCAGGGCGTTGATGGTGCGCTCCAGATTTAATGGCGTAGCCCACGCCAACGTAGCGGTGGTGTTGGTGTGGTTAACCAGTTGTACCAGCCGTTCTTGGGTGTCAAAGTGCTCATTCAACACCGAAGAGACCATCCTGGCTTCATTCAAGAACACGTTTTCAGAGGCATAGGGTGCAAAGACCACGGCGTACAGCTCGCGTGTGCCATCGCGCTGGCTGGAAATTTTTGCAAGATGGTTTTGCAGCAATGCGGATTGATACTCAAAAAGCTGCTGGCTCAACTGCATGTACTGTGGCGCTTTTTCTTTAGATTCGGAGTAATCTGCTTGGTAGGGGCGATGTTGGAAAAAATAGCTTGCGCCCAGTGAAATGGCTGTGGTGCCTATCACGATCAAGGTAATGGAGCGCTGGTGAAGACGGAATTGCTTGGACACCCAGTAAGTGATGCCAATAAACCAAGCCAATAGGCCCCACCAGGCGATAAAAATAAACCATTGCATCCAAAGCTCAGGCGGAGCATCTGCGCTGCGTGCGTTAAAAATGGCAAACAGTCCGCTGACAAATGCCAGCGGAATTGTTGCCGCGTTACTGACGGCTAAAAAGCTACCTAAATGCACGGACGGCCTGTGCTGGCCAGTCGCATCGCTCTGCACTGGGCTAGCATGGGCTCGCGGCTCCTGTTGGATAACCCACCACACAAAGAGGGCCAGCACGGGGAGACTGATCCACGGGCCCAGCCACGAATAGAGGTTGAATTTCGCGGGGCCGGCGATCTCCCATCTTGATAAAGCCAGCTCGACGAGCATCAGCACCACCACCACCAGCGCAAACTGGAAGGCCGTAATTTGTTTGTTGCTGATATCAATGCTGCGAAAAAAAGCCGCCCGTTGCCCCAAACCCAACCAGCCGCGCAGGGATAGTGCTGGTATGTCTGGTTGCGGGGAGGGGTCTGTGGATGCGGTGACCGGCAACGACAGTTCGGGCGCAGGATGCTGCTGTGGCGCAGAGTCGATTTGCATACGTATACCCAAAATCAGTTGTCTTGCGGCAGCCGTACCCGCAGCACGGCCCGCACAAAGCCATGGTCAGACCGCACGCGGTCTTTTCCTTCTTGCAGGTGATCGTTAAAGTAGTCCACGCGGCGCACATCGCCAATGCTGTTGCGGCTGGTATACAAAAACTCTTCACTGACAAAAATTTGGTCTAGTACCTCGGGGCTGCCTTGGTGGATGTGGCTGTAGGCCACGTCTTTTTTCAGCGCCATCTCGCCTTGCACTTCGTAGGCGTTGAACAAAGCCGTGTCGCGCGCGCCTTTGTCGTAGGCTACCTCGCCCGTGGCGGCAATGATTTGCGTGGTGACGCTGTGCGGGCTGTCGTTGAAGTCGCCCAAGACGATCAGCGGCTCGCGGGTGCGTTTGAGCACGTCGATCACGATGCAGCGCATGGCTGCGGCCTCGGCACCGCGAATCATCAGGCTACGCAGGATGGCGCGGGCGGTGGTTTTTTCGTCGTCACGGTCTTCAGTGGGGTTGCCTTGGACATCTTGCAAAAACTTGGGGCGTTTGCTTTTGAGGTGGGCAGTCAGCACATGTACGCGTTGGCCGTGCTTCATGCGCAGGCTGGCCAGCAAGGGCGCACGCTCAAACTTGGCGTACTCGCCCAGCTCGGGCACCTGGATGCGCATGTTGTCGGGGAACTGACTGATGGACTGGATGTTGTCTACCTCCAGCCGGGTCACGATGCCCACGCGCGGCGTGTTGACCGCACCGTTGTGGGTCTCGTTATTCTCGGCACCGGGCACGATGACGCTGCCGTAGCGCAGGCCGCTGTGGTGCACGGCGGCTTTGAGCGCGGCATCGTCCCACACTTCTTGCACGGCCAAAATGTCAGCATTCAGCGTAGCAATGCGCCCGCCCAGCCAGTCGATTTTGCGTTCAAACTCGCGCTGGTTATAAACATCCTGGTTGGCGTAGAACACGCGGCCTGGGTTGGCCAGGTTGAGCACATTGGCGGTAGCGACCACCAGGCTGGTGGAGGTGACGGGGGATGAAAAATTAGTTTGCATAAGGACTCCGATGCCCCATGGTAACCCAGCTCTAATTCATTGCTGGGTCGTGCGGGGGCATCACGTGGGGTCTCATGCTGGGGCTGGATGTGGATGTCTCATTCGGTGTCATCACGGGATTCGGCGAGCGGAGCTAATCACCCCAAGTGTCGGGGCGTACTAACCATCTGAGTGTAAAAACTACCGAAGCGTGCAAACTCTTTTAGAATGACCGACTCGATGTTGTTATCGAAGCAATCTAGTAGCCACCACGGTAGCCACCGCCCGAGCGCTGACCACCTGAGCCACCGCTTCGGCCACCACCACCACCACCACCACCACCTCCACCGTAACCACCTGAGCCAGAACGTGCGCCACCACCGCTGCGGCCACCGCCACCACCGCGGCCACGGTTGCCCATCACATCGATGCTGGTGCGCAAGGGGTCGGGCTGTGCGCCACCACCCATGCCGCCGCCTTGGCTGCGGTTACCGCCGCCGTTGCGACGACCTTCGCTCAAGGCGCGGGACTGCAAATGCAGGCCATCGCGCTGCAGGTGTTGGCGCTCGCGGGGGTCGGCAAAGTCGCCGTCCTCGCTGCCATTGCCACCGCCTTGAGGGGCGGCCTGGGCGTAGCGCTCTTGCGGCGCGCCCTGGTTAAAACCGTCTTGCTGCGGATAGGGTGCGCGCGGGGCATGCGCCGGGCCGCGCGGGCCTGGGTTGTTGAAATTGCCGCCAGCGTTGTGGTTGCGCTCCACGCCGCCATAGCCTTGGCCTTGTCCGCCGCCTGCGTTGCGGTCACGACCAGCGGGGCCACGTCCACCACCCCCCCCTGCGGGGCCACGTCCGCTACCGGAGGGGCCACGTCCGCTACCGGAGGGGCCACGTCCACCACCACCACCTTCGCTACTGCGTTTTTCTCGCACGCGGTCAGTCATTTCGCGGCGTGCGGCTTTGGCTGCGGCAGCCATCACGTCGCGGCTGGGCGGCTTGCCTGCACCACCCCAGAGGGTTTGGCGGCCCATGGCAATCGGTTCTGCGCGCTCGTCGGCATCAGGCAAAAAGTCAGCATAGTCTTTGCGCGGAATGTCCTGGCGGGTAAAGGCCTCAATCGCGGCTAAAAAGCCTTCTTCGTCCAAGCTCACCAGGTTGACTGCCTGGCCTTCTTTGCCCGCGCGGCCGGTGCGGCCAATGCGGTGCACGTAGTCTTCACTGACGTTGGGGATTTCGTAGTTCACTACATGCGGCAGGTCTTCAATATCAATGCCGCGTGCTGCAATATCCGTAGCTACCAGGGCGCGGATATCGCCGCTTTTAAAGCCTGCCAGCGCTTGCGTGCGGGCACCTTGGCTTTTATTGCCATGCAGTGCCATGGCGGTGATGCCATTTTTTTCCAAGAACTCGGCCACATGATTGGCACCAAACTTGGTGCGCGTAAACACCAGCACCTGGCTCCAGTTGTGCTCCTGAATAATGTGTGCCAGCAAGGCCTTCTTTTTAGCCCGGCCCACCAAATGCCACGACTGGCTGATACGCTGCACCGTGGTGTTGCTGGGGGTGACCTGGATCGACTTGGGGTTGTTCAGCAAACCTTGCGCTAGCTGGCGAATCTCGTCGCTGAAAGTAGCCGAGAACAGCAGCGATTGCTTTTGCGCAGGTACCATTTGCAGCACCTTGCGGATGTCATGGATAAAGCCCATGTCCAGCATGCGGTCGGCCTCGTCCAGTACAAACATCTGCACCGTAGACAAGTCCAGCATGCCCTGGCCCGCTAGGTCGAGCAGGCGGCCCGGTGTGGCTACCAAAATATCGACACCACGCTTGAGTTTGTTGATTTGCGGGTTGATACCTACGCCACCAAACACCACAGTGGATGTGAGTTGCAAGTGTTTGCCGTAGTCGCGCACAGACTCTTCCACCTGCGCAGCCAGCTCGCGCGTTGGCGTGAGCACGAGGGCGCGGATGCCTATGCCGCCAAACTTGTTGGGCGTGCTGCGGCTCATGGCCAGCTTGTGCAAAATGGGCAACACAAAGGCAGCGGTCTTACCGGTGCCGGTTTGCGCACCAGCCAGGAGGTCAGACCCGGCGAGTACGGCCGGAATGGCTTGCTGCTGGATGGGGGTAGGCGTGATGTAGCCTTTTTCTTGCACTGCTTTAAATAGGGCCGGTGCCAGGCCAAGTTCGTCAAAGTTCATTTGTAAGCGCTACAGGAGCGCATGGTGACCGTGTCACTTGCCAAGAAGATGCATCTTAAGCAAGCCAGTTAAAAACGGTCTGGTTCAGAAATGGCCTGTCGCGGGTCAAATCTGCTCTAGCCGTAGGAGGCGGGGCAGCTTGTGCAATGGGCCCCAGCGATTTGCTGGTGTTGGGCTAGGCTGGTGTAGTCAACAGGATGTATTGTCGCACATGTCGCGGATGCTATGGAATTTGCGGCTGGTTTTGCCGTTTGTCTTGCAATGTGCCTGGCCGGGTCGCCTTGTTCAAATTCCGGCGGGCCTGCGTAGAGTGGTCATGCGGTCTACCGATTTGAACACCATGGTTTTTTGGTCTGCGCCCTGCAACACGGTGAGCTTGACTTCGGATTCTGGTGCCGCCCGATCCCAGAGTTTTTTGTACAAGGCCTCCAGCGTACTTACTTTGACATCGTCAATCGCCAGCACCACATCGCCCGGCTTGAGGCCAGCGGCTTTGGCCGGGCCATCATCGGCAACCCGCACTACCTGGATACGCCCATCTTGCTCGGTGGAGGTCAGGCCGATCCAGGGGCGCTTGGAGGGGCTGCTGCTGCCCGTGCGCGTCAGCTCGTCGATGATGGGTTTGAGCAAGTCGATGGGTACAAACATATTGCCCGCCTGGCGCGCTGTCAGCGTCTGGCGCACGCCCATTACATCGGCCACAAACAGGCTGCCGATGCCCAGCAGTTCGCCGCGCTGGTTAAACAAAGGCGCGCCGGAGTGGTTGGGCATGGCGGGGCTGGTAAAAAGGGCCGTGTCAATGTGGTACTCCCAATAGCCAGTGAAGGCACGCTTGCTCATCAGTTGCGTCATGCTCACGTCGGCATCGGTGTCGGTAATGCGCTGGGCTCCCATGCCCACCATCAACGCATCGCCGGTGTTGCTTTGCAATGCGCTGCCCAACGCGACTGGCTGGACACCAGTCAGTGGCACCAGGGGGCGAATCAGGCCGAAACCGGTAGCCAAATCATAGGCGACGGCACGGGCGGGGATGGATTTTTTGTCCTGGGTAATCAGCTCGATGGTCTCGGCCTCCAGCATGAGGTAGCCGATGGTGAGTACCAAACCATCAGCACCGATCACCACTCCAGAGCCGATGCGTTGCAGACCCAGTGTTTGCGCTGACTGGGCGTTGGCTGCTGCGATCACCTTGACACCCAGCACCGCTTGGTTGGCGCGAGCCATTGCGTCGATGGTCTGCTGCGTAGTGGCTGTTTGGGCTTTTACCAAGGAGGTCGTGGCCAATAATGCAGCGGCAAGCCCCACTGCCAGAGCCCGCAGGGCAGATCGCGCATAGTGGTGTAGGGTCATCATGGTCGAGCTCCTGAGCATGGCTCGATGCTGCGCTTATTTTGGCGAGACTGCAAGCGCCCGCGCGATGGCGCAGCGCATTGCGTGGCTATGTACTGCAGCACAACCTCAAAAATCTTCTTCTGGCGCAGCCTTCACGGCTTGTAGCGGGCTGGCTTAAGCTGCGCGAGGTGCTTAAAACTCATGTCCAGCGTAAGGGCATTGCCCAAAATACAACTACTTACCCACAGTCAGTGGGTCGCTGAAAAGCAGTTATAAATGTTAGTGTGTGCAAACTACGAAAATACAAACCCATAAATTGGGTAGAATCAGTTTCCTTGTATAGAAGATTTTGTGCATATAGAAGGCTTTAAAACCCACGATATGAGACATGCACAAGCTGTCCACCGTTGATCCACAGCCCACCCACAAGACTCGCCTCAACTTAATCACAAAAAATGTGGATAAGTTGTGTATAAAATCCTGTTGTTAAGCGGCAACTTCTAAATTTTGAAAATTTTTATCGTGTACATGACGCGCTTTTTGCCTACAATGAAAGTCCAACTATCGCAGTTGCCAAAGATTGTTGGTTTCGGGGCGCGTCGCTTTTCAGGACGCGCCCCTTTTTCTTGTGCGTGAGGATAGCTGGGCATCAAGCCCTTGTAGATCAAGCACTTATTGAATTTGTTTAAGAACTTTGTTGATGAATCACATCCGAAATTTTTCGATCATTGCGCACATTGACCATGGCAAATCTACGTTGGCTGATCGCTTGATCTCACGCTGCGGCGGACTGGAAGAGCGCGACATGAGCGCGCAGGTGCTGGACTCGATGGACATCGAGAAGGAGCGTGGGATAACTATCAAAGCGCAGACCGCCGCGCTGCAATATAAGGCGAAAAATGGCGAGATTTACAACCTCAATTTGATCGACACCCCGGGGCATGTGGACTTCAGTTATGAGGTGTCGCGCAGTTTGTCGGCTTGCGAAGGCGCACTGCTGGTTGTTGATGCATCGCAGGGCGTAGAAGCGCAAACCGTGGCCAACTGCTACACCGCGCTAGACCTTGGCGTGGAAGTAACCGCCGTGCTGAACAAAATGGATCTGGCCAGCGCTGATCCGGAAGCTGCCAAAAAAGAAATTGAAGAAGTCATCGGCATTGATGCGAGCGATGCCATTCCCTGTTCGGCCAAAACCGGCATGGGTGTGGACGATATTTTGGAAACCATCGTGCACAAGTTTCCTGCGCCCCGGGGCAACCCCAGCGGCCCATTGCGCGCGATGATTGTGGATAGCTGGTTTGACACCTACGTGGGCGTGGTGATGCTGGTGCGTGTGGTGGATGGCCGCATTTCTAAAGGTGACCGCTTCAAACTGATGGCCAATGGTTTGCAGTACAACGCCGACAGCGTGGGCGTGTTCACCCCGGCCAACCAGCCGCGCCAGGCGCTGGAGTCGGGCGAGGTGGGCTACATCATTGCGGGTATTAAAGAGCTGAATGCCGCCAAAGTGGGAGACACGGTGACCAAGGTGGTGTTGGGCACGGGCGGTGCAGCTGCAACCGCTACCGAGCCGCTACCGGGTTTTAAAGAAATTCAGCCTCAGGTGTTTGCCGGCCTGTACCCGACCGAGGCCAACCAGTATGACGCGCTACGCGACTCACTCACCAAGCTGCAACTCAACGACAGCTCGCTGCGCTTTGAGCCCGAAGTGAGTCAGGCCCTGGGCTTTGGCTTTCGCTGCGGCTTTTTGGGCCTGCTGCACATGGAGATTGTGCAAGAGCGCCTGGAGCGCGAGTTCGACCAAGACCTGATTACCACTGCACCCAGCGTGGTGTATGAAGTGCTGACGGGCGGCAAAGACCCCACGCTTTTGCGGGTAGAAAACCCGTCCAAGATGCCCGAGGTGAGTGCGATTGCCGAAATTCGCGAACCCATCGTCACCGTGCACCTGTATATGCCGCAGGAATATGTGGGCGCGGTGATGACGCTGGCCAACCAAAAGCGTGGTGTGCAGATGAACATGGCCTACAAGGGCCGCCAGGTGGTGCTGACCTATGACATGCCGCTGGGCGAGATCGTGCTGGACTTTTTTGACAAACTCAAATCGGTCTCACGCGGTTACGCCAGCATGGACTACGAGTTCAAAGAATACCGCGCCTCAGATGTGGTGAAAGTCGATATTTTGCTCAATGGCGAGAAGGTTGATGCCCTGTCGATCATCGTGCACCGCGCCCAGTCCATTTACCGGGGACGTGCGGTGGTGGCCAAAATGCGCGAGATCATCAGCCGCCAGATGTATGACGTAGCCATCCAGGCGGCCATTGGGGCCAATATCATTGCGCGTGAGACAATCAAAGCCTTGCGTAAAAACGTGCTGGCCAAATGCTATGGCGGCGATATTACCCGCAAGAAAAAACTGTTGGAAAAACAAAAAGCGGGCAAAAAGCGCATGAAGCAAATCGGCTCGGTCGAAGTGCCGCAAGAAGCGTTTTTAGCCATCCTCCAGGTAGAAGATTAAGGTAGAAGATTGATGTTGAACTTTATGCCCGTGCTCACCAGCTCGATTTTGGCTCTGTTTGTGGGCTATGCAGGTGCGTGGTACTTTGGCCATGTCGAGGGCAATTTTGCCCTACTGCTATTTATGGCCACCGTAGTCACGGGTTTGTATTGGTTGGCTGAGACCTTTTACTTTCTTCCCCAGCGCGCAAAAGCTGCAACCTTGCTGGCCGAGCAGGCTACATCGCGCGAAGCCGAGCTGGCCAAAATGGGGATTGCTAAAACCGATATCCATGTGAAAGAAATGCATGAAGCCCAGGGCAAGTTGCTCATGCAGCCCTGGTGGCTGGACTGGACGGCGGGACTGTTCCCGGTCATCATCATCGTCTTTTTGCTGCGCTCGTTTCTGTTTGAACCC
The DNA here is from genome assembly GCA_043769005.1 of Polaromonas sp. Classification (GTDB taxonomy): domain Bacteria; phylum Pseudomonadota; class Gammaproteobacteria; order Burkholderiales; family Burkholderiaceae_C; genus JAAFIP01. The sequence continues at coordinate 5,645 of JAYVJV010000127.1, read as the reverse complement.
TTTAAAATTCCTTCAGGCTCAATGATTCCGACCCTGTGGGTGGGTGATTTGATCTTGGTCAACAAATACACTTATGGCGTGCGCCTACCTGTGATCAATCAAAAAATCATCGAAGTCAACAACCCGCAGCGCGGTGACGTGATGGTGTTTCGCTATCCGCCCAAGCCCAGTTTTGACTACATCAAGCGCGTCATAGGCGTACCGGGCGATGAGGTGAGCTACCTCAACAAAAAGCTGACCGTCAACGGCAAAGTTTTGTCCAAGGACGTGTTGCCAGATTTTCTGGACGAAGATAGCATGCGCTATAGCAAGCAGTTTGAATCAGTGGTGAATCACGACAAGGGGCAAACCAAGCACCGGCTGCTCAACGACGAGGATCGCCCCGCCTTTGTGCCAGGCACAGAGTCCTTTGCATTCAAGGAAAATTGCCGCTACAGTGCAGAAGGCGTGGTGTGTAAAGTGCCTGAGGGGCACTACTTTATGATGGGCGATAACCGCGATAATTCTCTGGATTCCCGTTACTGGGGTTTTGTGCCAGAGAAAAATATTGTCGGCAAGGCCTTTTTTGTGTGGATGAATTTTGGTAACCTTAAGCGCATTGGCGCATTTGAATAATTAGGTAGATATCTATGAACTCTAAAGCAGTGAAATCAAAGCAGCTCGGTCTTTCATTTATTGGACTGCTGTTTGTCGCAGGTATTTTGGGTTTTTTGGGCATCCTTGCCGCCCAGGCGGTACCCACTGTGATTGAATTTCAGTCGATAAAAAAGGCCACACATAAAGCGGCAAACGAGGGTGCCACACCCGCAGACGTACGGCGCATTTTTGATGCCGCAGGAGCTATTGATGACTTTAAATCAATCTCTGGCAAAGACTTGGATGTGACTAAGGCGGGCGATAAAGTGGTGGTGAGTTTTGCCTATCCCAAAGAGATTCATATTGGTGGCCCAGCCTACTTGCTCATGAAGTACGCCTACACCACGGCCAAGTAATGTGCGGCCCGTTTCTCCCGCTTGCTGGAAAGTAGTCGCTTGGACGGCCCACACGCAGCGCTACAGGAGCGCCTTAAGCATGTATTCAATCAGCCCAAACTGCTGACGCAAGCGCTTACGCATCGTAGTTTCAGCGCCGACCATAACGAGCGGCTGGAGTTTTTGGGTGATTCGGTCCTGAACCTGGCAGTCTCAGGCCTGCTCTATCAAGCGCTGGAGTCTTTACCTGAAGGTGAGCTTTCTCGGGTGCGTGCCAATCTGGTCAAACAAGACACCTTGCACCAATTGGCACTCGATTTGGGTTTGTCGGGTCTGATTCGTTTGGGCGAGGGCGAATTGCGCTCGGGAGGCATCAAGCGACCATCTATCCTGGCCGATGCGCTGGAGGCCTTGGTTGGTGCGGTGTACCTCGATGCTGGGTTTGATGTGGCCGCTGCCCTGGTGCGTCGCCTGTACGAGAAGGTGCAAATCAACCCGCAAATGCAAGCCGCTGCCAAAGACCCTAAAACCGAGTTGCAAGAATGGCTGCAAGGCCGCAAAATGCACTTACCCCTCTACACGGTGGTGGGCACTACCGGAGCTGCGCACAAGCAAACCTTTGAGGTCGAGTGTGTAATTACCGAGCTGGGCCGCAGCGAACGCGGGCTGGGCAATTCGCGCCGTGCGGCCGAGCAAGCGGCTGCTACCGCGCTGCTGCAAAGCCTGCATAAACAAACTTAAATCCCATGGCCACTAAAAGCAAACCTTCTGTTCAAGTTGAACCCCAGAGCCTTGAACCGAAGCTCCCTGCTGCAAAAAAAACAGCACCTCAAAAAACGGACACCAAAATTTCTCCCAAAGCATCTGTCAAATCATCTGCAAAACCTTCTGCAAAAAAGGTGGTTAAGCCAGTAGCAGACACCACAGCGATTGACGACTTCTTTAAAAAAACCAAAGTCGTGAGCTCCACGGCATCTGCTACCAACGATGCCGACGGTGCGCAGACTGCGTCACCCAATCAAACGCCCAGCCACAGCAACCCCCAGCGCTGCGGCCTGATTGCCATTGTGGGCAAGCCCAACGTAGGCAAGTCCACCTTGCTCAACGCCTTGGTGGGTCAAAAAATCAGCATCACCTCGCGTAAGGCGCAAACCACGCGCCACCGCATCTTGGGTATACGCACCCAGGGCGCTGCGCAGTGCGTTTTTGCCGATACGCCGGGCTTTCAAACCATCCATGGCAACGCGTTGAACAAGTCGCTGAACAAAACCGTCAGCGGCACGGTCAGCGGTGTGGACTTGGTGCTGTTGGTGGTAGAGGCGGGCAGTTTTACACCCGCAGATGCCAAGGTGTTAAAGCTGCTGGGGCAAAACGCCAAGGTCATTTTGATCGCCAACAAGTTTGACACCTACCATCGCCGCGCCGAGATTGCGCCGTGGCTGCAAGCCATGCAGGAGCAGTTTAACTACGCCGAGATCATCCCCATGTCGGCCAAAAACGCGCGCGACATCGAGCGGCTGCTCGTGGTTTGCGAGAAGTACCTGCCCGTGCAGCCCTGGATGTACGGCGAAGACGAGCTGACCGACCGCAGTGAAAAGTTTTTAGCCGCCGAGATGGTGCGCGAAAAGCTCTTTCGTCTGACGGGTGACGAGCTGCCCTACACCAGCACCGTGGTGATTGACCAGTTTTCCGAAGAGCCGGGTAAAACCGCCAACCGCCTGGTCAAAATTGCCGCCACGATTGTGGTCGAGCGCGATGGCCACAAAGCCATGGTGATCGGCGAGGGCGGCGAGCGCCTCAAGCGCATTGGCATGGAGGCACGCATCGAGCTGGAACGACTGATGGATGCCAAGGTGTTTTTGCAGCTATGGGTGAAGGTGAAAAGCGGCTGGGCAGACAACGCGGCGCATGTGAAGTCTTATGGGTATGAGTGACACGTTGATTGGCTTGGTGGGCTGATCGTATGTTGTGCGCTAGGGTGTCTCGTACGCACGGTTTGGTGTTCATCATCCGTCCTCATGCTGGAGTACCAGAAATCGGTCGGCTGATGAACACCAAACCGTGTGGCGACTTATGTGGCGCGCTACCCGTAGTCTGCGGTCAGTCTATTCGGAGACTACCGGTAGCACACAAGCATGTGTGCAAGCGAGAGAGCGTATGCCGAACGACCGATTTCTGGTACTCCAGCATGAGGGCGTTTGGCATACGCTCTCTCGCCCGTACTAGACCAAGATCGAGAGTAAATTCACCCCATGGGCCAATAAATACAAGCGTAAGCAGCTATGAAAAAAATAGCTAATGAACCCGCTTTCGTGCTGCACCGCTACGACTGGAGCGAGTCCAGCCTGATTCTGGAGGTGTTCACCCGCCACCACGGACGCATTGCACTGGTAGCCAAAGGGGCCAAGCGCCCCAGCTCACAGTTTCGCCCCATCTTGCTGCCTTTGCAGCCACTGCACATCGCCTTCAGCGGCGATGCCGAGGTGGGCACGCTCAAAGGTGCCGAGTGGATGGGAGGGCTGACCATGCCCAGCGGCGATGCGCTGCTGTCGGGCTACTACGTCAACGAGCTCATCTTAAAGCTGTTGGCCCGCGACGATCCGCATGAGAGCCTGTTTGATGCCTATGCCCAGGTGACCCAGCTGCTGCGCGACCCGGGGCAGGCAGACAGTGCCCTGCGCGCTTTTGAGCTGATCGTATTGCGCGAGATCGGTCTGCTGCCCGCCCTGGACTGCGCCAGTTTGACCTTGCAGCCCCTGCAAACCGAGACCGCCTACACCCTGATGCCCGAGGCCGGCCTGCGCGCTGCGCACGAGGTCGATACGCAGCCCAACCAGCCCAGCCGCACAGAACGCGCCAGCTTGCCAGCGCGCCACTGGCTGGCCCTGCAAACCGCATTGGACGATGCCGCCCCCATGCACGCCACCCGCAGCGTCTGCAACGCCCTGGTCGCGCCAGACAAGGCCGCACTCAAAAACCAACTGCGCAGCTTGCTACACTACCATTCAGGCGGAAAAACGCTGCGCACCCGCCAGATGATGATGGACCTGCAAGCGCTGTAGCTTGTCGTATCTATCTGCAATTTGCTATATAAATAATAGCTGCTTATGCTACATTTTATTGGGCTAGAGCCTTATTTTGTATCTAACATGACCGCTAAAACTGCTCTTTCAGTCAATGTCAACAAAGTCGCTCTGATGCGTAACACGCGGCACTTGGCTATCCCCAGTGTCACCCGCGCAGCCGAGCTGTGCCTCAAGGCGGGTGCCGCAGGCATCACCGTGCACCCGCGTCCCGATGAGCGACATATCCGCAAGCAAGACGTGTACGACATCGGTGAGCTCATGCGCCAGTGGCCGGGGCGCGAGTACAACATCGAAGGTAATCCGTTTCAAAACCTGATGGACTTCATCCGTGCACTGTGCAAGCCAGGTATGCGGCCGCACCAAGTCACCTTTGTGCCCGACTCCGAGACGCAAGCCACCAGCGACCACGGCTGGGTCTTTCCACAAGATGCCGCGCTGCTCAAGCCCCTGATTGACGAATGCCACGCACTGGGCGTGCGCGTCAGCCTGTTTATGGAGCCCTTGCCCGAGCAAATGGCAGCGGTCAAAGCCGTGGGTGCCGACCGGGTAGAGCTGTACACCGAGACTTGGGCCAGCAGCTGGGGCACGCCGCGCCAGGCCGCTGTATTGGCGGGCTTCACCGCTACAGCTCAGGCGGCGCTTGCAGTGGGCTTAGGTGTCAACGCGGGCCACGATTTAAACCGCGATAACCTCACGGCATTTTTGCAAGCCGTACCCGGTGTGCAAGAAGTGTCCATTGGCCACGCCTTTGTCGCCGACGCGCTTGAGATGGGTTATGGTGTCACTGTGCAGGTCTACCAAGCGTGTATAGACCAAGCGTTTGCAGCGTGAGCGCCGCTGGGCAGCCCCAAGGCGCGAGGGCCCCCTCGGGGGGTAGCGCAGCACACGCAGTGGCAAGTGTGGGGGCATTAAACGCCGCTGGGCAGCCCCAAGACGTGAGGGCAAAATGATCTACGGTATAGGTACCGACGTGTGCGACATTCGCCGCATTCGCGCCAGCGTAGAGCGGCACGGCGAGCGCTTTGCGCAAAAGATTTTGAGCGAAGGCGAGCTGGCCACCTGGCAAACACGCAGCGCTCGCTGGCCCGAACGCGGCCTGCGCTACCTGGCCACACGCTTCAGCGCCAAAGAAGCCTTCAGCAAAGCCATAGGCCTGGGCATGCGCATGCCCATGACGTGGCGGCACTGCGAGATAGCCAAAGAGCCTAGCGGCAAACCTGTCATCGTGCTGCACGGTGCTTTGAGAGAGTGGTTTGATGCGCAGGGCCTGACTGCGCATATCACAGTGACGGATGAGACGGACTACGCGGCTAGCTTTTGCGTGGTCGAGAAGCTGTAGCCTCTGACTGGCTGCCTGAAAATTTCGCTCTGAGTTGGTTGGCTAGCATCCGGTGAAGAAGTTGCGCAGCAAAATTCTGTCACAACCTTGTTCACCTGCCGCTTCCTAATCGTTCAAGAAGAAATTGAGCATTTAGCCCTTTAAAATATTGCGTGAGCAGCTAGTGCGCCAGCGTAAGGCGGTAGATCGTAGTTGGTGAAAGTCCAACACAGGGAAGAAATAGCGAAATCACTCTGGCCCCGAGTCATG
>JAYVJV010000126.1:0-29296 GCA_043769005.1 Polaromonas sp. | reverse complement strand
CACTTGCGCACGAGGGAAAATCCGTTAGAGTGCACGCCGCTAGAGGCCAGGCCCAGCACCACGTCGCCGGGCTTCACGTCTTTGCCCGTGAGAATTTTTGACTTCTCGACTGCACCTACGCAAAAGCCCGCCAAGTCATATTCACCTGCGGGGTACATGCCGGGCATCTCGGCCGTTTCGCCGCCTATCAGTGCGCAGCCAGACAGCTCGCAACCCTTGGCAATGCCGCCCACCACGGCCACGGTGGTGTCTACATCCAGCTTGCCGCAAGCAAAGTAGTCTAAAAAGAACAAAGGCTCAGCGCCTTGCACCAGCACGTCGTTCACGCTCATGGCCACCAGGTCAATGCCCACGGTGTCGTGCATGTTCCATTCAAAGGCCAGTTTGAGCTTGGTGCCCACGCCGTCGGTGCCGCTCACCAACACCGGCTCTTTGTAGCGCTTGGGCACCTCAAACAGTGCGCCAAAGCCGCCAATGCCGGCCAGCACGCCTTCGCGCATGGTCTTTTGGGCCAGCGGTTTGATGCGCTCTACCAGCGCGTCGCCCGCCACAATATCGACGCCCGCGTCTTTGTACGAGAGGGGTTGGGGGGTGGAGGGGGTTGGTTTGCTCATGATTTAATAGCGTGTACGCTGACAGGTGCTGCCACTGGCAGAAATCGGGCGTTTTGCCCCGTAGAATGGGCTTAATTCTACGGGGCTTAGGCTCATTTCACAGTATGCAATTTACACCCACACAAAAAACCGCCACTGCCTGGATCGCCATTGCCCTGGCCTTGGTTCTCCTGGTGTGGCTATTGGGCTCCGTGCTCACGCCCTTTGTGGTGGCCGCCGTGCTGGCCTACGCCCTCACACCCCTGGTGGACAAGCTGGCCGCACTGGGCGGCAAAAAGCTGCCGCGCGTGCTGGCGGTGGCGATTGTAGAGGTGGTGTTTATCGTCGTGCTGCTGTCCGTGGCCTTGCTGATTGTGCCCATCCTGGCCAAAGAAATCCCGCTGCTGCGCGAGCAACTGCCCACCCTGGCCGAGCGGCTCAACGCCTGGGCCAGCCCGGTGCTGGGGAGTTTGGGCATCAAGTTCACGCTGGACGTGGGCAGCATCAAAACCTTTGTCCTGAAATATATCAACACCAATACCGAAGAGCTGTTTTCGTCTTTGCTCTCGTCCCTGCGTTCGGGCGGAAGTGTGGCGCTGATGGTGGTGGGCTATCTGGTGCTCATCCCAGTGGCCTTGTTTTATCTGCTCATGGACTGGAAGCACTTGGTCAGCCAGGCCAAGGCGCTGGTGCCGCGCCACTTGCTTGCGCGCTTTGACCGCTTTACCGGCGAGTCCGACGAGGTGCTGGGCCAGTACCTTCGGGGCCAACTGCTGGTGATGCTGATTTTGGCGGCCTACTACAGCATAGGTCTGGCGCTGTTTGGGCTGGACTTGGCGCTGCCCATTGGCGTGTTTACCGGCCTGGCCATGTTTGTGCCCTATGTGGGCTTTGGTGTGGGGCTGATCCTGGCGATTTTGGCCGGGCTGCTGCAGTTTGCGTCTATCAAGGCGCTGGTGATGGTGGCCGTGGTGTATGGCTCGGGTCAGGTGATTGAGGGCCTGTTTCTCACGCCGCGCCTGGTGGGCGAGCGCATTGGCCTGCACCCGTTGGCCGTCATCTTTATGCTGCTGGCCTTTGGGCAACTGTTTGGCTTTGTCGGCGTGCTGATCGCGCTGCCCGCCAGCGCCGTGCTGCTGGTGGCTGCGCGCCGCGTGCGCGCCAGCTACGTGGCCTCCGAACTGTACAAAGGCTAGGGCGCTATGCAGCAAATGGCGCTGGACATTGGGCTCAAGCCTGTCGCCAGCCTGGCCAGCTTTTTAGCCGGGCCCAATGTGGCCGCGCTAGAGCACCTCAAGCTCTGGGCCAGCAGCGCCCTGCGCTCGCCCGTGCCCAGCTACCTGTGGGGCGAGTCTGCCAGCGGTAAAACCCATCTGCTCAAAGCCGTGCGCGAGGCCCTGCGCGAGCAAGGCGCGCAGGTGGGCTGGCTGGATGCCAGTCTGCACGAGCCGCCCGAGTTCAACCCCGCCTGGAGCGCCGTGATTCTGGACGAGGTGCACCTGTATACCGCCGTGCAGCAGCATGCCGCCTTCAACTGGTTTATCAACGCCCAAACCGAGCAGCGCTGGGTGCTGGCCGCTGGCACGCTGCCACCTGCAGACCTGCAACTGCGTGACGACCTGCGCACCCGCCTGGGCTGGGGCCACGTCTTCGCCCTGCACGTGCTGACCGAGCCCGAGCGCCGCGCCGTGCTACGCCAGGAGGCCGATGCACGCGGCGTGTTTTTAAGCGACGAGGTGATGGACTTCATGCTCAAGCGCTTCAGCCGCGATTTGGGGTCGCTGATGCAGTTGCTGCAGCAGCTGGATGGCTACGCGCTGAGTACCAAACGGGCGATTACGATTCCGTTGATTAAAAATATGTTGGATGCAATGTGAGTTAGTGCATCAGCTGCTGCGATGCGGTCGAAGGCGCAGTTGGCGATAACTTGTTTTAATCCTGCACTCTAGCGCGCAGCGCCTTGGTGTCTGAGCGCTCTTTTTTCCCCTCTAGCCTGCGCTGCTTGGCCGCATAGCTGGGCTTTGTGGCTTTGCGCACTGCGGGCGGTTTGGCCACGCTTTGCACCAGCTCGTGCAGGCGGGCAAAGGCATCCATGCGGTTGGCATCCTGGGTACGTTGGGTTTGGGCTTTGATGACCAGCACGCCGTCTTGGGTAATGCGGCCATCGCGCAGCGCCAGCAGGCGCTCTTTGACTCCGCCTGGCAGCGACGAGGCGTGGATGTCAAAGCGCAAATGGATGGCGCTAGAGACCTTGTTGACGTTTTGTCCACCCGCGCCCTGCGCCCGGATGGCGGTCATCTCAATCTCTGATTCTTGGATGTCGATCATGGCAACAGGTTGGCTGGGTAGGTTGAAAATGGGCAGATTGCCATGGATAATACCCCTTCCAACATAGGAGCACACCATGGCCAAAGGTCAGCAAAAATCCAACAAAGAAGGCAAAAAGCCGAAAAAAGATACCTCACCCCCCAAGGTGCTGACGGGTGAGCCCGTGCGCGCCACCATCACCACCACGGTAATCCCGCGTGGTAAGGACAAAGACAAGTTTAAATAATCTGCGCTGCGCAGGGCATCGCCGCTGCGCTGCCTTGGCTGCTACACAGGCCTGTAATTGCTAATGTAATAGCCACGGTGATCATTACATTTGCTATTAATTTTATAGCTGTTAACGCTGTATTTTATTGGCCTGCAGCCTGATTTTATATCTAACACCGGGGCCGTATGCGCGTCCAGCTACTGTCCGACCTGCACCTGGAAAGCCATCCGCACTGGCAGCCCACCCCCGCCCCCGGTGCTGATGTACTGGTGCTGGCGGGCGACATCGGTTCCTACCAAATGGGCTCTGGCTTGCAAGATGCCGACTTTGGCCTGGCGCGCTTTTCGCCACAGCACGGCTGGCCCACCCCGGTGCTGTTCATCCCCGGCAACCACGAGTACGACGCGCTCGACTTTGATGCCACCCACACGCGCTTGCAAGCCATTTGCGCGCGCTTAGGCATCACCTGGCTGGAGCGCGAGGTGCTGACTGTGCCCCGCCCCACCAACGACCCACTGGGGCCCGGCCAGGTGCGCTTTGTGGGCACCACGCTGTGGAGCGACTACGACGCGCTGGCCATGACGGGCAAGGCCGCAAACGATTTAACCGCGCAACTGCGTCTGCGCGGCAAAGCCTTTCGCGCCGCCAACTTTTATTTGCGCAAGGCCGCGACCACCCGCAACGGCCTGCCATGGCTGGCCGAGCAGATGCGTGAGCAAGCCTTGCTGTGCCAGCAGTGGCTGCACGCGGCGCTGGTGACGGCACCGCCAGACCCTGCCACCAAAACCGTAGCAATAACCCACTTTGCCCCCAGCCTGCGTAGCGCCGATCCACGCTACGGCCTCACCCCCTCCACCGCCGGTTTTTGCAACGCCCTGGACGGGTATTTAGACCACGCCGACCTCTGGTTGCACGGCCACTTGCACTGCCCCAGCGACTATCTGCACCGAGGCGCTACCCGCGTTTGCCGCGTCGTAGCCAACCCACTGGGCTATGCCCGCAAAAACGAGCAGGCAGCCTTTAGGACGGACTTTTGCGTCCAGGTTTAGGTACAAACTGGCTGCCAGTGAAACGAATATTACCTAATATTTGCTATATTTATAATAGCTGCTTACGCTAGATTTTATTGGGCTAGAGGCCTAAATGATGGATATTTAGAGTGAAGTGAGCAGCCTGCGCTAACCCAAACGCGCCCGATGCCGCGCCACCTGCGCGCGCACCTGCGCAGGCGCAGTGCCGCCTAGCGTGTTACGTGCGTTGAGCGAGCCGCGCAGGCTCAAGACGACGTATACGTCTTTTTCAATGCTGGGGTGAAATTCTTGCAGCACCGCCAAGGGTAGCTCGGACAAATCGCAGTTGTGCGAAACAGCGGCTTTGACGGCGTGGGCCACGGTCTCGTGGGCATCGCGAAAGGGCAGGCCTTTTTTCACCAAATAGTCGGCCAGGTCGGTGGCGGTGGCGTAACCTTTGAGGGTGGCTTGCTCCATGGCCTGCGCGTTCACCGTGATCGCGCCTTCTTTCTGCCCGGTGCTGGGGTTGACCTGGCCGCCGATCATCTCGGCAAAGATGCGCAGCGTGTCTTTGAGCGTGTCCACGGTGTCAAACAGCGGCTCTTTGTCTTCCTGGTTGTCCTTGTTGTAGGCCAGAGGTTGGCCTTTCATCAGGGTAATCAGGCCCATCAGGTGGCCGACCACGCGGCCGGTTTTGCCGCGTGCCAGCTCGGGCACGTCGGGGTTCTTTTTCTGCGGCATGATGGAGCTGCCGGTGGTAAAGCGGTCGGCGATTTTGATGAAGCCAAAGTTTTGGCTCATCCACAATATCAGCTCTTCGCTCAGGCGGCTGATGTGCACCATGGCCAACGACGCGGCGGCGGTGAATTCAATGGCGAAGTCGCGGTCGCTTACCGCGTCCAGCGAGTTTTGGCAGACTTGGGGGTGGTCTTGGCCGTCCACCATGCCCAGGGTTTTGGCCACGCGCTCGCGATCCAGCGGGTAGCTGGTGCCCGCTAGTGCGGCGCTGCCCAGGGGCAAGCGGTTGGTGCGCTTGCGCACATCCTGCATGCGCTCGCCATCGCGGGCAAACATCTCTACATAGGCCAGCAAATGGTGGCCAAAGCTGACAGGCTGGGCCACTTGCAGGTGGGTAAAGCCGGGCAGGATAACGTCTACATTTTTCTCGGCTACCTCAAGCAGCGCCTTTTGCAGGTCCACTAGCAGGCTGCCAATCACATCAATCTCGCCGCGCAGCCACAGGCGCACGTCGGTGGCTACCTGGTCGTTGCGGCTGCGTCCGGTGTGCAGGCGCTTGCCAGCGTCGCCCACCAGGCTGATCAGGCGCGACTCGATGTTCAGGTGCACGTCTTCCAGATCCAGCTTCCACTCAAAGCTGCCTGCGGCAATCTCGCTGCGAATCTGCGCCATACCTTTTTGGATGGACGCATGGTCATCGGCAGAAATGATTTTTTGCGCGGCCAGCATCTCGGCGTGCGCCAGGCTGCCGGTGATGTCGGCATCCCACAGGCGCTGGTCAAAAGACACGCTGGAGGTGTAGCGTTTGACGAGGTCGCTCATGGGCTCGGAGAACAGAGCCGACCAGGCCTGGGATTTTTTATCGAATTGGTTCATAGGTGTGGGGTGACGAGGTGCCGCAACACTGGCATACTCCAGCGCAACGCATAGCAATCAGTGGGATTCTAACTTTGACCATGCAAACCCGTTTTGGCAGTTCGCATTTTGACTCGGCTGCGCCCGCTGGCCCGGCTGTGGTGCAGGCGATGCTGCCGCTGTCAGAGTTGCCGCCATTGGCCCCGCCGGTGCTGGTGTTTGATGCCTGCCAAGTGGGTGTGGTGCTGCGCGCGGTGCTGTTTGTGCAGGTGGTGCTGGGGGTAGGGGTGATGTTTGGTGCCGCCAACCCGATGGACTGGCTGGTGCGCCTGGCCTTGATTACGGGCGCAGCCTTGCCCGCTAGTCTGGTTTGGTTGATTTCAGCGTGCGCCCTTAAAAAGCCCTTGCAGCGTTTGAGCCGCGCCGGGCAGTGGCTGGCGGGCGTTGCGCTGGGCGTGCTGGCTGGCCTGTATGGTTGCGGTTTGATGTGGTTTATGGGCCTTGCGCCTGATACACCTTGGCTGGCCAGCAGCGCCAGCGGCGCGCTGTTTGCCGCCGCCATGGTGGCAGCGCTGGTGGCGCGGGCAGCAGGGCGGGCACCGGCCAGTGCCAACGCCCGTTTGGCCGAGTTGCAGTCGCGCATACGGCCGCATTTTTTGTTTAACACGCTCAACAGCGCCATCGCCCTAGTGCGTGCCGAGCCCGAGCGTGCCGAGGCGGTGCTGGAAGATTTGGCCGAGCTGTTTCGCAGCGCATTAGTAGACCGGGGCGACGCGGTCAGCCTGGAGCAGGAAATCGCCCTGGCGCAGCGCTACCTGGAGATCGAGCAGGTGCGCTTTGGCGACCGCTTGCGGGTGCAGTGGGTGCTGGATGAGGCCGCCAACGCCGCCCTGGTGCCCCCGCTGGTGCTGCAACCGCTGGTAGAAAACGCGGTCAAACACGGTGTGGAGCCCAGCGCGCGCGGGGCCGACATCAAAATCAGCACCCAAAAACGCGGCAGCACGGTGGTGGTGAAGGTCACCAATACCGTACCCGCTGGGCAGGGCGAAGCGGGCCACGGCGTGGCGCTGCGCAATGTGCATGAGCGCCTGCGCCTTCTGCACGACGTAGAGGGTGGCCTGCGTGCGACGCTGGTGGACGGCATCTACCAAGTACGCATCGAGGTGCCTGCATGACCCCACTGAGCGCGCTGATTGTGGATGACGAAGTGCTGGCCCGTGGCCGCATGCGCACGCTGCTGGGCAACTGCAAGCAGCCCCTGTGCAGCGTAGCCGGTGAGGCAGGCGATGCCATGCAAGCCATGTCGGTGCTGCGCACTACCGCCTGCGACGTGGTGTTGCTGGATATTCACATGCCGGGCGCTGACGGCATGCAGCTAGCGCGCGAGTTGCGCAGCATTCGCCCCGAGTTGGCCATCATATTTGTAACCGCCCATGCCGGGCATGCTGTGGCTGCATTTGAGCTGGACGTAGTGGACTACCTCACCAAGCCCGTGCGTCTGGAGCGGTTGGAAAAAGCCCTTGCCAAAGCGCTGCAAAAAAAGGAGCTGCTTACGCCTTTAAATAAAGGGCTACAAGGCGATTTAATGCAAGAGACCGTGCTGATCCAAGAGCGCGGACGGATCGAGCGGGTGCCACTGGGCGATGTGCTGTATTTCAAGGCCGAACTTAAATACGTGACCGTGCGTACAGCGCACAAAAGCTACATTTTGGATGGCGCTCTCAATGAGCTAGAGAGCCGCTACGGTGCGCAGTTTCTGCGCATCCACCGCAACGCCCTGGTCGCCAAGCACGCCATGCGCGCACTAGAGCGGTATGTAGAGCGCAATGCAGACCGTGCGGTTGACCGCGACCCAGACGATGCCGTAGCTGATGGCAGTGCCGAGTTGGAAGGCTGGGCGGTGCGCCTGCGTGGTGTGGACGATGCTTTGCTGGTCTCGCGCAGGCAGCTGGCGGCGGTGCGTTCTGCAATTGCAACTACGGTTTGAAGGGGTGGCGCTTTACAGTGGCAAGACCCTGTTGTTTTTTACAAAAATTCCCCTACTCTTGTCGAAAAGACGCGATACTGTGGATCAGGTGCTTATCAAGTGCTACTTTTTGACCATAATTTTCAACAATTCTTTAAAGGTTTACTCATGTATCGATTCAAACCCACTTTGCTTGCCCAGTGCGTTTTAATGTTGCTGGGCCTTGCAATACTGCCATTGGCAAACGCAGCTGGTAAGCATGAGCAAACGCGTCAAATGCAAGAACAAGAGAAAACTGCCACCAACATTTTCAATGCCTATTTCCCCAACCTAGACATGGCGCACAAGGCAGCTATTACTTTTCATGCGCAGTTGCTGGAGTCCAACTACGAGGCGGGTTATTTGGTGTTGGAGTTATCGCCACAAGATATGTCCCAGCTCCGGCAATTTGGCTTTAAGCTGCAGCCTGCGACCGAATTCATGGCGCAACGGAAAAAGTTTTTAAATGATGTGCAAGCTGAAACACTGCGTCGCCAGCAAGCCGCGCCGGTAGAGGCTGCTGCGGCAGCGGCAGCAGCAGCCACCATACCGAATTTTCCGTGCTATGAGACGGTAGAAGAGACTTTTACCCAAGCTGCAAACTTTGCCGTTACCAAACCTAATTTAGCTACGTGGATTGATGCGGGTGTGTCTTGGGAGAAATCTGTCAACTTGGGTGGATATGACATGAAAGTCCTCAAGCTCACCAACTCTGCTATCAGCGGCACCAAACCTAAACTTTTCGTCAACTCCGCTATCCATGCCCGGGAGTACACGACCGCTCCGCTGAATCTGGAGTTTGCACGTTGGCTGCTCAATGGGTACGGTGTCAACGCCGATGCCACCTGGATTTTGGACCACCATGAGGTTCACCTCATGCTCCATACCAATCCTGATGGCCGTAAGCAAGCAGAAGCCGGCCTGTCATGGAGGAAAAATACCAACCAGTCTTACTGCGGTGCTACCAGCAGCACGCGGGGAGCCGATTTGAATCGAAACTTCAGCTTTACCTACAACGTCACCGCAGGCCAAGGCTCCAGTGGTAACCAGTGTGACATTACCTACCGTGGCGCTTCTGCAGGTTCTGAACCTGAAACGCAGGCGATTGAGTCCTATGTGCGCTCCCTGTGGCCTGACCAGCGCGGGCCCAATCAGAGCGACGCAGCTTTGAGAACCAACAGTGGCATCCATATTGATTTGCACAGTTATAGCCAGCTAGTCTTGTGGCCTTGGGGCACCACCACCAACTTGGCGGGTAACGGCATTGACTTGCAAACCCTAGGTCGTAAGCTGGCGTTTTTCAATGGTTATACACCGAAGCAGTCAGTGGGCTTGTACCCCACCGATGGAACAAGTGATTCGGTGAGCTATGGCGAGCTGGGTGTGGCGGCATTCACCATTGAACTGGGAACTTCATTTTTCCAAAGTTGTAGTACGTATACCAATACGATTCGACCCAAAAACTTGAATTCGTTGATATATGCTGCCAAAGTGGTGCGCACCCCCTACATCACACCTACGGGTCCAGATATTTCTGCTTTAGCTTTGGCTGGAGCAGCCGCAACGTCGGGTGTGCAAGTGGGTACTGCCGTGAACTTGACGGGAACAGCCATCGCAACCCGCTACAACAATAGCAATGGAACTCAGCCGACCCAAAACATTGCAGCTGCAGAATACTATATCGATACGCCCCCTTGGCTTGCTGGAGCCACACCCACCGCTTTGATCGCAAGTGATGGCGCGTTTAATGCCAAGACAGAAAACATCAGAGGCACGATCAATACTTCGGGGCTGTCAGTAGGTACGCATATTATTTATGTGCGCAGCCGCGATGTCGCAAATAACTGGGGCGCATTTACTGCAGTTTTTCTTAAGCTGAACCCTTAAGCTGCATAGTTAGGGTGCCAAGCGCTCACGCCTCCATTGGGTGCCGTCGAGGGTGTAGCGTAGCCGGTCATGCAAACGGCTGCGCCTTCCTTGCCAAAACTGCCACTCATCTGGCACCAATCTGTAGCCACCCCAGTGCGGTGGGCGAGGAGGTTTGTCGCCATACAGCGCCTTCAGTCGCACTGTTTCAGTCTCTAGCGTTTCGCGGTTGGCGATGACCTGGCTTTGCGGGCTGGCCAGTGCGCCATAGCGGCTGTCCAACGGACGACTGTGAAAATAGGCATCGCTTTCTGCGGCGCTGGTTTTCTCGACCCGGCCCTCAATCCGCACCATGCGCTCCAGATCCACCCAATGAAATTGCAGCGCCGCAAACGGGTTCCCGGACAGCTCTTGGCCCTTGTGCGACTGGTAGTTGGTGTACCAAACGATGCCGCGCGCATCGCAGCCTTTGATCAGCACAATACGGGTGGACGGGCGCAAGTTACTGCCCACAGTGGCCAGCGTCATGGCATTGGGCTCGGGCACTTGCGAGGCAATGGCCTCGTGTAGCCATTGGTCAAATTGGGTAAGCGGATCGGCGTGCGAGGCATCCTCGTCCAGCGTGCCACGGGTGTAGCTTTTGCGTTGATCTGCTAGTGAAATGGAGGTGTTGGTCATGCCTTGAGTGTAGAGCGCCTGATGGACGCACGCCACAGCGACAATTTTTAACGGGTATTGCGGGTGCGGCAGGGTCATCGCAGGGGAGTGTGCACAGTTAAAGTGGGCAAGGTCATCACCGATGCTGGGGTCAAGCACGACGTAGCGCAGTGCGGCTGCTGCCAGAGTGGGCAGGTCATGCCATGTCAGCGGCCGCATCACTAGCCGAGTTGCCTTTTAGACTGACTTGAGCGCGTTTTATCAGCGGCAATTGCAGCTGAAGTTACTGATGTCGCTGAGCTTGGCAATCTCGCGGGTGCGCAGAGCGTCTCAATCTGAGAATCTTGCAGAAAACTAGGGTTATTACTAGAGTGGATCGATGTAAAGCAAATTAACGTATGCCGTTGTTTTAAATTAATTGTCCTAATAAAAGGAGACCTAGTAATGAGCGTTAATTTCACCATCAATGGCAAGGCCGTTTCGGCCACTGCCGAGGCCGATACACCCCTCTTGTGGGTTATCCGTGACGAGCTGGGCATGACCGGTACCAAGTTTGGCTGCGGCGCGGCGCTGTGCGGTGCCTGCACCGTGCACGTTAATGGCCAGGCCGTGCGCTCGTGCCAAACCCCGCTGTCCTCTGTGGCCGGTGCGAAGGTAGCCACTATCGAGAGCCTGGGCGTAGACAACAA
Source organism: Polaromonas sp. (assembly GCA_043769005.1). Lineage (GTDB taxonomy): Bacteria > Pseudomonadota > Gammaproteobacteria > Burkholderiales > Burkholderiaceae_C > JAAFIP01. Next base: position 18,347 of record JAYVJV010000126.1, on the reverse strand, counting down.
ACACCCACTGCAAATGATGTGGATCAAGCACGACGTGCCGCAGTGCGGCTACTGCCAGTCGGGCCAACTGATGAGTGCCGCGGCTTTGCTTTCGATCAATAAAAACCCCAGCGATGCCGACATCGACTCTGCCATGAGCGGCAACATCTGCCGCTGCGGCACTTACCCCCGAATCAAAGCTGCCATCAAGGATGCAGCCACGATGATGCGCGCTTAAGGAGAACCACCATGACAAAAGCTATCGCTCCGACCTCACGCCGCGACTTCATCAAAACCACCGCCCTTGCCGGTGGCGGCCTGATGATCGGCCTGTCATTCCCTACCTCCAAAGTGGAGGCTGCTGGAACACTGCACACGCCCAATGCGTGGGTGCACATTGCCGACGACAACACTATTACCTTGATTTCGGCTCGTTCTGAAATGGGCCAAGGCGTTTACACCGCCATGCCGATGTTGATCGCTGAAGAACTCAACGTGGACGTGAATACGATCAAGGTCGCTATTGCCCCGCCCAACGCCGTGTACGTCAACGCGCTGCTCGGTGCGCAGATCACCGGGGGCTCCACTGCTGTGCGCGACGGCTGGGAAAAGCTGCGCGTAGGCGGTGCCCAAGTGCGTGAAATGCTCATCAGCGCAGCAGCTGCCAAATGGAACGTGGATCGCAGTACGCTAAAGGCAGATAACGGCAAGGTGATGGGTGGCGGCAAGTCAGCCACCTATGGCGAGCTGGCCGAGGCTGCTTCCAAGCTGCCCGTGCCTGCGAAGCCACCGTTGAAAGACCCGAAAGATTTTCGTATTGTGGGTCAGCGCACCCAGCGCCTGGACACCCCCGCCAAAACCAATGGCACCGCAGAGTTCGGCATCGATGTGAAATTGCCAGGTATGGTGTACGCCAGCTTGGCCCAGTGTCCAGTGATTGGTGGCACCGTTAAGAGTTTTGACGCGACCAAGGCCAAAGGCATGCCCGGCGTAATTGACGTGGTGCAAATTCCCGATGGCGTGGCCGTGGTGGCCAACAGTTTTTGGCGCGCCAAAATGGCACGCGATGCAGTCACTGTAGTGTGGGATGAGGGGGCCGGTGCGGCGCTGAGCGACAAGAGCATGTTGGCAGGCATGAAAAACGCGGCTGCCACTGGCAAAGTGATCCCTATCACCAAGCCGGTGGGCGACGTAGCCGCAGCCATGAAGACAGCCAGCAAAGTCATAGAGGCCGAGTACATCACCCCCATGCAGGCGCACGCCACGCTAGAGCCGATGAACTTTACGGCCAACTTTAAAGATGGCAAATGCCATTTGATAGGCCCCACGCAGTTCCAGCAAGGCGCGCAAGGCGCAGTAGCAGGTGCCTTGGGCATCAAGCCCGAAGATGTCACCGTGCAAACCACCTTCCTGGGCGGAGGCTTTGGTCGCCGCATCGAGCTGGACTTCATCATCCAGGCCGCACAAATCTCCAAGGCAGTATCCAAGCCCGTCAAGCTGGTGTGGACGCGTGAAGATGACATGACCCACGACTATTACCGCCCGATGGGTGTCAACCAATTGAAGGCCGGTGTGGATGCCGCAGGCAACCCGGTGGCTATGCACTTCAAGGTTGCGTCGCAGTCCGTCACGCAGCGTGCTTTTGGTTTGCCTAAAGACACCCTGGATGCTTTCATGGCCGAGGCTGCGGTAGCCGCCTATGAAATACCCAGCACCCAGCATGACCTGATGATCTACGACACCGGCCTGCGCAATGGCTACTGGCGCGGAGTCAGCCATAATATGAACGCATTCGCCAACGAAAGCTTCATGGACGAACTGGCCAAGGCTGCTGGCAAAGATCCCTACGCCTACCGCATGGCCTTGCTGAAAAACAAGCCGCGTTTTGCCAATGTACTGAAACTTGCTGCTGAAAAAGCGGGCTGGGGCACTGCAGCACCCGCTGGTCGCGCACGCGGTATTGCGCTGATGGAAGGCTACGACACTTACATGGCGCAAGTGGCTGAAGTGTCCATTCAAAACGGCGAAATTCGGGTACATAAAGTGACCGTGGCCGCTGACCTTGGCATGATGGTCAACCCCGACATTGTTGAAGGCCAGATCCAGTCGAGCATTGTGTTTGGCATGGGTGCCGGTTTGATGCAAGAGATCACCGTGGACAAGGGCCGTGTGCAGGAGACCAACTACAACAATTACCCTGTGGTGCGCATGCATGAAGCACCGCAGATCGACATCGTCCTGGTCAAGAGCAGCGAAAAACCCGGTGGCATTGGCGAACCCGCTACTGCCGTGGTGGTGCCCGCTATTGCCAACGCGGTCGCTGCACTGACCGGCAAGCGTATTCGCACTTTGCCTATGACGGCGCAAGCGCTGAAGTCTGCGTAATAGCTGACGAAAACTTCCGTACACATGGAAAGCCTAGACCTGCGCGTACTGCAAGATGCCCTGAGCTGGAAACACTCGGGGCATGCGTGCACCTTGGTGACCGTGGTGGAGACTTGGGGTAGCGCCCCACGGCCACCCGGCGCACTGCTGGCGGTGCGCGATGACGGCGTAGTCAGCGGCTCGGTCTCGGGCGGCTGTGTAGAAGACGATTTGATCGCCCGCATCAAGCGCGGCGAGCATATCGCTGATGGCGACACCAACAAGCCGTCGATGATTGCCTATGGCGTGACCAAAGCAGAGGCCGCGCGCTTTGGTATTCCCTGTGGCGGCAGTCTGCGCCTGGTGCAAGAGCCTTTGCTGGAAACCGCGTGGGTGCAGGAGCTGCTGGAACGCACATCGGCACATGAACTGGTGGCGCGCACTTTGACGCTAGCTAGCGGCATCGTGCGTTTGAGCGCCGCCCAGCGCGGCGACACCTTTGCCTTTGATGGCCTGACACTCAAAACCACCTTCGGCCCGAAGTGGCGTTTGCTGCTGATCGGTGCCGGACAGTTGAGCCAAGCGGTCGCGCAAATGGCCAGCATGCTCGACTTTGAGGTGTTGGTGTGCGACCCGCGCGAAGAGTACGCCGCCACCTTGGAAATGGACGGCGTGACGCGTGTGCTGGGTATGCCCGACGACGTGGTTCGAGAGCTCAACGCTGATGCCCACACCGCCATCGTCGCCCTCACACACGACTCCAAACTGGACGACATGGCCCTGATGGAAGCACTGCGCTCCGACGCGTTCTACATAGGTGCCCTGGGTTCCAAGCGCAACACCGAAACCCGCAAAGCTAGATTGAAAGAGCATTTTGAGTTAACCGATGCAGAGCTGTCGCGCCTGCACGGCCCGGTAGGCCTGCGCATCGGTGCCAAAACCCCGGCTGAAATAGCGGTGTCGGTGATTGCGCAAATCGTGCAGGTAAAAAACGCCGTACACATCGGCGCAGACATGCCCCAAGGCTGCGAGCTACCCGCATAAGCGTGACAACGCCCGCAATTCGCCCCACGGTCATCATCCTGGCCTCTGGCCGGGGTGAGCGCTTCACCGCATCCGGCGGCCAAGTTCACAAGCTGCAAGCCCTGCTGAACGGCAAAAAAATCATCGACTGGACGCTGGATGCTGTGCGCGCCAGCGGTCTGCCCTTTCACCTGGAGGACACTGGCCACCCCGGCATGGGCGATAGCATTGCAGCAGCCGTGCGTGCCACGCCCGATGCCCAAGGTTGGCTCATCTTGCCAGCCGATTTGCCTCTGATCCAGAGCACTACTTTGCTCACCATTGCGCAGGCTTTACAAGAGAGCGCTGCCGTGGTGCCACAGTATGAGGGGCAACGTGGTCACCCGGTAGCTTTTGCCGCTCTGTGCTATGGCGCATTGCAAAAATTACAAGGAAATACCGGCGCAGTCTACGTCCTGCGGTCATTTAATGCTACACATTTAAAAGTAAATGATCCTGGTTGTGTAATGGACATCGATACGCTGCAAGACCTGGAGCGAGCGCAAAAACTGTTGATCGGCACTCAGTGAACGTTCTGAAATTCACGACACTACAGGCTTGGATCTAGTGCTGTGCTCGCCATGGCACTTGGTGTGGACGGCTCTGCGGCTGTCCTCCGCCCATCGGGCCCCCCCTTTATGCCGCTGCGCCGTCCACACCAAGCGCCAGGGCTGCGAAAGAGACTAGTTTAGGGGTACCTATGAATACCCACCATGGTCACAAGAGCTGGTCGATGGTGTACTCAGCGCAGCGGCATTAAGGAGGAGTCGGCGGCCATAAGCCGCCACGGGGGACAGCCGCAGAGCTGAGTACACCATCGGCCTGCTCCCGTACAAGACAAGGACAGCGCAAGTAGCACCATCGGCATGCGCCCGTACAAGACTTACCCAGCCCTATTCGGGGGGGGCAACCGCGTAGCTTTAGTTGAGCTCGCGGCCTGTAAACCCGGCTGAGAGCGTGAAAACCCATGAAAACCAGTGCACAACCCGCAACCAGAGCCAATTTGCAGGTCGCATCGCACGTTTTCGCTAAGATAAGCAGGTTATCGCGGACAATCAAGGCTTCACTGGGTGTACTGACCCAGCTAGATCTGTTTTTGGAAAATTGAAACGCTATGGCGCAATACGTATTTACGATGAATCGGGTGGGCAAAATTGTGCCGCCCAAACGGCATATTTTGAAAGACATCAGCCTGTCTTTCTTCCCTGGAGCCAAGATTGGCGTGCTGGGTACCAACGGGTCGGGCAAGTCGACGCTGCTCAAGATCATGGCCGGGCTGGACACCGAGATTGAGGGCGAGGCTACGCCCATGCCGGGGCTGAATATTGGCTATCTGCCGCAAGAACCCGTCATGGACCCGGAGCAAACGGTGCGCCAGGCAGTGGAAAGCGGCATGGGCGCTGCCATTGCCGCCAAGGCACGGTTGGAAGAGGTGTACATCGAATACGGTGCTGAGGATGCCGACTTTGACAAGCTGGCCGCCGAACAGGCGCAGCTGGAAGCCATCATTGGCGCGGCGGGCGACGACGATGGCCGCGCGCTGGACATTGCTGCCGACGCGCTGCGCCTGCCCGAGTGGGACGCGATGATCAAACACCTGTCCGGTGGCGAGAAGCGCCGTGTGGCACTGTGCCGCCTGCTGCTGAGTAAGCCCGACATGCTGCTGCTGGACGAGCCCACCAACCACTTGGACGCAGAATCCGTGGACTGGTTGGAGCAATTCCTCTTGCGATTCTCAGGCACCGTAGTGGCCATTACCCACGACCGCTACTTTTTGGACAACGCCGCCGAGTGGATTTTGGAGCTCGACCGGGGCTCAGGCATTCCCTACAAGGGCAATTACAGCGACTGGCTAGACCAGAAGACCGACCGCCTGGAGAAAGAGCAAAAAGGCGAAGAGGCTCGTGCCAAGGCGCTGAAGAAAGAAATGGAGTGGATTCGCCAGAACCCCAAGGGCCGCCAAGCCAAGAGCAAGGCACGTATTGCCCGCTTTGAAGACCTGGCCAGCTACGAGCACCAGCAGCGCAACGAGACGCAAGAGATCTTCATCCCCGTGGGTGAGCGCCTGGGTGCCAGCGTGATTGAGTTTAAGGGCGTGAGCAAGGCCTTTGGCGACCGGCTGCTGATCGACAACCTGAGCTTTACCGTGCCAGCAGGCGCGATTGTGGGCATCATCGGCCCCAACGGCGCGGGTAAATCCACGCTGTTTCGCATGATCGCGGGCAAAGAGAAGCCCGACAGCGGCGAGGTCAATATCGGCTCCACCGTGAAGATGGCTTTTGTAGAGCAATCGCGCGAGAATCTGACGGGCGACAAAACCGTCTGGGAAGAAATCTCTGGTGGGCTGGACATGCTGCAAATTGGCAAGTTCACCGTGGCCAGCCGTGCCTACTGCGGGCGCTTTAACTTCAACGGTGGCGACCAGCAAAAGCGCGTCGGCACTCTTTCGGGCGGCGAGCGTGGGCGCTTGCACCTGGCCAAGACGCTCATCTCCGGCGGCAACGTGCTGATGCTGGACGAACCGTCCAACGACCTGGACGTGGAGACCCTGCGCGCGCTGGAAGACGCGCTGCTCGAATTTCCCGGCTCCATCATGGTCATCAGCCACGACCGCTGGTTCTTGGACCGCATTGCCACCCACATCCTGGCCTGCGAAGGCAACAGCCAGTGGACATTTTTTGACGGCAACTACCAAGAGTACGAGGCCGACAAGAAAAAGCGCCTGGGCGAAGAGGGTGCCAAACCCAAGCGCATGCGCTACAAGGCGCTAGCCTAGGCGCTGCACAAAAATTACACAATAATACGGGGCTATGGCACAGGCATTGAATAACAGGTTGGGCGTATCGGATGGTTCGGCAGGAGCCAGCATTACTTTGCGCGTCTGCCTGGATGCTGTCTTGGAGCAGTCCGATGGTTTGATGGATAAGGTGTTGGACGGCTTGGTAGGCCGGGGTGATAAAGCATTTGGCATGCATGTCAAACCCAATTTTCCGCCCCCCGTGCTAGCGGTGGCAGAAATTTTGTCCATCAACCGGGCGCAACTCAAAAGCCGCTTTATGACATGCCTGCGAGAGGGTGTCTACCAAGGGGCCGGTATGGCCGCACCCGCAGCCCAACTGATGCGCTTTGAAGACCTCAAGCTGTTTGAGGACGGTGACCTGGATGAGAGTATCGAGGTGGCTCGCGCACTGCAAGAGATCAGCCAGGTAACCGACGATGCCTTGCCTACGCTGAATGCTTTGATGAGTACATTGCTGGGCTGGATTACGGTACAAGCCGATATCAACCCGCTACGCCCCGATATGTATGCGCGTGCACTGCGCGAAGCAATTGCCGAGCAGGTGGGAGATGTCGATGTTCGCACTGCGATTTTGTCCCCAACCGCAGGACGGCTGGGGATTGTTCTGCGCAAGCTGTATAACGAGATCAATGCTTGGCTGAAATCCAGCGGAATCGAAGAGGCCAGTACCGTTGCACCCAGCAACGTGATCCAAAGCAATGTCGCAAAACCCAGTGCGGGTGGCGCTATGGGTAATTCGGTAGCACGTACCTTGCTTACATTGGATCGTTTGCGTAAATTACTTGCCGGTGAGCTTGATGGCGATACGGCGCGCAAGCCGCAAGATTTTTTGCATACCGTACCCGTCTCTCTGGTGGCCTTGCAGGATATGAACCAGGTCGAGGCCATGGTGCAGCGTCTGGAGAAAAAAGCACGCAAGGCGGATGAGAATCCGCAGGCTGATGCAGCCCGCAAAAAAGCCGCCGCCCGCTTGGCACTGGCCGATAATAAAAACTTAGGCAAACAATTAGGTGAAGAAGTGGTGCGCTTGATGCTGGATAACCTGATCCAGGACGAGCGACTGCTCCCGCGTGTGCGCGACCATTTGCAAAATCTGGAGCCTGTGCTGATGGATATAGCTCAGGCCGATTTACAGTTTTTCAGCGAAAAAAAGCATCCTGCCCGGCAGTTTTTAGACAAGGTGACCAACCGCAGTTTGGCGTTTGCCCACGAGCGTGTGTCTGGGTATGAGTCGTTTATCAAGTCTTTGGAAAAAAGCATTACTGATATCGATAAAAAAATAAAGCAGGGTGAATCAGCCAATACCGCACTAGCCACCGTGGTGGTCAAACTAGAAGCCATATGGGAGCGCGAAGAAGCCAACGAGCGCGCCCAGCGGGAAGAGGCGGCGCTGGCCCTGCAGCATGCTGAACAGCGAAATATGCTGGCACAGTACCTGGCGCAAGAGTTTCGCGCCAATGCCGAAGGAATTGATGTGCCCAAGGCCGTTATTGACTTTGTCTGTGGCCCTTGGTCACAGGCAGTGGCTGAATCACAGCTGCGTTGCACCGATGGCAGTACAGACCCGCAGGGTTACCATGAGTTGGTCTCCGAGCTGTACTGGAGCGTGCAGCCGCGTGTGGCGCGGCGTAACCGTACCCGTTTGGTACAGATGATTCCCGTCATGTTGAGCAAGCTGCGTCAAGGTTTGCAGTTGATTGAGTTTCCTCCAGAGCGCATCACCGATTTTTTTGCGTTGCTGATAGGTATGCACGAAACTGCACTCGATGGAGGGCGTCCTAAAACACCAGCTCAAGATGCGATCTCGCAAGTCAATGATGCGCACAATCCAGTGCTAGAACAACAAAGTGATCGTGCCGAGCTGGAAGCCCTGTATGCGGCTGCCAAAGAAAGTGTGCATGAACCATCCGCACACTTGGCTCCCCCGGAGTCCGTTGCTCTGGCTCAGGCTTTTGAGGCAGATGACCCCGCCAATGGGTTGTGGCTGGCGAAACAGGAGGCTGCAGATGCAGGCTTTTTGCAAGAAGCATCGGTGCAACGCCAAGACGAAACCAAAGCCCTGGTGCCGCAGCCTGTCAATGTACAAAGTGCACAGTCAACGTCGGTCGCGCCTATTCCCCTCGGCTCCTGGGTAGAGATTTTCCGCTCAGACCAGTGGGTACGATGCAGGCTGTCATGGGCCAGCCCGCACCGCACTTTGTATATGTTTGTCGAGCATGGCGGGAAAATGCACTCCATGTCGCAGAACACTCTGGAAAAACTGCGCGCGCAAAGCTTGATCCGCATCGTCTCGGATGGCAAGCTGGTAGAAAAAGCACTCGATGCAGTGGCACAAACCGCATTGCGCAATAGCGTGGATGCACCTACGAGTCCGGTGTGAAGTTGCGCTGTAGGCGTTTAAAACTCCGCCAGCGCCTGCCATTGCATCAACTGCGGGTTGGCAGGGTGCTGTAGGGATAAATTCTGGGCATGTAGATGTAAGCGACTGCTTGGGTAGTGAGTCTCGTGCATCTGGCCATACAGCCTGTCGCCCACGATGCTATGGCCCAGTGCACTTAAATGTACCCGTAGCTGGTGAGTACGCCCGGTAATGGGCTCCAGTGCCAGGCGTGTTGTTTGCGTTATGGGGTCACGGCACAGCACGCGGTAATGGGTCAACGCAGTTTTCCCCTGCGCAACATCTACTTTTTGCCGAGGCCGCGCGGGCCAGTCCGCTGCCAATGGCAGGTCAATGCTGCCACTGTCTTGGACGACCACACCTTGCACGATGGCGATATAGGTTTTGTGTACCTGACGCGTTTCAAACAGTTGGCACAAAGCACGCTGCATAGGCTGACCGCGTGCAAATAACATTAATCCCGATGTTGCCTGGTCCAGGCGATGGACAATCAAGGCATCAGGATACTGCTGCTGCACACGCAGGCTTACGCAATCGGCTTTATCCGCCCCGCGACCAGGCACAGCCAACAGCCCGTCAGGCTTGTTGACTACGACCAGACTCGTGTCTGCGTACACTATGGCAATATCAGAGGGCATGGTGCACTGTACTGTAATGTTCTTGATGCACTCTGGATGTTTTCAGATCGCTATATTTAAAATAGCTGCTTGCGCTTAATTTTATTTACTCACAGGCTCTTTTTTGAAAAATCAGCATATTCTTATTGCCGGTGGCGGCCTTGGTGGTCTGGCGGCTGCATTGGCCTTGGCGCGTAGCGGCCAGCGCATCACCGTGCTTGAGCGCGTGGCCGCGTTTGCTGAGGTGGGGGCGGGCATCCAGCTTGGCCCCAACGCCATGAAGTTATTGTCAGCCTGGGGTTTGCAAGATTCCTTGCTGGCCCAGGCCAGTCAGCCCGAAGCCATCACCCTGCGCGATGCAGGTACGGGCCGCCGTCTGAGCCGCATTTTGCTAGGCGAGGCCGTGCAGCAGCGTTATGGTCAAGTGTATGTCAGCCTACAGCGTTCGCATCTGCATGCCGTGTTGTTGCAAGCAGTACTGCGCGAGTCAGGTATACAACTGGTGTGTGACGCTGCTGTGCACAGCGTGACGCAGAATCTCTCTGAGGTCATAGTGAGTAGTCCCGCAGTGCACAGCGCAGAAATGCAAGGGATGCCAGAGGTGCAACATACCTGGCAGGGAGATGCCCTGATCGCAGCAGACGGCTTGTGGAGCAACGTGCGTCAAACGGTTTTTGGCGATGGCGTTCCTCACGCCACAGGCCATGCCGCCTACCGCGCTCTTATTCCTATGGCGCAGGTGCCCGCCTTACTGCGTGGCGCTGAAGTCGGGCTGTGGTGGGGCCGTGACGTGCATGTCGTGCACTACCCGGTGCGCAGTGGTGCGTTTTTGAATTTGGTGGTGCTGAGTGAGCAAGCTGCAGCCCGCGCTGTGAGTGGTTGGGCGTGCAACGCTTCAGCCGAAGCCATCACACACAACGTTGGCGCGGCCTGTTCGGAGCTGCGCAGCCTGCTGGCATGTGTGGGTGACGGTGCGCAGCCCCATTCTGCACCGACCAGCAGTCCCTGGCAAAGCTGGCATTTGTACGATCGCCCCTCTGCCCGCACCTGGGTTCAGGGCCGAGTGGCACTGCTGGGTGATGCAGCCCATCCTATGCTGCCCTACCTGGCCCAGGGTGCCGCCATGGCGTTAGAAGATGCTGCCGTGCTAGCCAGTTGTGTTGGCGCGCATAGCGACTGGGCCAATGCCTTGCAGCACTACCAAAGTCTGCGCAAAGCGCGTTGCGAACGTGTGGTCCGTACAGCCCGGCGCTATGGCCGCATCTTCCACCTTGCACCTCCTTGGTCCATCGCGCGTGATGCTGTGCTGGCACTACGGGGCGGCCAGGTATTGGGCATGCCCTGGTTGTATGGCGCAGGCATCGCCACAACAGCTCAGTCGGCTCTGCCCTAGATTTACAAAGTCTCCACCCCTTCCACAAAAAACTTCACCTTACGCACGCCCTGCCATTCATCGGCTTCCAGCCGGAAAGCCATTTTTACGCGAGCGGGCAGCATGGCGGTGTGGCCAAACCAGATACCGTCTACCGGCTGGCCCTGGTGTTTGAGCTTGAGCGACAGGTGCTTCTCGCCCACGATGCGCTGCGACAGCACGTCCACCTCTTCGCAAAACACCGGGGGCGCAAAGCCTTGGCCCCAGACGGTTTGGTTCAGTGTGTCGGCAATGTCGGTGCGGCGGTATTCGGCGGGCAGTACGCCGTCGGTCTCCAGGCGGCGTAGCAGGGTGGCTTTGTCCAGCCACATCACAGCCACCTCTTGCAGGGCGGCTTCAAAGGTGTCAAAGTTTTCCTCTTCAATCGTGCAGCCTGCGGCCATGGCGTGGCCACCAAAGCGTAGCAGCACGCCGGGGTGCTGCTTGGCGATGTAGTCCAGTGCGTCGCGCAGATGAAAGCCCGCAATCGAGCGGCCCGAGCCTTTGAGCAAATGCTCTTGCCCTTCGGCCCCGCTGGGTGCGAAGACGAAAGTAGGGCGGTGCAGCTTGTCCTTGATGCGCGAAGCGACGATGCCGACCACGCCTTCGTGAAAATCCGGGTCAAAGATTGCCACGGCGCTAGGCGGCTCTTCGGCCTCGTCAAACATCGTCTCTGCTGCCTGCTCGGCCTGCTCACGCATGCCGGCCTCGATGTCGCGCCGGGTGCGGTTAATGCCGTCCAGCAGCTTGGCCAGCTCGTCGGCGCGCGTGGGGTCGTCGGTGAGTAGGCATTCAATACCCAGGCGCATATCGTCCAGGCGGCCGGCGGCGTTGATGCGCGGGCCCAGGGCAAAGCCAAAGTCGAAGGTGCTGGCCAGCTCGCGTTTGCGGCCCGCTGCTACAAAAAGTGCAGCTATGCCCGCTGGAAAGGCTTGGGCTTTCAGGCGTTTGAGACCCTGGGAGACGAGGCGGCGGTTGTTGGGGTCCAGCTTGACGACATCAGCTACGGTGCCTAGGGCGACGATGGGCAGCAGAGTGTCTAACCGGGGTTCTGGGTTAGCCGTCATCACGCGGGGCTGCCCTTCGACAGGCTCAGGGCGAACGGAAAAAACGCCACGGGTACGCAGTTCGGCTCTTAAGGCCAACAACACGTAGAACATCACACCCACCCCGGCAATCGACTTGCTTGCAAAAGTGCAACCTGGCTGGTTGGGGTTAACGATCACATCGGCATCGGGCAAAAACACCACGCCGTCTTTTTGTGCAGGCAGGTGGTGGTCGGTGACCAGCACCAGCAGGCCCAGCGCCTTGGCCTTGGCCACGCCTTCGACGCTGGCAATGCCGTTGTCCACGGTGATCAACACGTCCGCGCCGCTGTCCTTCACGCGTTGGGAGATGGGCGCTGTGAGGCCGTAGCCGTCGACCACGCGGTCGGGCACGATGTAGCTGACCTGTTTGGCCCCCAGTAATTTCAGGCCGCGCAGGCCGACGGCGCAGGCGGTGGCACCGTCGCAGTCGTAGTCGGCGACGATGCAGAGTTTTTTATTCGCGGCTATCGCATCGGCCAGCAGCACGGCGGCGGCGTGGCAGCCCAAAAGAGTGGAAGGGGCCAGCAGCTTGCCCAGGCCATCGTCCAGCTCGTCCTTGCTGGCCACGCCGCGCGAGGCGTACAGGCGCGCCAGCAGGGGGTGCACACCGGCCTCTTCCAGCGCCCAGGCGGCGCGGGGCGGGGTATCTCGTACTATTAATTTCATAGCTTCTTACGCTCGTATTTATTGGGCTTGCTGCCTAAAAGACTGGTAAAACGTTGCCCTAATGAGGGTGTAAAGCTCTGCCAATGCTGCGCCGCACGTTCACCGCACAGGGTAATGTTCACCTGCTCGCCGCGCCAGGCCTTGGCGCACAGGTCTTTGAAAATGCTGCTGTCCCAATGCTGCCAGGCGCTGCCCCAAGCCGCCCAGTCTTCGTGCAGCGCGGGTGTGCGCAGCGCGTCCAGTACCATGAGTTCAGCCACTTGCGCGGGCGCAGTGGCCAACGCGCCCGATCCACTCGCCCAAAACGAGTTCACCGCCAGTTGCCCGGCCGCCAGCCTGCGGTCGTTCAAGGCATGGGTGTACAGCAGCATTTGCATTTCGTTTTGCAGGCGGCGCAGCGGTGCGGCCTGCGCGCCCTCTGGCATCCAGGCATTCACGTTGCGGCCCACCACGCGGTCCAGCGAGGCAGTGGCCAGGCCGCCAAACAGTGGGCTTTGCGCGTACCAGCGCGTGGGGGCGCCGTAGTGCAGGGTGATGCCGTCCTCGGCAAAGTAGGGCTGCATGATGGCCAGCACCGCGCGCGACTCGGTCTCGGTGAGTTGCAAAGCGTCGGGGTGCAGCATCTGCACCTGGTCGGTGCCCACATGCCAAAAGCAGGGGGTGATCTGTGCCCAGGCCTGGCCCGCCTGGTAGCCAGTGGCAGACGGCGTGGCAGACAAGTTATGCGCCGCCCAGGGAATTTTGCCGTCGCCCGTCCACAGGCCCAGCGATTGCGCCAGCACCCGCTCGTGCGGGGGGCTCAGGGTGTATTCATCGCCCATGTCTTGGCTATGCAACGCCATGCGCTGCATCAGCTTGTGAAAGTGCGGCAGTTGCAGGCCCTGCCACGTAAGGTCACAGGCATCGGAGCCGACAGAAGCAAACGGAATCAGGTACTGCATAGAGGCTTCAATTGTCGCCTGCCCAGGGATGTCACAATCACGCCTAGCAAAATATATGAAATTACCCTACGAACTAGAAGTGGGCCTGCGCTACACCCGGGCCGGGCGTTCCAGCAGCCGCAACGGCTTCATCTCCTTTATCTCGGGCGTGTCCATGCTGGGCATTGCGCTGGGCGTGGCCGCGCTCATCATTGTGCTCAGCGTGATGAACGGCTTTCAAAAAGAGGTGCGCGACCGCATGCTGGGCGTGGTCTCGCACATTGAGGTGTTTGCACCCGGTGGCGCGGCGCTGCCTGACTTGGCCAAAACCCTCAAGGAAGTACGCGCTAACCCCGAGGTGATTGGCGCTGCACCTTTTATAGCGGCTCAGGCCCTGCTGGCGCGCGGTGAAGACATGAAGGGCACGATAGTGCGGGGCATTGACCCGGCGCTGGAGCCCCAAGTCACCGAGCTGGGGCAAGCGCTGAAAGACGATGCCTTTAAACGCCTCATCCCAGGTGAATTTGCCATGGTGCTGGGCGGCGAGCTGGCGCGCAGCTTGGGGGTGCGGGTGGGCGACAAGGTGACGCTGATTGCGCCCAGCGGCCAGATCACCCCGGCGGGCGTGGTGCCGCGCCTCAAGCAGTTCACGCTGGTGGGCACCTTTGATTCGGGCCATTTTGAATACGACTCAGCGCTGGCGCTGTTGCACATGGACGATGCGGCCAAGGTGTTCAGGCTGGAAGGCCCCACCGGCGTGCGCCTGAAAATCAAAGACCTGCATCAAGCCCGCGAAGTGGGGCAGCAGCTCACTGTGCGGTTGAGCGACGGCTTGGTGGTGCGCGACTGGACGCGGCAAAACCGCACCTGGTTTGCAGCGGTGCAGCTGGAAAAACGCATGATGTTCATTATCTTGACGCTGATTGTCGCCGTAGCGGCCTTCAACCTGGTCAGCACCTTGGTGATGACGGTGCAAGACAAGCGCGCCGACATCGCCATTTTGCGCACCCTGGGTGCCAGCCCGCGCAGCATCATGGGCATCTTCGTGGTGCAGGGCGCGATGGTGGGGTTTATCGGCACCTTTGTCGGCTTGGCGCTAGGCCTCTTGGTTGCGCTGAACATCGACGTGATCGTGCCGTGGATTGAGAGCGTGCTGCGCACCAGCTTCTTGCCCCGCGACATTTACCTCATCAGCCGCATGCCCAGCGAGCCGCAAAGCGCCGACATCACGCCCATCATCATTCTGTCCCTGGTGCTGTCCTTTGCCGCCACCCTGTACCCTAGCTGGCGCGCCAGCCGCGTGAACCCGGCGGAGGCGCTGCGCTATGAATGAGCCGATGAATCCGCAGATGAACCAGTCGATGCTCCCCGCGCTTGCTGCGGTGCATGCGGCGCAGGCCTCCGTGGGGTCTGCTATCACCACAGTGCGGTCCGGCGGCAATGTCATCCTTACTGCACAGGGCCTGACCAAACGTTTCCACGACGGCACGCTGGACGTGACGGTGCTGCAAGGCGTTGACCTGCAGGTGCACGCGGGTGAAACCGTCGCCATCGTCGGCGCATCCGGCTCCGGCAAAAGCACGCTCTTGCATCTGCTGGGCGGGCTGGACGCACCCACCGCAGGCCGCGTGCAATTGATGGGCAAGGACATCACCGCCATGGGCCCGGCAGACCAAGGCCGCTGGCGCAACCAGCACCTGGGCTTTGTCTACCAGTTCCACCACCTGCTCCCCGAGTTCACCGCGCTGGACAACGTGGCCATGCCCCTTAAGATTCGTCGTGTAGCCCATACAGAATACGCGCAAACAGCTAGCAAAATGCTAGCAAGTGTCGGCCTGGAGCACCGCCTGCACCACCGCCCCAGCGAGCTGTCCGGCGGCGAACGCCAGCGCGTAGCCATCGCCCGGGCCCTCGTCACCCGCCCTGCCTGCGTACTGGCGGATGAGCCCACCGGTAACCTGGACCGCAGCACCGCTGATGGCGTGTATGTGCAAATGCTGCAACTAGCCAAAGACCACGGCACCGCGTTTGTGATGGTCACGCACGATGAAGATTTGGCCGGGCGTTGTGATCGGGTGTTGCGGTTGGTGGGTGGGAAACTTTAGCCTCCGCGCCACTTGGATTCTCTGGTGCTGGCTTTTGTGGCGTGCCCCAGGCGTTGGTTACCGTTCGTGCGAAGTTGGCTGGCAAGCGGCGGACGAACGAGGGGTGCGCTGCAAAAATTTCCACAAACACGCGCGAACACAGATCGTATCGAGCTAGCTTTTGCGCCGCGCGCCTTGCTCCAATTTTTCATCCCACCCCTCATTCATCCGCCGGAACCACATTCTCGTTTCTTGTCCAACTAGGCTAAGGCTTAAAGCACTCAGCCAGGAAGCTTTTACGTGACCAAAGATCGATCACAAAAATGCCCAATAAGAGGACGTACACTGTGTGTGAAAATACAAGCATCTAAAACAGAAATTCCGCTATGAAACCGCAAACATTTGATCGAAGTAAGCACGTCTATAAAAACGATGCTTTTGCTGAATTGGTCAAAGACGCAGTGCGATTTTTTAATGGCACGCCTGTGCATACACTGCCGCCGCCAGAGTCTTTCTTGGGTACGGGGGTCTACGCCCTGTATTACACCGGGCGTAACCCACTATACAAAAGGTACGCTGAACTCAATCGCTTGGCGTATAGCTACCCAATCTATGTGGGCAAAGCGGTTCCCAAAGGCTGGCGGCAAGCTCGGGCATCTGACAGCGCATCAACCCAGTCGCGCGAACTTACTGGCCGACTACGGGAGCACGGCAGAAATATAGAGCTGGGCTCGGAACTTGCGGTAGGTGATTTCATGTGTCGCTTTGTCATCTTTGAAGAGGAGGGTTCCGACATGATCAGCACGATTGAGGCTGCCTTGATCAAGCTGAATCGGCCACTCTGGAATACAGCTGTCGATGGTTTTGGCAACCATGACCCTGGCAAGGGTCGGTATGAGCAGGCAAAGTCCGACTGGGATGTAATTCACGAAGGCAGGGGATGGGCGGATAAGTGCAATGGCACGGCTAAGGAAAAAAGTAATATTGTTGCCAAAATTCGTCTTCATCTCAAAAGCCTGGGTTCAAAGCCATGAAAACGCTAGAGATTTTTTCTGGTGCAGGTGGGATGGCCAAAGGGCTAGAACTATCGGGTTTTGAACATGCGGCTTTTGTTGAATTTAACAAACATGCGTGCGAATCCTTGTCAGAAAACTTTGGTTCAGAGCGGGTGTTTTTTGGCGATATCAAAGACTTTGATCTGGGCAGCCTTGAACGCATAGACATCGTTGCAGGTGGTCCGCCATGCCAGCCGTTTTCTTTGGGTGGAAAACATGGGGCCGACCAAGACAGCCGCGATATGTTTCCGTATGCCATACGCGCGATTGAAAAACTGGCGCCCAAGGCTTTTGTATTTGAAAATGTCAAAGGGTTGCTACGCCAGAACTTCGCGGATTACTTTGAGTACATCATTCTTAGATTGAGTTATCCAGATTTTGCCGCGAAAGACGATGCAGCTTGGAGCAATCATCTGGATGCGCTTCGATGCATTAAAAAATCAAGCTACAGAGCAAAAAAATACGACGTTAAATTCAAATTGATTAACGCCGCAGACTACGGTGTGCCGCAAACCAGAGAGCGCGTTGTGATCGTGGGCATCCGGTCTGACCTGGCTTCGTCCTGGTCGTTTCCCAAAGAAACACATTCCGAAGACCGTTTACTTTGGGAAATGTATGTAACTGGAGAATATTGGCAACGCCATGGAATCGTCACGTCACCGGTGTCAGAATTGGATGCTGCATTGAAAGAAAAAGTCACACGACTCAAAGAAAAATACGGCATGTTTGAACCCGAGGGCTTGCCTTGGAAAACTGTACGCGATGCCTTATGCAATACGCCAGACCCACAATCCGATCATGGAATCATTGACCACGTTTTTAAAGGTGGTGCGCGCATTTATCCGGGGCACACAGGGAGCGATTTTGATTGGCCCTCCAAGACGATCAAGGCCGGTGGGCACGGTGTACCCGGCGGCGAGAACATGATCAAATTCAATGACGGTAGCGTGCGATACCTCACCACGTTTGAAGCAAAACGAATTCAGACCTTTCCCGATGATTTTGTCATCAAAGGTGCTTGGGGCGAGGCCATGCGTCAAATCGGCAACGCGGTTCCAGTTTTGCTTGCTGAGAAAATTGGCAATGAATTGGCAAGAAAAATTGGAGCAAAAAGTGCTGTAAAAAAGCGAGTGGAGCCAGTACTGGAATTTGCTGCCTAGGGGACTTGTAGTAACAAGATTATGCGGCGCTATGCTTCAACCGTAACTCCCGCTTCAGCAACTTCCCACTCGGATTCTTCGGCAAGCTGTCGGTAAACACCACCCGCTTAGGTGCCTTAAAACTGGCCATGTGCTTGGTGCAATGCGCCATCACCGCCTCGGCTGTTAAGGTTTGCCCCGCCTTCAGCACTATGACAGCAGTGACAGCCTCTACCCAACGTGGATCGGGCAGGCCGATGACGGCGACCTCGCTCACTTCAGCCAGACGGTAAATCATCTCTTCCACCTCGCGGCTGGCGACGTTTTCGCCGCCGGTTTTGATCATGTCTTTTTTGCGGTCCACCACGGTGATGTAGCCTTCATCGTCGATGGTGGCCAGGTCGCCGCTGTGGAACCAGTCGCCTTCAAAGGAGGCGCGGGTTTTTTCGGGATCGTTGAAGTAGCCTAGCATCAGGTGGGGCGAGCGGTGGACGATCTCGCCTACTTCGCCTACGGGCACGTCGTGCATCTGTTCGTCCACCACGCGGGTCTCGACGTTCAGCACGGCGCGGCCGCAAGACCCGGGTTTGCGAAACTGGTCATCGGGGCCGAGCATCGTGGCCAGTGGGGCGATTTCGGTTTGGCCGTACAGGTTCCACAGCCGCACCTTGGGCAGGCGCGCGGCCAGCTCTTTGAGTACCTCGACCGGCATGATGGACGCGCCATAGTAGCCCTTGGCTAGCGTGGCGAGTTTTGCAGGGTCA
>JAYVJV010000125.1:0-4649 GCA_043769005.1 Polaromonas sp. | reverse complement strand
CTTCAGGCTCTAGGGTGATCGGACGGCCCGCCTTGCGCTCACCGAACATGACGATCAGCGCACCGGTCAAGGTGTAGGACTTGCTCTGCTCGACGGGATGCCAGTCGTTCTCGTCGCTCCAGTAGAGGTCGGGATGCAGGGTGACGGTGACGGTGCCGTCGGACAGGGTGATCATGCGGTAACTCCTTTTGCAGACTCAATCCCGCGCAACATCGAGGTGAGGGCCTTGGCATCGGCATCGCTGGCGACATTGATGGTCGATGTGCGCCCGCCAAGATTGATGTTGACAGTAACGTTTTTGCCAGGTTGGGTTGCGGCTCCAGCCGTTGACGTACCCTTGTCAGCAGACTTGGCTGCCTCTACCAGAGCCTGTACGCGCTCAAGCGCGGTGCGCGCAGCTTGCAGCATCGCGTTGGCATCTTGAATGGCTGCCGTGGATACGGAACCTGGTGAGTTCTGCACACTAGCGTCGATGAACTGCTTGGCGGCAATGGCCTGCTTCAGTGCCAACTGAGCATCATCCAAGTCGCCCACGCCCAGCGTGCCGCGCTCCACTTTTTGGCGGATGGCGAATGCCTTGTCAATGGGCACTACGTTGGTAAAAGAACCAGCCGCTGAACCGTCTTTATTTGCCAGGAGTCCGTCAGATGTCACCTTTTGCTGCTTTTCCAGTGCAGATGTCTGACGGTCAATACTGGCGGTGTTCTTATCACGCAGCGCGGTGTCAGTACTGAGGCCGCGCTGCCCTGCGCTGCGTGCCCCATTGGAGTTGCGCAGGGCGGAAATCTCTGCCTCAAGTGCGCGGATAGCTTCGCCACTAAGTCCAAGTTCAATCTGCTTGGCCTTGATGACAGCGATGCGGGTGTCCAACTCGGCCTCTTTGACCTTGCGCGAGGCATCCCCAACAGGTATCTGCGCGCGCTGCACCTCGATGGCAGCTAAGTCAGCATTTAGCTCCAACTTCTTGACTTCCACACTGGCTCGGATACCTTTGATCTGCACCTCCTTGGCCTGTATCTCGAACTGGAGAGCCAGAGCGTAATCGCCCGATGCGCGCGCAGCGGCTGCTGAGTTCAAGAGCGCTGCCTGCTCGACCGCCAGTTTGGCTCTAGTGATGTTCAGGGCGGCAACCTTGGCACCTGCTTCGCGGGCGATCAGCCCAATAGAATCCTTCAGCGCATCGTTGACGCGGTTCTGCGCAGCCGCCACACCAGCCTGCGCGTCATATACCTGTTTTTTGGTAGCCAGGCCGTTTGCTTCAGCCTGCTGCAAACGGGTGAGTTCGCGGTTGGCTTCTGCTAATTTGATCGTGTATTCGCCGACTTTTAGCGCGTTGTCAAGGTAGGCCTCTGCTGACAGGCCGATTGCGAGCGCATGGGTGCGTGCGGCAGCCTCGGCCTGTGTGCTCTGCTCAGTCTCCGCTTTGCTGACCTTCAGTTTGCCTTCGATCAGTTCGATTTCGACTTTACGCTTTTCTAGGTTACCGTCTTGCACTATTGCAACCCTTACCAATGAGTCGAGTTGTAGCTGCAACAGTCGCGTTTCTTCAAGGTGGGCAGCGTTAACTTTCGCCAATGCCTCGGCGTTTTGGTTGGCGGCTGCGACCTGAGCGGCAACGAGTGCGGCATCATCGCCTTTCAAACGAGCCAGTTCTACCAAAGCCTCACCCTCCACCTTGGACGCTTTGGCAGTTTTTTCAGAGGCGTCTATCAGTTTGGCTTGCTGCACTAGGGCCTCGCTGATAAACGTGTTCAACTGCACCAACTTGGCACCATGATCCAGGGTCGCATTAGCTGCCAATGCAGCAGAAAACGCCTGTGCCTTTTGAGATACTGAAACCCCATCGACTGAAAGCGCCGCTTTTACAGCCGCCAAGCCTGCCGCCTGCATGGCTGCGGTACTCGCGTTCTGCGCAACAGTCGCTTGATCCTGTACACCTGCTGCACTAAGGAATGTTTTTCGTAGACCTAAAAGACGGGCATCTGATTTTTCAACTTCACGAGTGAACTCACTTAGCGCATCCTTGTTACCGCTCAGGCTAGATGCCAACGCAGCAGCACCTTTGCCGGCTAAAAAGAACCCTTCGACCAAGCCTGCCAAGGGGATAATCACCGCCCCGGCAACTAAAGCAATAGCCTTCAGGCCTGCTGTCAGTACATTCGTGAAGCCCGCATCACCCGCAGTCTGCGCAGTCTCGGTCAATGCGTTTTTAAAGCGCTGCCAGCTCGGCAACAGGCCGTCGGTAGCGCCATGCAGCTCGGACAGTCCCTTGGTGAATGGCACCACGAAGTCACGGTAAGCAAGTCCGCCGCTTTCCACCAGCTTGATCAACTGGGCTTCTGTGATGCCGAGACCCTTGGCAGTGATACCCAACGCACCCGGCAGTCGATCACCGAGCTGGGCGCGCAGTTCTTCCATTTGCACCGTACCCTTGCTGGCAATCTGGCCCAGCGCGTTCAAAGTACCCGTGACCTGCTCCCCCGACAGACCTAATGCGCTGCCCGCCTTGGCCACTGACAGGAACAGTGCGTTGGTGTCAGCCAATGGCACGTTGGCATTTTTACTGGCAGCAGAGAACTTCAAGAATGACTGACCTAAGCCCGCCACGTCAACGCCAGCCACGCCAGCCGCCGTCTTCAAAAAATTAAATTGCGCGGTCGCCAGTGCGGTGTCTTTATAGACAGCCTGTAGGCCGTTTCGCAACGCTTCAGTTTGCACAATGGTGCTAATGAATGCGGCACCCAACTCCTTTACCTTATTGACCAAGTACCCTACGCCGTCGGCGATGATGTTGCCCGCTGCAATCTGACCCAGTGAGTTCTTGAACAAGCTGGCAGCCTTGTCAGCAGTCGTCAAGGTGCCAGATACCCTGCGCAAGTCCTGCTCCAGAGCCTTGATGCGCGCCTCGCCTGCCGAAAAGGCCCCAGTGAGTGCCGCACCCGTTGTAGCTGCCGACCCCTTGACCGTGTCCATCGCTGCGCGCACCTGCGTGATCTCAGTTTGCAAGTCCTGCGCGCTGCGCACGCCAATGGTCTGAAACGCATCCTTAATTTTCTGCCCTGCTTCTTCAGCGATCACTGCCGCATTGCGGGACTTGCTAGCCACTGCGGCGACCGCCAGCTCAAACTCTTTGGCACCGATGGCTGCTGCCGCCAACTTGTCCGAGGTCTGCTTGGCTGACGAACCTGTTTGGTTCAGTGACTGAATCAGTTTGGCTTGCGCTAGTACTACGTTATCTGTAGCGACACCGAGCTTATTGGCTGACTGCACGGATACATCTAGCGCCGAACGTGATGCCTTCAGCGCGTCTACCGCAGACGCGGCGGCTATAGCAGATCGGCGGTACTCGTCAGCTAGTTTTTTCTCAGCGTCCTCTGCTGATTTTGTAACTGACTTTGCAGCAGCAAGTTCGTCTGAAAGCGACTTTACCTGCGCTTTTTGGAAAATCAAGGTCGCAGCCAGACCGTCCTTCTTAGCCTTGTACCCAGCATCAGCCCGCTCGGCATTTAACGTATTAAGGGCGAGCAGTTCAATCGCAGTCTTGGTATCACGCGATGCCGCAGATACACCAGCGAGCGATGTCACCACCGTGGCCTGCGCAGCACTGGCCCGCTTGGTTGCAGCCTCCAGCCCGTCAAGTTTCGCGCGCAGCTCCAGCGTGGACAGGGCGGTGCGACCCTGCTCGTTAGCGAGTTCCGTGGTCTGATCACTCAGCGCCTGGAATGCACGCAGCGCGGCGGCCTGATCCCCCAGCCGCCCAATCTCGTCGGCCAGTTTTTCAAACTCGGGGGCTGCATCGCCCCCCTCTTTGGCCAGGGTGGCCACCTCCCTCTGTAGCTTCTTGATGTCGTCAGCCCCCAGCGTCTCCACGCTGAGGGTCATCTTCACATCGCGGCTGTTATTACCTGCTGGCATTCGAGTGTCCTAAGTAAAAACCCGCCGTGCGTATGGCAGTGGCGGGTTTTAGGTGGCTGCGGCGGTAGCCGCATGGTGCCTTGGGTTTACGCTGCGTTGCGCAGTTCGACCGTGAATGGTTCGCTTTTGCCAACAGGGGTTTTCATAGTACCAGGCAGGTTGACCGAGTTGAAATCGCTGCCCAAGAAGTCAAAGGCCGAGTCAGCAGCAATGATGGCTTCCCACACGGTGACGATGCAGGGCAGTTTGTCCACGTAGTTGCGTCCGTTGAAAACGATCTTGGCACGAATGTCGCCGTTGGTAACACCAGAGATCATGGTGCTGGAAATCGCACCGTAAGTACCGCTGACCTTGACCGAAGCAGCGTCAATAATGGCACCACCTGCAATCGCCTTGAGCAGGCCGAGCTGCGGGTTGATGCTGTAATCCACGTCTTTTACATAGACCGGTAGACCAGAGGTGTGCTTGACAACAGGCTCACCCGTCAGGTTCTGCTTAGTGACTGGCACCCAGCGATCCAGCTTGACAGTAACCGCTTGGTCAACCAAGCTGCCGGCCAACTGCGTGAAGCTGGCAGCGGTGCCGAGCAGTGCCATCGTCAAGGACTCGCGGTTGACCTCGTTCAGCTCCAGCGTGAAGCCGGTGGGCTTGGGTAAGGTGACAGACTCCAGCACCTGTCCATAGGTGTCGCGGCCCTTGCTTATCAGCTCTTTTTTATCGGAGTTGGGTTTGAC
>JAYVJV010000124.1:0-2978 GCA_043769005.1 Polaromonas sp. | reverse complement strand
CGGGTGAAGATCCAGATCGGCTCGTAGCCAATCACCCCCAACGAGCGCAATGGTGTGTCTTCGTCGCTTTTCTGTGGATCAATCGACAGCAGGCCCAACCCGCCTTGCACAAAACCCACCGGGGTTCCGGCATTCAAACGCTCCAGGTTTTGCACCGAACCGCCCGAGGTTTGCAGTTCCAGCGTGACACCGCTGTTTTTAAGAAATTCCTGGTATTTCAGCGCGGCCTGGTGGTAAGCACCGTCGGCGGCCCCCGTGGTCATCTGCAAAGTGCGCGGTGGCGCGGGGCTGACGTAGCGTGCTATCAGCCAGACGGAGATCAGCAAGACTGCGATGCAGGTCGCTGTAATGAACTGCCATTGCCTGCGCGAAAGTTTGGGGACAACCATGACTGCAGTCTAACCCGCCGTGGAGCGCTACCCCACTGGGGCTAGCCCCTAGCGGGCGCGGTAGCTGAGCAGCTTTTCGCGCGCCAGGCCGCAGTGCTCCCGCAACGTGTACCAGCGATCGGCATACTGGATGGGTAGCTCAAGCGTGGTCACCTGCATTTCGATATTGTCCAGACGTTGCATGAGTTTCATCATCTCCAGCGGTTTGGTGGTGGCCGACGGAATAATTTCAGCTTCCAGAAACTTGAGTTCGCCATAATAGTTTTGCAGGAGGGCATTGACCTTCCAGGTAAAAAATTTGGGGATCCAGGCGAGCAAAAAGAAGGTGACTATCAAGATAGGTAATATGGCATACAGTAAAAGCTCGGCCAACTGCGCTTGCCAGTAGGGCAGTAACTGCTCCATAAGAGGCCGCTCGCCAGCCGCCCACTTTCGTGCTGCTGACGAAAGAGGGAAGTCAAGCGAATGCAGGGCAGGATACTCACCCTGATGCTGCAAAAAACTCGGCGCTTCGTGCAATTCCTGCGCTGTATCCAGCAATACACGTTGCAGGGCTGGGTGCATGGTATCGCGTACCACCAAGTGCAAATTGGCTGCCAACATCGTTAAGTCCCGGGGTGGCACATCGCCGCGCAGCTCTATCGAACCTTGTGGCAGCACGAAGGGTTTGAGTCGTGGCTCGCGGGCCATCAGTGCCGAGATGCGATCAACGCCCACTATATGGATGCCGGGGGCGCGACTCAGGGCGCGCATGACTTCCGCCTCACCGTTGGCCACGATGATCGCTGCATCGACCTTGCCATCCATCAGTTCGTTAGCCGCATCAGTGAAAGTTTTGGCTTCATGAATAACCACATCGGCAACGCCCAGCCTGACATGCGCTAGCAGCAATTGGGTAACTGCCCAGCCCGGGTTACCTTGACCGGCAGTGGATACGCGCAGGCCTTTGAGCTGCGACATCTGGGTGACCGAGTCCAGCCGGGTAAAGACCCACACGGGTTGGCGTTCGATGGCGGCCAAAGCCTCCACACCGTCCCATTTTCCATTGTTAAAAAGACCGGAGGCAAAGCCTGCCATCACCTCGCCTTTGGGATCTGCCAGGCGCTGCAGTGGACCGGAAGCGTCCTCGGTGGTGACTAACTCGACATTGATACCCCGCTCTTCCAGTTCTCGGCGGTAACGTTTTGCGATGCTGGCATAGCTGCCCTGCGGCAATCCTACCGCCATGATAAAGCTAGATGGTGGCAACGGTAAGAGGACTGCGGTAGAAAACCATATCGCCATTGCAGAGTACATGAACACGGGCAGGTAGAACATCACCCAACGCATGCGATACAAAATATTTAGTTTCATACGGTGATAGTTGGCGGTTTACCTGCCACGTTGGTTAGACAGTTGTTGGCGGACAAAATTGATGTGCTGGCGCAGCATGTAAAGACGTTGCATAAAGTCTTGCGGAGCATCAAAGCTATTGAAGGCAGCATCGATTTTGCGCAACTGGTCATCAAAGCGCATGACATCCAAACCGGACGGCCTGGTCTGCTCCAAGTCATATTCAATAAACTTCAGTTCGCCGTACCAGCGGTTGATACGGCTCTCCAGTTTCCAGCGCATGTAGGCCGGAACCATGGTGCAGGCTGTCCAGACCAATAACACCAGGGGCAAGGCCAAAAATAGCACGCGCCAAACCCATTGCGCTATGTCCAGGCTCAATTTTTGTTCAAGCCAGGGCAGCCCATGCAGCAAGATGTGCCGAGCTTCTTGTGCACTGGGGAAATCGGCTTGTTTGAGGGTAGGAAACTCACCTGCCCTACTCAGCACGGTGGCTTCGTTGTGGATTGCCACGGCAGCTGCAGTTGTCAGTCGCTTGAGGGCGGGGTGCAGGTTCTCACTCACCACCACACTGGCCATGGTGGTCAGCAGCATCATGTCCCTGACAGGTTGCGAGGTGGCATCGTCCAGCATGCCCTGGGCCACCAGGCGCGGGGCCAGGTAGGGCAGGCGCTCTGTCAGCGCGGTGCTGTGTTTGAGCTGCACCAATTGCACTCCCGGGATGCGCAGCATGGCTTTGACGATGGGTGCCTTGGCCGCCGCTACAAAAATAGCAACATCCAGGCGACCCTCTTCCAGGGCTTTGGCTGCCGCCAGGCCAGCAGCATCGGAAATCAGCAGATCTTTGGGTGTCAGCCGTACCTGGGCCAGCAACTGCTGAGCCATCGCCCGACTACCGCTGCCTTCTGCGCCAATCGAGACCCGCAGACCCTGCAACTGTGGCAGCGAATCGAGCGTTGGGATGCGCGAAAAGACCCAAACCGGTTCGATATCGACATTCGCTAAAATTTGGATGCCTGTGCGGTTTTCATTGGTGTTGGTGCGTTCCAACTGGCCGAAACCACCCTGCACAAAACCTATCTGTGCAGACTGCCGGGTATCGCGCAGGCGCTCGATGTTTTGTGCCGAGCCCGCCGAGGTAAGCACCTCGGCCTCAACTCCGTGGCTGGCAAAAAACTCCACGTAGCGCAGCGCATGCTGGTGGTACATGCCCTCGGCTGCGCCCGATGTGATGGTGATTTTGCTGGGCGCTGGCGG
>JAYVJV010000123.1:0-8834 GCA_043769005.1 Polaromonas sp. | reverse complement strand
TTCAAGATCATGCTGAAAAACCCCAAGGTCAAGGCCATCATGGTCAACATCTTTGGCGGCATCATGAAGTGCGACACCATTGCCACCGGCATCATCACCGCCTGCAAGGCCACCAACCTGAGCGTGCCTTTGGTTGTACGCATGAAGGGCACCAACGAAGAGCTGGGCAAAAAGATGCTGGCCGAGAGCGGCCTGCCCATCATCAGTGCAGACACGATGGCCGAAGCGGCGCAAAAAGTGGTGGAAGCTACTAACAAAGCAACTGCTGGCGCAGCAGGTGCAGCCACGACTACAGGTGGCGTAGGAGCTACCGTAGCTGGCGTAGTCGCTGGGGCTACCGCCGCTGGCGGTGCACTGGCCGGTACAGCAGCCATAGCAGCTACCAAAGGCGCTGAGGCCGTTGCAGGCGTGGGCGCTGCTGCAACTTCCGCTGTTGCTGCTGGTGCTGCCGCTGTCACCCAGGCCATCTCCGGTGCGGGTGCTTCGGTAGGTTCCGGCGCAAGCGCAGTAGCAGGCGCGGTAACGGGTTCGATCAATAACGCGGTGGCGGGCGCAAGCAGTGCAGTTACAGGCGCAGTCGGTGGTGCTCTGTCTGGTGCTACGGGTGCAGTCGCTGGTGGCGTTGAGGCTGGCAAAGCCGCTATCTCGGGGGCATTGGGCGCAGGTGGTGCAGGCGTAGCCGCTGCGGGCGCGTTGGCCGCCGGGGTGCTTAAGGGCGGTGCGGCCGACCTGGGTGCCAATGCAGCTGCCGGAGCTAAAGCGGCAGGTGCACACATCACGGGTGCCGCCGACAAATTGGGCGTGCCTCCGGTTGCCGCAGTAGCGGCTGCCAAGGGTGGCATTCCTTGGTGGGTGTGGGCCGTAGGCGCTGCGATTGCGGCCTTTTTTCTGCTGCGTTCTTGCGGCGGTGGTAAAACCGAAACGGCTCCAGTCGCTGCGCCAAGCGCGCCTGTCGCAATACCTGCCCCTGCACCCGCTCCGGCGGTGGCGGCTTTGGGTGCCTGGTCGGCTAAAACACTCGATGGCAAACTGGTGCTGGAAGGCGCTGTGAAAGATCAAGCCGCTAAAGACGCAGTCATTACCGCCGCCAGAACCAGCTTTGGCGATGCTAATGTGGTGGACAAGCTCACGCTAGACCCATCCCTGGCTGCATCTGCGGGTCAAGCCAAATGGGGCGATATTTTTGGTCTGCTCAAGGCCAACCCCAAAGCGGTGATGGCCTGTAGCGGTGACAAAGTGGACTTCTCGGGCGATACCAGTGGCCTGGACGCTGGCAAGCTGGGCGTGTTGCTCGGCGCTGGCGCTAAGGTGAATGTGGCCGCAGCTACGCCAGCCGCTTCCGCTTCCTCTGGGGCCGCAGGTTCAGCACCCGCCAATGCTGCCGTCTGCAACGACAAGGCGCTGGCCGCCGATGTGAAGTTTGTGACTGGCGGCAGCGCTGTCGCTGCTGAGTCTAGCGCCTTGCTGCAAAACATGGCGGGCAACCTCAAAGGCTGCACCACTTTGAAGCTGGAAATCGGTGGCCATACTGACAATGTTGGCAAACCCGAAGGCAACCTCATGCTGTCGCAAGCCCGTGCCGAGGCCGTCATGGCGGTGTTGGTGAAAGCGGGTGTTGAAGCGGGCCGCATCAGCGCCAAGGGCTATGGCGACAGCAAGCCTGCTGCTGACAACGCTACGCCCGAGGGCCGCCAGAAGAACCGCCGTGTGGAATTTACCGCTGCCAAGTAAGCCCACCCAACAGAAGCCACACTAGGAAACACCATGAGTATTTTGATTAACAAAAACACCAAAGTGATCACGCAAGGCATCACAGGCAAGACCGGTCAGTTCCACACTGAGAAGTGCCAGGAATACGCCAATGGCAAAAACTGCTTTGTCGCGGGTGTGAACCCGAAAAAAGCGGGCGAAAGCATTTTCAACATCCCGATCTTCGCATCGGTCAAAGAAGCCGCCAGCACCACCGGTGCTACGGTCAGCGTGATCTACGTGCCGCCCGCTGGTGCTGCCGCAGCTATCTGGGAGGCAGTGGAAGCCAACCTCGACCTGGCGATTTGCATCACCGAAGGTATCCCCGTGCGTGACATGCTGGAGCTGCGCAACCGCATGAAGGCCAAAGAAGCTGCTGGTGGCAAAAAGACCCTGCTGCTGGGCCCCAACTGCCCCGGTTTGATCACGCCGGAAGAAATCAAGATCGGCATCATGCCTGGCCACATCCACCGCAAGGGCCGCATTGGCGTAGTCTCGCGCTCGGGCACACTTACCTATGAAGCCGTGGCTCAACTCACCGAAATCGGCCTGGGCCAGTCCAGCGCCGTAGGCATTGGCGGCGACCCGATTAACGGGCTCAAGCACATTGATGTGATGAAGGCCTTTAACGATGATCCCGACACCGATGCCGTCATCATGATCGGCGAAATCGGTGGCCCCGACGAGGCTGATGCTGCGCGCTGGTGCAAGGCCAACATGACGAAGCCCATCGTCGGCTTTATCGCAGGTGTGACGGCCCCCGCAGGCAAACGCATGGGTCACGCGGGTGCTTTGATCAGCGGCGGTGCAGACACCGCCGATGCCAAGCTGGCCATCATGGAAGAGTGTGGCTTCAAAGTCACGCGCAACCCGTCGGAGATGGCCAAGCTGCTCAAGGCTATGCTGTAGCAGCAGCGTAAGCAGTTTCACGCATCGGGCTAGGTGCCCGGCGCGATTACACTGCGCAGCGTAGAGAACCATCCCAAGGCGCTGTCACTACAGCGCTTTTTTCATTGCTCCCCCTTAAACCGTTTCGGAGACACTATGCTTTTTGGACTTGACTTTTCATCTACTGCTATGTGGAGCGCCTTGGGCTCCATTATGTTGGCCAACATCGTGCTGTCTGGCGACAACGCGATTGTGATTGCCATGGCGGCCCGCTCGCTCAAGCCCGAGCAGCAAAAGCAGGCGATTTTCTGGGGCAGTGCGGCCGCCATTGTGATGCGGATTGTTCTGACGCTGGTGGCAATCCAGCTCCTGGCTATGCCCTACCTGAAGCTCGTTGGTGCCATTTTGCTGGTGTACATCGGTGTGGATTTGCTCAGAGGTGGCGATGACGACGAAGGCCATGGCAAGGAAATCAATGGCATGGGCGCGGCCATCCGCACCATTCTGATAGCCGACCTGGTCATGAGCCTGGACAATGTGCTGGCGGTAGCCGCAGCGGCCAAAGGAAATATGTCCTTACTCATCATTGGCCTGCTGGTCAGCATCCCCCTCATTATTTTTGGCTCGACCTTGTTGATGAAAGTCATGGAGCGCTTCCCCGTCATCATCACTCTGGGCGCGGCCTTGCTGGGCTTCTTGGCCGGTGAAATGCTGCTGACCGACCCCGCAGTAGAAGGTTGGTTTGGCAAAATGGGCGAGCAAACCGTGATGTTTGGCGGCGTGATCGGCGCGGCCATTGTCGTAGGCTTAGGTTTGTGGATGCAAAAACGCGGTAAATTAAGCGCACCTTCAGCGTAATTTATCGCTCCAGTGCATGGGCGGTATCCTGCCGTCCTTTAAAGAGGGTAGTTTGCAGCCTATTTGCAACAAATCGTTCTGTTCTTTTGCGTCAAGTCTTGTTCCCGCTCCAGCACTCTGGTATCGTTGGCGCGAGCAGATTTTTCACTAATAACAATAACTTAGAGTAGTTATCTCAGGCACTACTTTGATTGTTGCGCTAGGAACGGACTTGACAGGTTTTTCATTGAAACGCGGTAACTTTTGGCGCGCCGACTGGTTTGTTGGCGTGCTGGTGGTGCTGGTGCTTTTTTTGGTGTACCAAACCACCAACGTGGTGGAGACGCTTGAAAATCGGTTTTACGATTTTGGTATTAGCCAGGCTCGTAAAAAACCGTCCGATCAAATCGCCGTGATAGCCATCGACGATGTGAGCGTGGCCAACCAGGGCCGCTGGCCGTGGTCGCGTGATGTGCAGGCCGAATTGATTGAAAAAATCAGTGCAGGCAAGCCTAAAGCGATCGTCAACAGCATCTTTTACCCAGAGCCCCAACTTGAGAAAGGCTTGCCCTATCTCAACAAAATCCGTCAAACCATCGCTACAGAGGGACCTACCAGCCACGCCGGACTGGAGGCGATCGACAAAATAGCCCAGGAGGGTGAGCTTGCGCTGAATGCCGATGCGCGCCTGGCGCAGGCCTTTGCGGCAGCGGGTAATGTGATCGGTTTGGTCAGCTTTACGTCTGGCGATGTACGTGGTAAACCAGACAAGCCTTTGCGGCAGGCGACCCTCAAAAGCCTGGTCAATGCCTCCGCAGACTTCGGTGTGGAAGCCGCAGGCATTTTGGAGCCTATTGACATACTTGGTGATAAAACCGAGTCCATTGGCCATGGTAATAAATCTCCAGACAATGATGGCACGGTTCGTACAGAATCGCTGCTCACCAACTACTACGGTCAGATGGTGCCCTCGCAGGCACTCATGGCGGCTGTGAAGGGGCTGAATCTCAAAACGACCGATATCCAGATTTTTGAGCAAGATAAAACGATGCAAATCGGTAAACTGCGCATTAGTACCCACGAGAATGGTCAGATGCGGCCTTTCTACTATGCCGACAAAGACGGCAAAACACCCTTTAGTTACGACTCTGCATTTGACGTGATGTCAGGCAAAGTTCCTGCCAGCAAATATGCAGGAAAACTGGTGTTGTTGGGGCCTACAGCAGCGGGGGTTGGTGTGCAGTTCCCCACGCCCTTGGGAGGGCGTGGCATGACTCCGCTGGAGCAAACTGCGCATGTCACATCCAGTATTTTGTCCGAGCATTTTGTCACTACGCCCCTGTGGGCTGAGGCCCTAGGCACCTTTGCAGTGCTGCTCGTGGCTGCCTATTTAATTGGCCTGTTGCCGCGTCTGAGCGCGAGCAATGCAGCGATATTCACTGGGGGCGCGTTTGTGCTCATGTTGTTTGCTTCCCACATTTTGCTCTCACGCGCGAGCTATTGGGTGCAGTTTATGCTGCCCGCACTGATGTTGCTGATGGGGCATTTGGCTCTGACTACCAAACGCTTTTTGTGGACAGAGGCTGGCAAAATTAAATCCGATGAAGTGTCTGCCGAGGCGAACCGCATGTTGGGTTTGTCGCAGCAGGGTAATGGGCAGTTTGATATCGCGTTTGATTACTTCAAACGCGTGCCATTTAGCGATGCATTGATGGGCAACTTGGGTAATCTGGCGCTGGATTTTGAGCGTAAGCGCCAGTTCAATAAAGCCCAAGCCGTCTACGAATACATGGCCACACTGGATAAAAAGTATAAAGGCTTGGATGCCAAACTTAACCGCGCCAAAAACCTGTCTGAAACGGTGATGTTGGGTGGCAGCGGAGCGCACCCGGGCGGCACCATGCTGCTAGACGGTGGTGGAGTAGAAAAGCCCATGCTGGGTCGCTACCAGGTAGAAAAAGAGCTGGGCAAAGGCGCAATGGGCGTGGTGTATTTGGGCAAAGATCCCAAGATTGGACGCGTAGTGGCCATCAAAACCATGGCGCTCAGCCAGGAGTTTGAAGGCGCAGACCTGGTAGATGCCCGTGAACGCTTTTTCAGAGAGGCAGAAACTGCAGGTCGTCTGCAACACCAAAATATCGTCACCATATTTGATGCGGGTGAAGAGCACGACCTGGCGTTCATTGCCATGGAGTTCCTCAAAGGCAAAGATTTGGCAGACAACTGCAAGGGCGGCGCGCTCTTGCCAATACCTAAAGTGCTATCTATTGTGGAGCGTGTTGCGCAAGCATTGTCTTATGCGCACAGCCAAAATGTGGTGCATCGCGACATCAAGCCGGCCAACATCATGTACGATCTGCCCAGTGACACCGTGAAGGTGACCGACTTTGGCATCGCACGCATTACCGATTCCAGCAAGACTAAAACTGGGATGGTGCTGGGTACTCCCAGTTTCATGTCGCCCGAGCAAATCGCGGGCAAAAAAATTGATGGCCGCTCAGATTTGTATTCATTAGGCGTAATGCTGTTCCAGATGTTGGCAGGTGTGTTGCCATTCAGGGGCGACTCGATGGCCGAGCTGATGTATAAAATCTCCAACGAAGAAGCGCCTGATATCCGCATTATTCGCAAAGAATTGAGTGAGCAAATCGCGCATATCGTGGCCAGGTCTTTGGGCAAGCGACCAGAGACACGGTACCAAAATGGTGATGAGCTTGCTGCTGATTTGCGCTTGGCAATGGCACAATGGGGCAATGGGGCGGGGACTTTTGACCATACCTCACAAGCAAGTTCTGTTGAAAACTTTGGGAAAACAGCAGTTTTATATGCCGAACAAGGGCAGGACAAGACGCTTGTGCAGAATGCAATCTCTCCCGAAAATCAGGAGGCCATGAGGTATGCGGCCACACAAAAGTATTCATCCCCACCCCAAAACCTGGACAAAACCGTAGTCTCATCTCCCAAAAACACGGAAACGGGCACTTAAAACTCGTTATAGTAGACCTCGGCTGTATATGATTTACCAATTTTTTTCCCACACTGATCCCGGACTCGCGCGCGACAATAACGAGGACTCGGTGGCTTTTGATGTGCCGACCCAAATGACGGTTCTAGCCGATGGCATGGGCGGCTATAACGCGGGCGAAGTTGCCAGTGGCATGGCTACTGCATTCATCCAGTCTGAGCTGAGTCGCTGGTTGTCTCAAGTTGGCAAAACGGCCAATGCCCGCGAAGTGCGCAGAGCACTGGAGATTTGCGTCGATAACGCGAATCGCTCCATTTTCAATGCGGCCAACTCTAATCCACAGTACGCGGGTATGGGAACCACCTTGGTGGTTGGTGTCTGCCACGATGCCCGCCTGATGTTGGGGCATATTGGGGACTCCCGTTGTTACCGCTTGCGGGGCCAGGAGTTTTTGCAAATCACCAAAGACCACTCTTTGCTCCAAGAGCAGCTCGACGCGGGTTTAATCACCCAGGAGCAGGCAGCCGTGTCGCTGAATAAAAACCTGGTTACGCGCGCTTTGGGTGTAGAGGACAATGTGCTGCTTGAAGTCAATGAACACCATGTCGAAGCGGGCGATGTTTATTTGATGTGTTCGGACGGTTTGTCCGATATGGTGGACGATGCGGGTATTGCGCGTATCTTGCAAACGACAGACAGCATGGAGCAAAAAGCGCAGGCATTGATCGCTGCTGCCAATGCGGCTGGGGGCAGGGATAATATTACCGTATTGCTGATGCAGGCGCGTGAGGGCTCACATAAGCGTGGAATAATGTCCCGTTTACTGAGAAAGTAAAATAAAATGACTAGCTATTTCAACAGGAGTCGGCCATGCCGAAAATGATCGTATCGATCGACGGTGTCGTCATCAAAGAGGTGCAGCTCACCAAAGACCGCACTACGCTGGGGCGTAGGCCGTACAACGATATTGTGATTGACAATCTTGCTGTCAGTGGCGAGCACGCCGTCATGCAAATGTCGGGCAACGAGGTCTACCTGGAAGACCTCAACAGCACCAACGGCACCTATGTCAATGGCAAAGCCGCCAAAAAACAGTTGCTGGCCAACAACGACATGGTGGAAATTGGCAAATATAAGATCAAGTTTGTCAACGATGCCGGTGGTGCTGCCTACGAGCAAACCCAAGTGATCAAGCCGGGTGGTGCAGGATTTGCCCCGCCCGCAGCCAGTCCTGCTTCTTACGTACCCACATCCGCCAGCCCACTTACACCCACCTTGGGTGGTGTGGCCGCTATCAAGGTGCTGTCCGGTGCAGCCGCCGGACGCGAGGTGCCTTTGGTGAAAGTCGTAACGACCATTGGCAAGCCCGGTGTAGCGGTGGCTGCCATTACCAAGCGGCCGCACGGCTTTGTGGTGGCCCATGTTGAGGGTGTCAATAAGCCCACCTTGAATGGTGAACCCATTGGTACTGAACCCGTCACCCTGCACCATATGGATGTGTTGGAGCTGGCGGGAACGCAGATGCAATTCGTCCAAGCCTAAGCCTCGCAAACATGGTGCGCGGTCATCGCCACGCACCATGGGTTCATCTATTTCATCTCGCTAGTTGCGCAAAAACGGTATGCATGCGCTGTTAAAACATTGGCCCAGAATTGCGGTAACACTGATCCCGCTGGTCATTGCATTGCTGCACGCCATTGCGCCTTCTGATTCGCTATTTCGCATTAACGTCTTGCAGCGTCTGGATGACATCATTTATGACGCGCGTTTAAAAGCGACGATGCCCAAGACCAAGG
The DNA here is from genome assembly GCA_043769005.1 of Polaromonas sp. Taxonomy (GTDB): domain Bacteria; phylum Pseudomonadota; class Gammaproteobacteria; order Burkholderiales; family Burkholderiaceae_C; genus JAAFIP01. The sequence continues at coordinate 599 of JAYVJV010000123.1, read as the reverse complement.
ATGAGCGCATTGTCATCATCGACCTGGACGAAAAGAGTCTGGCCGAGGTGGGGCATTGGCCCTGGGGCCGCAACAAAATGGCCGCCATCATCAACGAGTTGTTTGACACCCAGCAAATTGCGGTACTTGGGTTTGATGTGGTTTTTGCCGAGGCCGATGACAGTTCGGGGCTTCAGCGTTTGAAGCAGCTGGCGGCCAATGAACTGCGTGATCAAACAGGTTTTACCGACAAACTTTTGCAGATCCAGGACAGCCTGGGCTATGACGGCGAATTTGCCAAAGCGATTAACAAACGGCGGGTAGTCATGGGCTATTACCTGACCAGTGACCGTGATGGCCGCACCAGTGGCCGACTGCCTGCGCCGGTGATGCAGTATGACCAGCTGTTGGGTCGCCCCATTCCATTCATCAGTTGGTCGGGGTATGGCTCCAACATCGACATACTCGCCAAAGCGGCACCCATGGCCGGATTTTTCAATTCCATTACCGACCCTGACGGCGTAGTCCGTGCGGTGCCTTTGGTGTCCGAATATCAAGGGCAGTACTATGAATCGCTGTCTTTAGCGATATTCAGAGTGTTGCTGGGACTACCCAGTGTG
>JAYVJV010000122.1:0-9363 GCA_043769005.1 Polaromonas sp. | reverse complement strand
CAGAGCATTGCGGTAGAAAACAAGGCCGGAGCGGCGGGCATGCTGGGCCTCAAGGCCATGACCTCGGCCAAACCCGATGGCTACACCGTGGGGCAAATTCCCATCAGCGTGACTCGCTTCTCACAGCTGGGCACGGTGCAGATCAACCCGCTCAAAGACATCACCTACCTGGCACGCACCTCGGGCCAAACCTTTGGCATCGCGGCGCAGAGCAACGCGCCCTGGCGAGACCTGAAAGCCTTGGTGGCGCAGGCCAAGGCCAACCCGGGCAAGCTCACCTACGCCAGCTCAGGGGTGGGCGGCGCAACCCATGTGGGCATGGAAGAGTTTGCCCTGGCTGCCGGGGTAGAGTTCAACCACATTCCGTTCAAGGGCGGAGCCGATGCCTTGCAGGCGCTGCTGGGTGGCCATGTCGATTTGCTGGCCGATTCCAGCTCCTGGGCGCCGCATGTGCAAAGCGGTAAGCTCAAACTGCTGGCTACCTGGGGCGAGCAGCGCACGGCGCAGTTTAAAGATACGCCCACGCTCAAAGAGCAGGGCTTTAACGTGGTGGTCGATGCCCCCAACGGCATTGGCGCGCCCGCCGGGCTCGATGGTGCCGTGCTGCAAAAATTGCATCACGCGTTCAAGCAAGCTGTGGCCAGTAGCGAATTCAAGGCGGCCTGCGACAAGATTGACGCACCCGTGCTGTACCTGGACGGTCCGGACTATGCACGTTATGTGGGCACGGTGATGGACAAAGAAAAAGTACTGATTGAACGGCTCAAGCTCAAAGAGTTGATTCAGAAAGGTTGATGAAAGCGCCTGACTCAATGCGGTTGACGCAAAGCAGCGCAGTGATTGGCAACCTGCCCAGCCGTCTAGGGGTTTAACACGATGCATTGGTGATTGAAATGCAGCACCTTATGTTGTCTTACAACTATAATCATGGTAAGTTCTGAGATTACTGCCCATGACACCAGCGCCCGCCACCCAACCGTTCCATCGTTTACTGCTCACAGGCGCAGCCGGAGGGATGGGGCAGGTTTTGCGTCTAGGCATGAGGCCGTTTGCGCAGGTACTCAGGTTGTCAGACATCAAGCCACTGGGCACCGCGCAAACAGGTGAAGAGTGCGTCCCCTGCGACCTGGCCGACAAAGCCGCCATGCAGGCCCTGCTGTCGGGTGTGGATGCCGTGGTGCATATGGGCGGTGTGTCCAGCGAGGCCCCGTTTGAGCCCGTGCTGGAGGCCAATATCAAGGGCCTGTTCCACCTGTACGAAGGGGCGCGCGTCAATGGCGTGCGCCGCATGGTGTTTGCCAGCTCCAACCACGCGATTGGTTTTCATAAACAGGGCGAGGTGATTGACAGCGACTGCCTCAAGCGGCCTGACAGCTACTACGGCCTGTCCAAATCGTACGGCGAAGACCTGTCGCGCTTTTATTTTGACCGCTACGGGATTGAGACCGTGTGCCTGCGCATTGGCTCGTGCTTTCCCGAGCCGGTAGACCGCCGCATGCTGATTACCTGGCTGAGCTACCGCGATCTGACCGAACTGGTGCGCTGCGCACTGTTTGCCCCCCAGGTCGGCCACACCATTGTGTATGGCGTATCGAACAACCGCGACAAGTGGTGGGACAACGCCAAGGCGGCGCACCTGGGCTTTGTGGCACAAGACAATACCGAGCCCTTTCGCGCCAAGCTGGAGGCCGCGCCCGCGCTCGACCCCGCCGATCCGGCCAAGATGTACCAAGGCGGTGCCTATGTCAAGTTCGGACCGTTTTGACCTGCGCTGCGCGTTGCAGGGTTTAGCCCGAGAGTTAATGCGCCCCATTCGGCGGATGATTTCAGTTCTTGCTCACTTCCCTTTCATTCATTTTTACGCTTAGGAAAATTACCATGCAAACCAAACGCCAACTCTTTCTTGCCCTGTCGCTGGCCTGCCTTGTACCTGCCACGGTTCTGGCGCAAAACATCACCATCAAGTCGCACGACACCCACCCTGCGGGCTACCCCACCGTGGTGGCCATTGAAAACATGGGCAAAAAACTCGATGCCGCCACCCAGGGCCGCATCAAGTTCCAGATGTTTCCTGGCGCGGTGCTGGGCGAAGAAAAAGCGGCAGTCGAGCAGGTGCAACTGGGTGCCATCCAGATGGCGCGCATCTCGTTGGGCGTGATCGGCCCCATCGTGCCCGAGGTCAACGTGTTCAACATGCCGTTTGTCTTCCGCGACGAGGCGCATATGCGCCACGTGATTGATGGCGCGGTGGGTGACGAGCTGCTGGCCAAGATCAGTGCCAGCCCGGCCAAACTGGTGGCCCTGGGCTGGATGGACGGCGGTTCGCGCAACCTCTACACCAAGAAAAAAATCACCACCCCGGCGGATCTGAAGGGCGTGAAGGTGCGCATGATGGGCAACCCGCTGTTTGTGGACACCATGAACGCCATGGGCGGTAATGGCATCTCGATGGCCTATGGCGAGGTGTTTACTGCATTGCAAACCGGCGTGATTGACGGCGCAGAAAACAACCCGCCCAGCTACTTCACCGCCAACCACTACACCACACCGGCCAAGTACTACGCCCAGACCAACCACCTCATCATCCCCGAGATTTTTGTGATGAGCAAAGCCACCTGGGAAAAGCTCAGCCCGGCAGACCAGGCGCTGGTGAAAAAGTTCTCCCGCGAAGCGCAGCTGGAGCAGCGCGGCCTGTGGGACAAGAGCGTGGCCGACTACAGCGCCAAACTCAAAGCCGCCGGCATTGAATTTGTCAGCGTGGACCAGAAACTGTTTTACGACGCAACCGCCCCCGTGCGCGCGAAGTACGGCGAGAAGCTGGCCGACCTGATGAAGCGTGTGAGCGAAGTGAAATAAGCGCCACATACTTCCATGAAAGAGCACATACACACGGCCCTGGACATCGTCTATCTTGGCTGTATCTGGGTGGCGGGCATTGCCATTACGGTGATGACCCTCATCATCCCCTGGGGTATTTTTACCCGCTACGTGCTGGGCTCAGGCTCGCAGTGGCCCGAGCCGGTGGCAATACTGCTGATGGTGATTTTTACCTTTATTGGTACGGCGGCCAGTTACCGCGCCGGGGCGCATATTGCCGTGGCCATGCTGACCGACCGCTTGCCCCCGCTGGCGCAAAAAATCTGCGCGAAGGCCGTGCATGTGCTGATGCTCATCATGTGCATCTTTATGGCCGTGTGGGGCACCGAGCTGTGCATCGGCACCTGGAACCAGTCCATCAGCGAGATCCCGTGGATGCCGGTGGGGCTGACCTATTCGCCCGTACCCATTGGCGGTGTGTTGACGGGTTTGTTTGTGTTGGAGCATATGTTCTACGGCTCGCAGAAGCACCGCGCCGTGGTGACCTTTGATCAGCAGATCGAAGAAGCGCATGCGGTGAACATCACACCCGGCCAGGGAGCCACCTGATGGACGCGGTCTTTTTGTTGGGCAGCTTTGCTGTGTTCATGCTGATGGGCGTGCCTGTGGCCTACGCGCTGGGCCTGGCCGCATTGGTGGGCGCGTGGTGGATTGACATTCCCTACGCGGCGGTGATGGTCGCCATTGCGGGCGGGGTGAACAAATTCTCCTTGCTGGCTATCCCCTTCTTTGTGCTGGCTGGTGCCATCATGGCTGAGGGCGGTATGTCCCGCAGGCTGGTGGCTTTTGCCGGGGTGCTGGTGGGCTTTATTCGCGGCGGACTGTCGCTGGTGAATATTTTGGCCTCGACCTTTTTTGGTGCGATCAGCGGATCGTCGGTGGCCGACACCGCATCCATCGGCTCGGTGCTGATCCCGGAGATGGAAAAGAAGGGCTACCCGCGAGATTTTGCGACTGCGGTCACCGTGAGCGGATCGGTGCAGGCCATTTTGATTCCACCCAGCCACAATGCGGTGATCTATTCACTGGCCGCTGGTGGGTCGGTGTCCATAGCTGCGCTTTTTGTAGCGGGCATTTTGCCGGGCTTGCTGCTGGGCTTGTCGCTGTCTGTGCTGTGCCTGTTTATTGCCAAGAAGCGTAATTTCCCCAAAGGCGATGTCATTCCCCTGCGCCAGGCGCTGAAGATTTGCGGCGAAGCAGTGCTGGGCCTGTTCACCATGGTGATTATTCTGGGCGGCATTTTGAGCGGTGTCTTTACCGCCACCGAGTCGGCATCCATCGCCGTGCTGTGGGCCTTCTTTGTCACCATGTTCATCTACCGCGATTACAAGTGGAGCGAGCTGCCCAAGCTGATGCACCGCACGGTCAAGACGGTCACGATTGTGATGATTCTGATTGGTTTTGCCGCTGGCTTTGGCTACATCATGACGCTGATGCAAATCCCGCTCAAGATCACGGGTGTGCTGGCCTCGCTGTCGGACAACCGCTATGTCATCTTGATGGCGATCAATGTGCTGCTTTTGGCACTGGGCACGCTGATGGACATGGCCCCGCTCATTCTTATCATGACCCCCATCTTGATGCCGGTGGTTTTGTCGATTGGGGTGGACCCGGTGCACTTTGGCATGATCATGATGGTGAATTTGAGCATTGGCCTGCTGACCCCACCCGTGGGCGGCCTGCTGTTTGTCGGCAGCGCGGTGGGCAAAGTAACGATAGAGCAGTTGGTCAAATCGTTGATGCCATTTTTTGGTGTGCTGTTGTCTATTTTGATGGCCGTTACCTACATTCCGGCGCTGTCGCTGTGGTTGCCCAGCGTCATGCTTGCCAAGTAAACTTCGTTCTACACCATGAAAACTACCCCCGTTACCCCTGACGATCTGTCCCGCTCTGTCCTGGCCGTGCCCCCCTTGGCACGCCATGCGGATTTAACGCTGAACCACGCTGCCAACAAAGCGCAAATCGACCACCTGCAAGCGGGTGGTGTGCGCACGCTGATGTATGGCGGCAATGCCAATTTCTACAACATCGGCACGGTGGAGTACTCGGCTATTTTGGACATGCTGGAAAAGTTTGCCGCCAAGGACACCTGGGTTATCCCGTCGATTGGCAGCGACTTTGGCAAGGCGTTTGACCAAATCAGCATCTTGCGTGAACGTAACTTCCCCACCGCGATGGTGTTGCCGCAGGCGGCTATCTTTACCGACGCAGGTACGGCCACAGGCATCCGCAAGCTGGCCGAGCGCCTGGGCAAACCGCTCATCGTCTATATCAAAAGCGACGATTTTTTGTCACCCAAAACCGTGGCCGCACTGGATGCCGACGGCTGTGTGGCGGCGGTGAAATATGGCACTATCCGCGCCGACTATTCACTAGATGCCTATGGCAAAGACTTAGTGCAGGCCGTCAACCCTAACAAAATCATCAGCGGCATTGGCGAGCGCCCCGCCATCATCCACCTGCGCGACCTGGGGCTGCAAGGTTTTACGTCGGGTTCGGTGTGCATAGCGCCACGGGGCTCTATGGCACTGTTACGCGCCCTCAAAGCCAAAGACTACCTAACCGCCGCCAAAATCCGGCAAGCCTATCTGCCGCTAGAAGACGCGCGTGATGCCATCAACCCGATACGCACTTTGCATGAGGCGGTGACGCTGGCGGGCATTGCCGACATGGGGCCGATGCTGCCTATGTTGTCCAATATTGAAGAGAAGCATTTTGGCCGTGTGCGTACTGCCGCTTTGGCCTTGCTTGCGTTGGATAAGTCGCTTGGTTGATAAAGGGCGAAATCGGACTTCCGGACGCAGAGGACGCAAAAATTACGCAGAGGACGCAAAAGAAGAAAAAGAAGAAAAAGAAGAAAATGAAGAAAATGAAGAAAATGAAGAAAAAAGAATACCAAGTTTTAAATTTATTGTTTTGAATGTTTTAAATATTTCTTTAAATTTTTATTTGCATTTTTTTGTTTTCCTTTTGCGTCCTTTGCGTAAATTTTGCGTCCTCTGCGTCCGGAAGTCCGATCCCATACCTCAGTCTACCCACCACTTGAGTCAAAGAAGATCACCATGAAAAAGAAGCCCGAAGAACTCAGAAGCCACCGTTGGTACGGCGTACAAGACCTGCGCAGTTTTGGGCATCGCTCGCGTACTGCGCAGATGGGCTACCACCGCAGTGACTATGCAGGCAAGCCGGTGATTGCCATCATCAATACCTGGAGCGACATCAACCCCTGCCACACGCACTTCAAGCAGCGGGTCGAAGAGATCAAGCGGGGCATTTGGCAGGCAGGCGGTTTCCCGGTGGAGATGCCCGCCATCAGTTTAAGTGAGCCGATGCAAAAGCCCACCACCATGCTGTACCGCAACCTGCTGGCGATGGAAACCGAAGAGCTGCTGCGCAGCTATCCCGCCGACGGCTGTGTGCTGATGGGCGGCTGCGACAAGACCACGCCCGCCCTTATCATGGGCGCGATCAGCATGAACTTGCCCACCATTTTTATGCCCGCAGGCCCCATGCTGAGCGGCGACTACAAGGGCGGCGTGATTGGCAGCGGCTCGGACACCTGGAAGTACTGGGCCGAGCTGCGCGCGGGCAACATCACCCAGCAAGACTGGCAAGAGGTAGAAGACGGCATTGCCCGCAGCCCCGGCCATTGCATGACCATGGGCACGGCCAGCACACTCACCAGCGCAGCGGAGGCGCTGGGCCTCACGCTGCCCGGCGCGGCCAGCATTCCCGCGCCCGATTCGCGCCATGCGCAAATGGCTACGCTGACTGGTAAGCGCATTGTCGAGATGGTGTGGCAGGACATCAAGCCGTCGGATATTTTGACCAAAGCATCGTTTGACAACGCCGTCACCACCGTGTTGGCCCTGGGCGGCAGCACCAACAGCATCGTGCACCTGGTGGCCATGGCGCGGCGCGCAGGGATTGATTTGAACATCGACCAGTTTGATGCCATGGCCCGCAAAACGCCCGTGCTGGCCAATCTGCGCCCCAGCGGCAAGTTTTTGATGGAAGACTTTTACTACGCAGGTGGGCTGCGCGCCCTGCTCACACAGTTGGGTGATGTGAAGAGCGGCGGCCTGCTTCAGGGTAGCGCCCAAACCATCATGGGCACCACGCTGGGCGAGAACATTGCCGGCTCAAAAGTCTACAACGACGACGTGATCCGCCCTATGACGAACCCCCTCGTGCCCAAAGACGGCCTGGCCGTGTTGTACGGCAACATTGCACCCGGCGGCGCGGTCATTAAACCCGCTGCCATGGAAAAACGCTTTTACAAACACACTGGCAAAGCCGTGGTTTTCAAAGACTACAACGACATGAACGCCCGCATCGACACGCCCGACCTGGAGGTGACGGCCGACAGCGTGATCGTGCTGCAAAGCGCAGGCCCGCAGGGCGCCCCTGGCATGCCCGAGTGGGGGCAACTGCCCATCCCGCAAAAGCTGCTCAAAGAAGGCGTGCGCGACATGCTGCGCATCTCCGACGCCCGCATGAGCGGCACCAGCTACGGTGCCTGCGTGCTGCACGTCACGCCTGAGAGCCATGTGGGCGGCCCGCTGGCGCTGGTGCAAGACGGTGACCTGATTACACTGGACATCGAGGCGCGTAGCATCAGCATGGCGGTGAGCGATGCCGAGCTGGCCAAGCGGCGCAAAGCTTGGGTGCCGCCCATGCCCAAATTCAGCCGGGGCTACGGCGCGCTGTACCTCAAGCATATTCAGCAGGCCGACAAGGGCTGCGATTTTGATTTTCTGGAAACCGGGTATGCAGCGGCTGCGGCTGCTGGCGAGCCGGAGATTCACTAGATGTCGCGGCAGCAAAGCAGTGCGCAATATTTTTACTGTACAGGAAAGGTCATTGGATATGCTGTTTTTTATAAGAAATAGGCCATTAGCCCAGCAAAATATAGCGCAAGCAGCTATATTATTTGTAGCAGTATGTGCCAATTTATTCAGCACACCAGCGGTGCAAGCGCAGTCCTACCCGAGCAAACCCGTCACCATCATCGTGCCCTTCGCAGCAGGCGGTGGTACTGACTTGGGTGCCCGCCTTATCGCGCAAAAGCTCGCGGCTAAGTGGGGCCAGTCGGTGGTGGTGGACAACAAAGCGGGGGCAGGCGGCATTGTGGGTGTAGAGGCCGCTGTGCGCGCCAAGCCGGACGGCTATACCCCGCTGGTGGGCAACGTAGGCACCCAGTCCATCAACCCGGTGCTGTACAAAAATTTGCCCTATGACCTTGACAAAACCTTTGCTCCGATTTCGTTGATTGCTGAGCTGGGCGAGATATTCCAGGCCTTGATTCAACAAGGTGCCAAGCCGCGCAGCAGCACGCCTGCGCAGCTGACGGCCTTGATAGAAACTGATCGCAAGCGTTACACAAAAATCATCAACGACAAAGACATCAGCCTCGAACGATTTTTCTGGACGATCCAGTAGCCATCGCACAAGCCTCCATGCCAGTCCTAGAACTCTCCGTCCCGCCTCCAGACCGCTTGCGTCTGTCGGATACGGTTTATAACCAGCTACTGAGCGACATTATCGAGTCGCGCCTTGCAGTGGGTGACCGCCTGGCCCCAGAGACACAGTTGGCCGAGCGCTTTGCGGTGTCGCGGCCCGTGGTGCGCGAGGCCCTGCAGCGCCTGCAAAGTGATGGTGTGGTGATCTCGCGCCAAGGCTCGGGCAGCTTCGTGCAGCGCAGCCCTTCACGCCAGATCGGGGCGTTGACCCGCACTTTCACCTTGCACGATGTGCTGCAAAGTTTAGAGCTGCGTATGGCGCTGGAGGGGCTGTCTGCCCGCCTGGCCGCGCGCCAGCGTAGCGATGCGCAGATGCTTGCCATCGACAAAGCTGCCCGCGTACTCAAAACGGCTTTTGGCAAAAGCAAGGCCGCGCAGGAGGCAGATTACGCTTTCCACCATGCCATCGCCATCGCATCGGGCAACCTGCTGTTGCTGGAGACGCTGGGCCAGTTGGCCGACCGGCTCAAAGGCGGCATGAACGTGGCGCTGTCGCTCAGCCGCCAGGCCTCGGAGCGGCGGCGCGCTCGCGTATTGGATGAGCATGACCGCATCGTCCATGCCATCCAGGTGCAAGATGAGGGCAGCGCCGCCATTGCCATGCGCTACCACCTGGATCAGGCGCGTAACCGCCTGCTGGATGGCCAGCTGGATCGTTGAGATACCCCTAAATTTTCATAATATACGCCTCTAAGCTAATAAATAAGAGCGTAAGCTGCTATTTAATCCATAGCATTTATCTGCCATAACCTAGTACTCTCTGTCTGCCACCATGCATCCCCCGTCCTTCAACTTCACCCCCCACCAGCGCTACCCCGACCCGGCGGTCTTGATACTGGACCCCAGTTTTGTCAAGTACCGCATTTACAGCAGCACGCTGGAGCAGGTGGGCAGTGGCATGCGTTGGGCTGAAGGCCCGGTGTACTTCCCCCATGACACACCAGGCCAACCCGGCTATTTGCTG